>JAJZBS010000018.1:18733-34955 GCA_021851885.1 Actinomycetes bacterium | reverse complement strand
CCCAGTGCCTGCGGTCGACGAAGTCCGGGAGCACGGCCATCAGCGCCGTCGGGCGGCGCAAGACCGATCAGGCCATCACCGACTTCGTGGCGTCCGAGGGGGCGACCGGCCGCGATGCCATCGTCCTTGCCAACAAGCTGCGGGCCTTCCTCATCCACAACGGGATCTTCATGCAGGGGGCAGCTGCCATCGACTGACCGGCCTCCAGTGCCTTCGCCATCGGTGGCCGGCGGGTAGGCATCCACGCTGGTGATCCCGGTCTCCGCAGGAACGCCGCCGGCAGCCGCCTGCCTCACCGTCGAGCGGTCAGCACGGCGCACCACGACACCACCGAGCGCTCGCACGGTTGTCGGCGCTCGGAGCGCGCACGCCCGGCCGTGGCAGATGGAGTCAACACCACGTGGTGGCCACCTGCTGCAATCGGTCAAAGGCACGGTGAGCTATGAGCGCCTCCCGTCAGCTCGCGGCCGGCGCCAGTGTCACAGGTATGCACACACGCCTGACAGAAGTCGGCCTATCGGCCGGCGCTGATCGCTCCCACAAATCCATGGAAGTTGCCGAGGGCCACGGTCACGCCCCAACGCCCAACTCCTGGCTACTCGCCACGGAACCGCGAACCGAGGCACTCGACGCCGGCACGGCCAGTTCCGTCAACTCGCTCGTCGCACGCACGCATCCCTCGGTCGCGCACCGCGGGGCCGAACCATTCCCTCAGCCGAGGCCAGCGTCCCCGATGGCCCGACATCGAGCACTCAGCCCACCCAGCGGGGCCCGGATTCGCAACGGTCGGGGCGGTGCCCTCAAGCACCGCCCCGACCGCACGTACACGCTCCGTCCAGGCGCCACTCGGCGCCTGATTGAACAGCGTGCCGCGAATCTCGTTCGATACGTGGCTCAGTAACCCAGGCTCGCAAACTTCGAAACGTTGCTCTTGGTAATGAACAGCGTTCCTGGCACCGCCGGATCCTGCGCCGTCAACGGGTTGATGAAGTGGGCAACGGTCTTTCCATTGTAGGCATTGACAACCGCGTCAACAGCGTCGATCGCGGTCTGCCTGGGCAACAGAACGAAACTCATCTGCAGCTCGCCAGACTGGATGTACTGCTGCGATGTCGTCGCTCCACCAGCATCGTAGATCTTCACCTTGCCCATCAACCCTGCCGCCTTGACGGCAGGAATGATTCCCTGGGTGAGTCCAGAGTAGGTGGACACGATGATATTGATGTTGTGGTTGGCCTGCAAAATATCTTGCATGGCCGACAAACCCTGCGGAGTCGTGTAGTTGGTCGCCTCGTTGGCCACGATGTGGAACTTCGGGTTCTTATCGAAAACCGACTTCGCAGCGGCATTGTTGTTGATCGTCAACGGGTTAATCGCCGGTCCAGTAAGGATGGCTACGTTTCCACCATTCGGGTTCTCCTGCGCGATGTACTGATAAAACTCTGTCCACCATGCGGGAGTCTGACCGCCAATGTTGGCCACCGTGCCCGGCAACCATGTAGCGTCACCGTTGGCCGCCGACAGGTTGCAGATGGGATTCGTAGTCGTGACGACGAGAATCTTCTTGGCAACAGCCTGCTTCACGACGTTGCACACGGACGGCCCCGAGTTGGCCTGGACGATCCATGCATTGAATCCCTGAGTTAGGGCGCTCTGCATCTGGTCGACCTGTGTCGTGACACTCTGAGCTGAGTCGAACAGCTGGAACGAAGCTCCAAGCTTTGCTGCCTCAGCGGACGCTGCACTATTGGCGACCGTGAAGTACGTGAGATTGGTCCCTGCCGTGAAGTAGGCGATCTTCAGGCCGGGCTTCGCTGACGACGCACCCGAAGACGCTCCTGAATTCGCGGTCGACGTCGCTGGCGTACTCGACGACGTGCTCGAGCATGCCGCCAACGATATGGCAGCGATACCTAGAAGCGCCATGATTTGCGTCGATCGCTTGAAGTGACCCTTCTTATGTTCATTGCGTTGTTCGGCGTTGGTATTCATGTGACTCCCCCTGCACCCGATGTGAGTGCCTAGCTGCTTGGAATGTCGGCGATTCGCTTCAGCATCGCCCTACTTTGACGTCTTGACCCCCTTCTTCCCTTCATGTCGATAGCGACGGCTCCGATAAGAATTACCCCCTCAGTGAGTAGCTCCCAATTCGAATTGATGTTCACGCTGTTGAACAGATTCGCCAGGGCAGCCAGGGTCAGGAATCCGACCAGCGTCCGCCACATCCCGCCTTCGCCTCCGCTCAGACTGGTCCCACCGACGACGACCATTGCGATACTGGTGAGGGCTGTCGATGCTCCAATGTCAGCCTGACCGACGCCGATTTGAGAGGCGAGAATGATCCCACCTAGGGCTGCCAGCAGCCCCGTGAGCACGTAGCTGGCACCTCGCACAAGGCCGGTGTGAACTCCCGAGAGCCGCGTCGCCATCTCGTTCCCACCGATGGCGTACGTATTCCGTCCGAAGGTCGTCCACTTGAGCACGCACCCTCCAACAATCATCACCACGGCCAGGATCACGACTGTCCACGGGATACCGAAGATCGAGTCAGTACCTATGGCTGAGAAGGACGAAGTACTTACGGTGATGGGAGCAGACTTGGAATAGAGGTAGGCCAGACCACTGAACACTGATGCCATCCCCAGGGTGGCGATGAAGGGGTTCACTTTGAGAACGACGATGATGCCGGCATTAGCGACTCCTCCGATAATGCCAGCCATGAGAGCCACGATAAGGCCAATGATAACTCCGTGGTGCAGAGCGACTCCAGCATAGAGAACGCCCGATAGGGCCTCCATACCTCCTACTGATAGGTCAAACCCTTCACTGATAATTACGAACGTCATCCCGACAGCGATGAGCCCGATTGATGAGTTCTGGCCGACGAGATTTCGAAGGTTTGTCCACGTCAAGAAGCCGTGGTAGAGGATCTCCGATACCGCAAGGAGAGCCACCAAGAATCCGACGATTGCGAACCTGGACCAGCCCCTGCGCGAGCCGGAGCGCATGGGAAGGAACCGTCTGTTGGACGGGTAGGTCGTCCCAGTGAGATTGGTCTCGCCGCCAACACTGACCGGCGTCACTCCTGTGTTATTAGGTGCTGAATACATCTTTTCCCCCACTGTTTCCTTCGAAGGCGATCCGGAGGATGTCATGCACCGTCCAGCGCGGGTCACTTCTTTCCAGGTCTGCTACAGACCGTCCGGCCGCCATGACTACGATACGGTCGGCAATTGCAAGGACCTCTTCGAGCTCGGACGAGACGAAGACGACAGCCAATCCTTCTCCGGTGAGCTGGCGCAACAGCGTCATGATCTGAGTCTTGGCGCCGATGTCGATGCCCCTGGTGGGCTCGTCGACGAGTAACAACTTGACTCCCCGTGCCAACCACTTGGCCATAAGGACTTTCTGCTGGTTTCCCCCCGAGAGAGTGCCCACCGGTTCGGATATCCTCGCCACCGGTGCACCGACGCGCTCCAACGCCTGTCGCATGGTCACGCCCGCTCCGAGATCGTCCTTCGAGGTCGACTGTGCCCCTAGGCGCATGTTGTCCCGGATGCTCCGACCGAGGACCAAGCCGTTCTTGCGGTCCTCGGGCAACAGGGCGATCTGGAGGCGAAGCGCTTGGTGTGGCGTCTTTGGAAGGGCGGCGTCAGCCCCGTTCACCTGGACGTCGGCCACAGCTGAAGGCTCCAAGCCGGCTAGGCACCGCAGTAGGCGGGTGCGGCCAGACCCCATGAGGCCGGCAAGGCCGACGATTTCGCCGGCATGCACGGTCATCTCCTCGAGACAGAGTGTTCCGCCGGGGAGCGACAGCCCACGGACGGTCAACGACCAGTTCGGGTTGCGGCGAGGCGCATCGATGTTCTCGTCGGACGAAGGCCGAGGGGTGGTGGGCGATGCGTAATTCGCCCCGTCGGGGGTGGGACCAGGCTGCACGTCGACCGCTAGCGTTCCTTGGGCAGCCGACCCGGCAATTGCGGCGATCAGCTCCTCTCGGCTCCACGAAGCTGTCGGCTGCGTTCCGACCAGTCGACCTTCGGCCAGGACTGTGACTTCGTCGCACAGTTCCTCGACCTCGTCGAGGTTATGGCTGATGAACAGCACCGTGAGCTTCTGAGCGCGCAATTCCACCATGATGCGATGGAACGATGCCCGCTCGGCTTCCGAGAGAGCGGCGGTGGGTTCGTCCAGCAGCAGGATGGCGGCGCCGGAACTGACGCAGCGCATGATCTCGATGACCTGCTGCTTTCCCACTGGCAGGCCACCGACCGGGTCGTCGGGGTCGATGCTGACTTCGAATCGGTCTGCCAGATCGGTGAAGCGCCGCAGCATCTCCCGACGGTTGACGATGCTGGTTCGATTCGGCATATGGCCGAGGAACACGTTTTCCAAGGCGGACAGTGCCGGAACCACTCCAAGTTCCTGGAAGACCGCCGCCACCCCCAGCCGGCGACTGGCGCTGGGACGCCCGAGCGGCAGTCGCTCTCCGGCCACCCACACGTCGCCGGCGTCGGGAACGAGCCCCCCGGTGATCGATCCGACGAGCGTCGACTTGCCGGCGCCGTTCTGGCCCACGAGGCCGTGGATGTCGCCGAAATTGCAGTGCCAGTCGAGGCTCTGGAGAGCCACCTGACCTCCGTACGTCTTGGTCAGGCCTCGACAGGTCAGCGCATGGGACCCCGACGGTGCCTCGGATCCACCGGACGGCATCGCCACCAGGCCTCGGCCCCCACGGCGGTTGCGCACACCGATCACGAACGGTGCTCCGTGTTGGGCGCGAGAGATCCATCCCCCTCAGATCCCGACTGACCTGTCGCGTGCACGCCGACCTCGCCCAGGGCCGACAGGATCTTGTCGGTGTCCTGTCCAAGCGTCGGAGGACCGAAGCGCGGTTCGGCCGGGGTGTCGGAGAACCGCCACGGCAGCCGGACCACCGGCACCTCACCTAGCAGCTCGTGCGTGACGGTGGCAACGATCCCCGAGGCCTCTGCTTCGGGCGAGGTGAGGACTTCATCTACGGTACGCAGCGGTCCGCAGGCCACACTCGCTGCCGTGAGCATCGCCAGGACGTCATCGCGCTTCCGACTCGCCAGTTCCGCTTCGATCCGTGCCGCCAATTCGGTCCGATTGGTCACCCGGTCAGCATTGGTGGCGAAGGCCGGATCCTCCACCCATTCCGGGTGCCCCAGGCACTCGGCGATCCTGGCAAACTGCGCCTGGTTGCCTCCGGCGATGGCAACGGGTGCGTCTTCCGTCTGGTACACCTCGTATGGCGCGACCTGTGGGTGGGCGTTTCCCATCCTCCGAGGCGCCCGATTGCTTGCCAGGTATGCCTGGTTTGCGTTGACCAGCAACGAGACTTGGGATTCCCACAGCGACACCGAAACGTGTTGCCCGGAGCCTGTCTGCTGACGGTGCCACAGCGCAGCGAGGATGCCGCTCAGGAGGTACAGGCCACTGCTGAGGTCGGAGATGGGAATACCGACCTTGTAGAACTCGCCGTCGACGGGGCCGTTGAGCGACATCAGCCCGCTCGACGCCTGGGTGATGAAGTCGTAGCCAGGTCGGGAGTCGCCTTCGGGGTAGCCACGGACGGAAGCCGTGACGAGCCGGGGGTTCGACCGGCGGAGGTCGGCCAGGTCCAGGCCCCAGCCTTCGAGCGTTCCGTCCTTGAAGTTCTCGACGACCACGTCGGCCCACTCGAGCGCGAGCTGGCGAACAACCGAACGGCCCTCGTCGGTGGCGAAGTCAACGGTCATACCCCGCTTGTTCCGGTTCACCGAGAGGAAGTAGGCCGACTCGCCTTCGACGAACGGTGGCCCCCAAGCCCGGCAGTCGTCCCCGGCGCCGGCCCGTTCGACCTTGATGACCGTCGCACCAAGCTCGCCCAGGGCCATGGTCGCGAACGGAGCGGCCACGATCCGGGAAAGGTCGAGTATCCGCACGCCCTGGAGGGGACCACCCGACGTCGTGTCCAGTTCGGAAAGCAGGCCAAGCGAGCTCGTGAGATCGCTGGGGGCGTTGGCGCGAGCCGACGGGTCGACCTGCCGCCCAGGGTCCCCGTTGTCCACTGGCGTCACCGTGCGCGCTCCGGTGCTCCGGCGGCAAGGCGGGGCGCGACCGCGTCGCGCCAGAGGTCGATGAAGCCTGGAGGATCGGGCACCAAGGCCGTGAGCAGGACCTGCTCGACGCCGAGGGCCTCCAACGCCTGAAGACGGGAGACGACCGTTGCCGGCGTCCCGACGACGGCGAATCTATCGGCCAGATAGGGAATGAGGCCCAGCTCCGCGACAAGCTCGGCGTTGCGGGTCTCGCCGACCTGCTCGTGCTGGTGGAAGGCGTACTCCTGCTGGAGACGGGCTACTGCTGGCTTGAGGTCCTCGGGCAGGTCCTTGCCCGACTTGGTGAACCGGAACGCGTGATTGGCGCTTGCGGCCAGCGCCATCCGGATCTCGTCGAGGGCCGATTGGTCATCGCTGCCGAGATTGGCCTTGGCGAAGAACCAGACGTCGAGGTCGGCGAGCGACCGTCCAGAGCGCTCGGCCCCGGTAGCCAGGCGCTCCAAGGCGGCCGTCACATGTCCAGGTCCCAACCCGGATCCGACGATGACGCCGTCGGCGATCATTCCCGCCAGTTCCAGTGTCCTGGGCCCCTCGGCTGCCATGTAGATCGGCACCTGGCGACGGGACCAGCCGACATGGATCTGGCGCCCGCGGAATTCGACGCGCTCGCCTGCGAAGAGGCGCCGGAGGGACAGGACCGCCTCGTTCATGTCGGCGAGACTCACGGCATGCTCGCCGAGGTTGTAGACAGCGCTGTCTCCGGTGCCGAGTGCCAGGATCGCCCGGCCACCAGATAGTTCGTCGATTGTCGCCATCGCGCTGGCCGTCACGGCCACATGCCGTGTCACGACGTTCGACACACCAGGGACAAGCTTGATCCGCTCCGTCGCCTGCGCTGCCACAGCCATCGACACATACAGCTCCCGGAACAGCGACTGGGAGTCTGCGAACGCCAAGACGTCAAAGCCCGCTCCTTCGGCGGAGGCGGCCAGCCCTCCCATGTCCACTGGATTTGGCGGTGCGACCAACACGCCGCAGCGCATCACAGGCCCATCTCCTTGGCAATGATCGACCGGTGGATCTGGGAACTGCCTGCCCCCACCATGGACTGCTTGCCCTCCCGCCAGTACCGCTCCATGTCCATGTCTGGCAGCTGGGCGGCCCCGCCGAGGATCTGCATGCCTTCGCCGGCGACCTTGTAGAGCGTCTCCGAGGCACAGAGCTTGGCCATGCTGACCTCCTTGGCTGCGGGAAGCCCGGCTGCCAACCGGATCGCCGCCCGCTGGACCAGAGCTGTCGCCGCGTCCACGTCGGTCTGCATCTGCGCCAGGGTGTGCTTGATCACCTGGAACGACCCGATCGGCTTTCCGAACTGGACACGCTCCTTCGCGAAGGCCACGGCATCATCGACAGCCTGCTGAGCGTTGGCGGCGTACAGCGTGGCCACCGAGATCCGCTCCAGCTCCAGGTGCTCCATGATCAGGCGCCAGCCGTCTCCTGCGGCACCGATGACGTTGCGTGCCGGGACGCGTACGTCTTGCAGGTAGATCTGGTTGGTCCCGGTGGCCCGGCGGGCAACGGTGGGCAGTCGGTCCATTGTCAGCCCGGGAGCATCGTTTGGCACCAGGATCAGGCTGAGCCCTCGGTGGCGTTCCCCGGCCGGACCGGTCCGGACGAGCATGCAGATGACGTTGTTCTTTGTATGGGCGGCCGAGGCGTACATCTTGTTCCCGTTTATGACGTATTCGTCGCCGTCCAGAACAGCCTGGGTGCTCACAGCGGCCACGTCCGAACCAGCCTCAGGCTCCGTGATCGAGATTGAAAAGCGAACCCGACCTTCCAGAAATGCTTGGAGATACTGCTCCTGCTGATCAGCGGTTCCATGGCGCACGATGTTCATGACGCAGAATGCAGGAATGGCGAATACCGTGCCGAAGTCGACGCTGAAGCGCCCGAGTTCCCACAACATGAGGAGGTAGGCGATCAGATCGAAGTCTGCGCCTCCGAATGACTCGGGCACGAGCATGCCGAGCCAGCCAGCTTGTACTACCTTTTCGTAGGCTTCATACGGATACTCTCGGGCCCCGTCGCAGGTCCTGACATACTCACGAGGGATCTCCTTGGCAGCGAAGTCACGGACTACCCTCCGCCATTCGAGGTGGTCTGAGCTCAAGAGTGCGTCATCCATCGGCATGCCCTTCGGTCGCGGGGTTCGTGGTGGTGCCGCCCAGCTGAAGTGCATGACGGCGGACAAGAAGCTTGAATATGGCCGCCTGTACTACTTCGTCGTGTTGGTTGTGCACCTCGATTTCCAGCGCCACGACACCGCGCTCGTCATCTTTCGGCGTCTTTTCGATGACCCTCAAGGCAGGACGAACCGTGTCACCAATGAACACGGGGCGTAGGAAGCGCAGGTGGTCGACGCCATAGAAGGCGATGATGTAGCGATAGTCCCAAGTCACGAGCCCAGGTATGAGGCTGAAAGTCAGACTCCCTTGAACCAGACGCTGTCCGAACGCAGTGGCGGCGGCTACCTCAACGTTGGAGTGAATCTCGAGCCAGTTCCCGGTCAAGTAGCAGAAGTTGACGACGTCTGTCTCCGTAATCGTCCTGCCCCGGCCGAACCAGCTCTCTCCGACGGTGATGTCGTCGAACGACGCGGTGATCACGACGCCTCCTCGATAGGCATGCGCAGCAACGCCGTTGCCATGGCCTTGCCGGTCTGATCGAAGCGAGTGGTGCGGGTGGCACCACCGCCAAGCGCACCTCTCATGACGACGTTGACGGCCTCGATGTTGTCAAGGCGATACACGGCGATGTCGCCCGAGACGAGCCCAGCCAGGTGGCGCCCCACGGCGTCGGGAGTGACGCACCGCAAGACGAGCGGATAGAGGTCCGGCCGTTTGGCCATGATCCCGACATTGCATACATCGCCCTTGTCACCTGAACGTGCGTAGGCGATATCCGCCAGCAATTCCATCAGTGCACCTCCTCGACGTTCCAGATTGGACGTACGGCGGCGCGGGGAACCAGCGTCGGCCAGAGGCCGATGACCGGCCTGGGCGGCGACGGTGTACCGAACGCCGTCCCCAGTCCACCGACCGTCCACAGGTGGGTGACTTCGCGCCGAACGACATCAGCCTGCTCACGGGTCAGGGTCCGAGCCGCCACCCGGAGACAGAGCTCGTCAGGATCCATGGGCATCGGTGGAGCAACGTCACCGTGCAGCGAGTCGACGCCGAGGAATCGCATATCGAGCGCCAGGGGGTCGATACCCGCTTGCGCAAAGCGGTGTTGAAGGAAGTCGATTCCGCGTCGAGCCTTGCCAGGAGCATCCGGCCAGGAGAAGACCACCTGACCTTCGCCGATCCAGCCGTCGCGATAACCGATCTGCGCCTTGAGTGTGTCGGGTCGGGCGCGACCCGACATGCCGGTGAGGCGGACTCGGTCATCACCCAAGTCTTCGATCTGCAATGTCGTGAAGTCGCCGATCCCGTCCGGCATGAGATATGAAGCCGGGTCGTGCGTTTCGTACAGGAGGTGCTCTTTCACCGTCCACTGATTCACGATCCCGCCGCTACCGGGCGTCTTCTCGAGCACTGCGCTGACGCCGTCGGTTGCATCGGTGACGTCCAGGATCGGGAATCCGATGTCCCAGGGGCAGCTTGCCGATTCCCACACGTTGGACATCCCACCGGTGACGCATTCGGCACACTCGACAAGGTGACCCAACGTGATGGCAGCGCCGATGCGGTCCCAGTCGGGATCCTCGAAGGTCCACCCGAACTCGTGCATGAGCGGTGCCACGTAGAGCGCGCTGTCGGCCACTCGGCCGGTGATGACAACGTCAGCCCCATCGGCCAAGGCGCCCACGATGCCCTCTGACCCGATGTAGGCGTGGGCGGCCACGATGTCGCCTCGGACGCGGTCCAGCCCCCGCTCGCCGGTGTCGAGGTTTTCGAATACCCAGCCGTCGGCGGCCAGGTCGTCGAGCTGACCGAGGATGTCGTCACCTAACACCGTGCCGATGCGCAACCCCGTCAGGCCTAGCTCGGCAGCGAGCTTCGCGACCGCTCTCCCGGCGGCGGCTGGATTGGCCGCTCCGCCGTTGAGGATGAGCTTGATGCCGTGCTTCCGTGCCGCGGGAAGGATCAGGCGGAGCAGCGTGAGGAGATCCGGAATGTAGCCCTTCTCCGGGTCTTTCGCTTTAGCTCGCTGGAAGATGCTCATGGTCAGCTCGGCTAGGAAGTCGAAGCCGATGTAGGACACTTCGCCACGTTCGGCCAGGGCCACAGCTGGCTCAAACATGTCTCCCCAGTAGGCCGAGCCGGAACCGATTCGGACGCGTTTCGTCATAGAACGTCCTCGCGTCGTTGGTGCGTCTGAGACACGTACTCGTCGAAGGCCCCGATGTGTGCCCCCATCACGGCTCTTGCCCGGCTTGCGTCGCCCGCACGGATTGCCTCCATTACTTTGCGATGGGCTTCCACGGCGGCATGGAGGGCATCGGGTCCGTAGTGCAATTCGGTGGTCTCGGCGAAGAACAGCTCTCGCATCGCCCGTACGAGCGCACTCAGGATCTTGTTCTTGCTCGCGCGGAGAATTAGCAGGTGGAAGTGGATGTTCTCCTCGGCGAATTGGCGAGGGCGCTCGACCATCCCCTCCGTCCGTTCGACCGAGGCCTCCATGGCTGCGAGGTCGTCGTCGGTCCTCCGGGTGGCGGCGAGGTCTGCGCAGTAGCCCTCGATTTCCTGACGGACCTCGATCAGCGATGCATGAGGAATGCGGTTGCTCGCGATCAGGTTGTCGAGGGCCCTGGCCAGCAGTTCGTAGCCGACGTGACGGGCGAACACGCCACCTTTGGCTCCCTGCCGGATCTCAATGAGGCCACTCTGGCTCAGGTGCTGCAGTGCCTCTCGGATCACCCCCGGGGCAAACCCGGTGTTCTCCGCCAGTTCTCCGACACTGAACAGCCGGGTCCCCTCGGCCGGGTGCTGGCGAAGGATTGCCAGGCGAAGCTGTTCGGCCAGTGCAGGCACCGTCGACTCGTGGCCGAAGGGTTCCGGCGTGAACGTGAACGGCACCGTGGAGTTCGTATCGTTCGGAATCATCGGATGATTACCTTCTTTCGGATCAATGTCAAGGACCTGTGGGCGGATGTTGTGGTCGTGTCGTTCTCCGTCCGACGTTCCCGTTCGGGAATTCCAAGCCGCACTGGCCCGACCAGCACTTTCCCGTCGCCAGGGCGACCTCGACAGCCATCACCGCGACCGCGGTGACGACGCTGAGGCGGCCCGTGCTGGTGGCGCACCACGACCCCGGGCGCCGGGCCGTGCCAGCGGTAGGTCCGCGTTGTCGGGAGGCTTGGCATCGACCGCGCCATTCGCGGATGGGTGGAGACCGGGAGACACCCCGAGCGGCGAGCGGGTCCGGCGCCACGACAGCACCCACGCCAGCCGTTCCCAGTTACCGGAGTACCTTGTCCACCGCAACGTGGGCAGGCGTGAGCTCCGAGACTCGTCGGGTCGACGTCCCGAGCTTGCTGGCACCCGTCGAGCGGTCAGCAGGCACTGACGGATCAGAGGCCGCGCCCGGAAGGTGGCGACGTGGCTGCGTGAACCGCCCTGACAGCTCGCGAACCAGCCGCCCCGTCCCACCACGGGCCAAACCTAGGCGCCCAGCCAGGCTCGGCGCGCGGCGGGGTCAGGGAACCCGGTACTGGAGTATGTCGACAGGCGCCAGTTCGCCGACGTCGCCGGGGGTCGGCGGCTGCAGCACGCCGCTCGCCACCAGGCGGCCCTGAGCCGCGAGCAGGACCAGGTGGGCCCAGGTCTCAGCCACGGCCAGCATCTTGTTGAACGGGTCGAGCTCGTCCATGGCCCGCTCGCGCCGTGTCCAGCGCAGCTGGCCCGCCACCTCGAAGGGGGTGGATGCCCCGCCCGCCACCGCCCGTTCCACCTCGTCGAGGCGCCGACCGTGGTGGTCGACCAACTCGTCGACGCGAGCGTGGACGCTGGGGGCCACCGGGCCGTGGGCGGGAAGCAGCGCGGCGTCGGGCAACTGACGGACCTTGGCCAGGGACCCGAGGAAGGCACCCAGGGGGTCAGGGGAGAGCGCCGGCTCGAATCCGATCGAAGGCGTGATGGCGGGCAGGACGTGGTCGCCGGCGAAGAGCAGACCGGCCGCATCGTCGTGGAAGACGACGTGGCCCCTGGTGTGCCCGGGCGTCTCGACCACGGCAAGCCGCCGGCCCGAGGTCAGGTCGAGCGGACCTTCGAAGAGCCACTCGTCGGGCGGGCTCCAACCGAGGGACGCGTGGGCGCCCCCCTGGCGAACGGCGGCCAGCAACTCGGCGGCCACGGTGGCCGCGCCACAGGACCGAAGCAGCTGCAGCTGCGGCGCCAGCGGCACCCATTCGGGCGAGGCCAGGACGTCGAGCGTGGCCCGTTCGTCGTGGCCGAGGCGCACGGTGGTCCCCAGCTCGTGGCGGAGCGCGACCGCCTCGGAAAAGTGGTCGCGATGCGCGTGGGTAACGAGGATCTGGCCGATGTCGTCCAGCGAGCAGCCGATGGCGGACAGTCCGGCGGCCAGAACCGGCCGGGTCTCGGGGACGTCCCAGCCGGCGTCGACCAGGGCCACACCGTCCCCGTCCTCGATGGCGTAGACATTGACGGCCCGCAGCCCGTCGTTCGGTAGCGGCAGCGGGATCCGGTAGACGCCGGGGGCCACCTCGAAGGTGCCCGGGACGGTCCAGTCATCGGCGCCCTTGGCTGGGGATGGTGTTCGGTCGACAACCATCGACCGTGTCTACAACCGTGGCCGGTCTCGGCACCAATGCACGGTTTACGTCCCCTGATGTGACGTCACGTGGAGGGTCCGCCTGAAGGGCGGACAACGATCGACGCCGAGGCGACCGAGGTGATCGGCGGCGAGCCGCACGAGCGGACCCTGGCCCGCACGGCCCGCAGGAACGGGCACCGTCCCCGGGTGCTCTCGACGCAGGCCGGCGACGTGGGCCTCACGATCCCCAAGCTCCGCAAGGGGAGCTTCTTCCCGTCGGTCCTCGAGCGCCGACGCCGGATCGACAAGGCCCTCTACGCGGTGGTCATCGAGGTCTACGTCCACGGGGTCTCCACGAGGAAGGTCGACCACCTGGTGGCGGCCCTGGGGGTGGACGTAGGGATATCGATGTCCGCAGTGAGCCGGATCTGCGCCGAGTTGGACGAGACGCTCGCCGCCTTCCGGGGGCGTCCCCTCGACCACGTGACCTTCCCCTACCGGTTCGCGGACGCCACCTGCGTGAAGGCCCGGGTCGGGGGCCGGGTGGTCTCCCGGGCCGTCGTGGTCGTCACCGGCGTCACTGCGACCGGCGATCGGGAGGTCCTCGGGTTCGCCATCGGAGACTCGGAGGACGGGGCCTTCTGGACCGAGTTCCTCCAGAGACTGCGCCAACGAGACCTCTCCGGCGTCGAACTCGTGATCTCCGACCACCACCTGGGCCTGAAGGCGCCCATCGCCAAGATCTTCGTCGGAGCGTCCTGGCAGCGCTGCCGGGTCCACTTCAAGCGCATTGACCGGCCCTCAAGGCCGGTCAACGGATAACGTCCTCGCCAAGGTCCCCGCGCCCAGGCCCAGATGGTGGCGGCCGCCATCCGGACGATCTTCGCCCAGCCTGACGCCGCCCACGTCGCCCGAAAGGTCACCGAGGTGGCCACGACCGTAGAGGAGCGCTTCCCGGCCGTCGCCGACCAGCTCACCGACGCCGCCCGCCGCCTCATCACCGCCGTCTGCATGGAGCTGCACGACGAGTGGTAGGTGTCTGAACGCCGCTACCTGTCCGAGGAGTCCAAGGCGTTGCTCACGCAGCGCACCCCCACCAGCGAGTTGGAGGTCGCCTCAGCAGGCGCCTGATGGCAAGGTGACCGTCACGTCGAACCTGCTCGGCTTCGAGCAACACCACTCAGTCGGACGCGATCGGCGCTACATGCGTTCATCCGGAAACACACTGAGATTCACCCCCACGGCCCCACCGAGCGGAAGACCCTCCCATTCCGCAAAAGACCGCTGGCACAGGTTCCGCCCAATCGTCGCATCGCCGACTCCCCCCGGATGCAGCGGCGTGGACAGTACCAACGCACACGGGGAAATGCATACAGGCCGTTGCCTACGCATGCCCTGGCTATGAGATCGTCGATCGTGCACGAAGCGACGTACGGAGGAGGGGCCATCGGCAACATTTTGATCTGTCGCTACCCGTGACGACAGATTGTGATCGGATGTCATGTTTCGCCAAGTAACAGGTATTACCGGCTACGGTAGTCGGCAGATCAGTGTGCTTGCCGCCGCAACTATTTTCCACACGGGACACACGACACGCTGCTTGACTTCTGTCCAGTGTTGATGGAAGATGCCCCGACTCAATTGTCAATACATCTACGGCGGGCAGTGGGCGGGCGGAAATGCGATGCGTCTCCCTCATGCTGGTCGTACAACCACAGAAGGAGACTTTGTGCCTATTGTCACGGAGCACGACAGACGTGTCATCCTCGGAGTACATCGAACAAAGCGACGCATCCTCGGTCGCTTCTCACTCATAGCCGCCAGCGTCATCCTCGCTTCGACGCTCGCGGGCTTCGTCATCCCAGCTCAACCGGCAGGAGCATCAGGAACCTCGTCAGTTGCCTCAACTGCTTCGTGGGCACTGGCTAATGTGCCTGGTTCGTGTCAGACATTCTCCTTCAACGGACAGCAGTACACGGGCTACCAAGGATGGGGTAACAAGTACCCGAATGGCAGCTGTTCCTATGGAAGCGCTGCTTATGAATGGTGCGCCGCGTTTGCAGGTTGGATCTGGTGGGCATCGGGCATTCCGGATCCATATGGTGATCTCACTACGGGTGCGGGCAGCTTCGTGACGTACGGCCAGCAGAACGGCACAATTGCGTCTGCCCCTGCTGTCGGAGACGCCGTCGTCTTCAACTACGACAACACGACCTCGCAAATTGCCGGGTATGCGGATCACGTGGCGCTGATCGTTGCGGTCAGCGGTGACCAAGTGACGTCGATCGGCGGCAATGAAGGCAACGTTGTGCAACAAGATACGTGGAGCGCATCGGATCCGTCCGCATACTGGCCCGCTTGGCCTGATCAAATTCCGGGAACGCCGGTGAAGGTCACCTACGTGGCCCCCGTCACCGGTCAGGCTCCCGCGAATCCGGGCACTCCGGTCGCGACCGGCTCGGGTTCGACCCAAATCAACCTGTCGTGGGGCGCCTCGCCCGGCGCCACCGGATACAACGTCGTGCGGTGGGAGAACGATAACGGAGCCATTTCCGCTTCCGAAATCGCCACCAACGTGTCTGAGACCTCGCTCGTTGACACGGGCCTCACGCCCAGCGCGGAGTACGCATACTCCGTTGACGCGGAGAACGCCGCCGGCACCTCATCGTGGGTGGCCTCCAATACGGTCGTCCTGCCGCCTCCGGCACCCGGCGCTGCAGTCGCCACCGCCACCGGTTCGTTGACGGTGCATGTGGCGTGGGGTGCCTCGCCTGGAGCCACCGGATACAACGTTGACCGCTGGTCGCTCATCAACGGGAACCTCACCGTCATCGGCATCGCCTCCGATGCGAACGAGACCTCGTTGACAGATACGGTCCAAGCTCCCGGCGGCACATACGCGTACTCGATTCAAGCCGTGGCCGCGGGAACCACGTCATCTTGGATCGGTTCCAACGCCACCGTGACAGGAAAGGCCGTGGGCATCACTCGTGCGTCCACCAGCAGCACAACTCCTGGTTACGACGTGATGACGGCAACAGGCCATGATTACGCATATGGATCGGCCTCTTATCAGGGTGGCGCTTTTGCCAGTCTCCCGTCCGGCTGGAGCATCGTCGGGGTTGCCTCGACACCTGATGGCAAGGGGTACTGGGCACTGAGCAATACCGGCGCCGTGTACGCCATCGGCGATGCCTCCTACCACGGTAACGCGAACCTCCCGAGTGGGTGGTCGGCGGTGGGCATCGCTCCGACTGCGGATGGTGGCGGCTACTGGATCCTCTCGAACACGGGTGCCGTCTACTCGTTCGGCGACGCCACCTACCACGGGAACGCAAGCCTCCCGAGTGGGTGGTCGGCGGTGGGCATCGCCCCGA
>JAJZBS010000018.1:0-18723 GCA_021851885.1 Actinomycetes bacterium | reverse complement strand
CCGACTGCGGATGGTGGCGGCTACTGGATCCTCTCGAACACGGGTGCCGTCTACTCGTTCGGCGACGCCACCTACCACGGGAACGCAAGCCTCCCGAGTGGGTGGTCGGCGGTGGGCATCGCCCCGACTGCGGATGGTGGCGGCTACTGGATCCTCTCGAACACGGGTGCCGTCTACTCGTTCGGCGACGCCACCTACCACGGGAACGCAAGCCTCCCGAGTGGGTGGTCGGCGGTGGGCATCGCCCCGACTTCGTCGTCTGCGAATGGCGGCGGGTACTGGATCCTGGCGAATACCGGATCGATCTACGCCTTAGGTAACGCAACTTACGAAGGTGGGTCTCAGTCCATCGTGTGAGCCCAGCGGTGCAACAAGCGGTCGCGCAAACGATCCCAGATCTGAAGCTCCCGTCATCGTGATGTTGCGGCGGTGCGCCGACGTCGAGATACACATCGGCGCTGGATTTCCGGGGTCGGCTGCATGGGGCAAGCGTTCGAGCAGAGCGCCAGTCCTGCGACCGATCTGATGGACCTCACGGGGGTTGGGCCGATGCAGTTCGGCTCAACCCCCTGAGGTTTGTCAGCCTCATCACAGTGAACCGGTCCAGGATCCGTGGACACTCTGACGGTTGGGTATCTCATGCCGCAGTGAGCTGAGAGTGGTGAGCGTAGTGCTCGTGTGGCCCGACCCCCTGAGACTGGTCAACCCGTGACGTGAGCCCGTTGCCCAGACTGCTGGGCGAAGGGAGGATCGTCACGAAGGCACGACGCAGGCACACGCTTGACCAGATCGTCCGTAAGCTCCGGGCAGGCTCAACCGGTCGATGCAACACCGGGCTGCTGGAGCGAGCGTAGGCGTTCGCTGAAGATCTCGGCCGGGGTCTTCCAGCCGAGGGTCTTGCGGGGCCGGTTGTTGAGCGCCAGGGCGACGGCTTCGAGGTCCTCGGCGGACCAGCGGGACAGGTCGGTTCCTTTCGGGAAGTACTGGCGGAGCAGTCCGTTGGTGTTCTCATTCGGCCGGGTGGCGGTGAAGTCGCGGTCGACGAGATCCGGAGACCAGGGAGCAGAGGGGCCCGACCGGGTGGTGAAGCGCTTCCTCTCCCGGGTCGCCCTTCGGATCCCCAGCTCACGCATGATCCGGGCCGTCTGTTCCCGGCCGATGTCGATGCCGGACCGGCGCGCCGCCTTCCAGAGCTTGCGCTTGCCGTAGACGGAGAAGTTCTTGATCCAGAGCGCCATCAGCATCACGCACAGCTCGGCGTCCCGGACGGCCCGGGCCGATGGCGGCCGGGGCTTGTGGGCGTAGTAGGTCTGGTGGGCGATCTGGAGCTGCTCGCAGATCGGCTCGACCCCCATCGACGCCCATCGGTCTCGTTGTCCCGGTGGGCGTCGATGCAGGCGGCTACCTCTCCGATCGGCGGTCGAGCTCCGCCCCGAGGAACGATGCTGCGGACTCGAGGATGTCCACGGACCGCTTGAGTTCCCGATTCTCCTTCCGGAGCTCGACCAACTCCTTGCGCTCCTCGGAGGTGAGTCCGCCTGTGGCGCCGGCGTCGATCTCCGCCTGCTTCACTCACTGGCGGAGCGACTCGGTGCCCACTCCCAGCTGGCGGGCAACCCGAGAGGCCACTCCGTGATCTGACGGCTCCTCCCGCCGGAGGGTCTGGACCATCTTGACGGCCCGCTCCTTCAGCTCAGCGGGATACCGCTTCGGGGCCGGCTGCTTCTTGCTCTCGTCTGCCATGTGTCCATCCTCGTTTCCAAGTGATGGAGTGTCCACGGATCCTGGACCGGTTCAGTCGTTGACGACGCCGGGCGGTTCGCCGGCAGGGTCCGACCGCCACGACGTCACATGAATTGCCCGTCCGGCCACGGCTGTGGCGCGCTCACCCCCGCCCCTCGGCCGCCGCCAGCACCCACTCGAACGGCGGGATCGGCGTGTTGTACAGCTGGGCGGACATGCCCATCACGTTCACCACCCGCAGTCCGGTGGCGATGTCCCAGTAGGGGTTGCGCTCCGCCGCCTCGGAATCGGTCGGCTCCCGCCCCACCGCCGGGTCGGCCACCACCCGCTTCAGGTAGGCGAGCAGGTCGTGCACGTACGGCAGGCTGAGGTCGCTGCCCAGGATCTCGCCGTCCGGAGCGAAGGTGGTGGCCACCGGACCGCTCACCACGACCAGCGTCACCGCCCGGTAGGGCACCAGCACCACGGTGAAGTACTTGTCCGGGTCGAAGACGAGCATCTGCTGCTTGGCCGAGGGCGAGAACTGACCGATGTGACGCCGGGGCGGGCCGACCGGCGCGCCCGGCCAGGTCCGGGTGTCGAGCCACGGGCTCTCCAGCAACGTCGGCAGGAAGTACGGGTCGACCACCCGGAACACGCCCTGGGAGGCGCGCTCCATCCCGAGCTGGGTCTGGTCCCGGCGGACCGGCCGGCCGCCGATCAGGTCCACGTCGTGGGTCACGAACCCCCACAGCCCACCGAGCAGTGCCTGGTCGGACAGGGCGGCCATCAGCGCCTGGCCGGGAGCGCCGTCCGGACGGGGCAGGAACGAGCGCAGCTCCCGGTTGTAGGCGACGACGCCGCCGATCCGGCCGGGGAGGGCGGCGAACATGCTCACCGTCATCGGTGACGGTGGCCAGGTGGTGATCTTCCGCCGGCCGCCGCCGAACCCCGGTCGCGGCTGGTTGCGCTGGATCACGCCGGCATAGACGAGCATGCCCACCCGCATGTCCGGATCGTCGGGCCAGTGGCACCAGTGCAGTCCGTAGTGGGAGATCTGCGGGTCGTAGTCGCCGTGGACGCCGGAACCGAGGTGGCTCCCCAGCCGCAGGGTCGTGCCGGCCATCCGTGCGCCGAGGCGGTTGACACCCGAACCGCTCAGCGATCCCACCATCTCCAACCACGCCGGGTAGTAGACCGAGGAAAACGACGGCGCAGCGTCCGGCACCATGCCCGCTGCCGCCATGGCCTGGTCGACGGCGAAGGCCGCCGACGCCGCCGGCGGGTCCGGTTGCGGGCGCAATTCCGGTTGGAACGGCTGCTCGCTGACCATGACGCCTCTCCTCCCCTGCCCCCGCCCCGGGCCGGCCCGCCCGGTGGGGCATCCGACAGGACTGCCCATCAGGCTGGCCCGCCTTCCCGACGGACCGGCCACGCCCTCCCGTCCCCGGGCGCGACTGCGGCCAGCCAGGTCGCACCGTCGCCTGGCTGGCCGCAGAGCCGGTTCCCGCTTCTTCGTGCCGTCACTCGCGTGCTCGAACGCACGTCGACGTCGCGAACAGCACTGAACGCATCCCCTGACGGCAACTTCCCCAACATGCGTCGAGCGCTACCCGACCACGCCGTCGAACCTCCTCCTTCGCGGCTGTGGGTCGGCACTTTTCCCTGGTTGCAGGGTACGACCCCCCATCCCGAACAGCAACGGTCGACGCGCGGGGTCCGGCGTTCACTAGTGTTCGTTGGCATGTACCAGCGGAGGTGAACTGTGGACGCCAACGGCGGGAACAACGGAATGACCGGCGGGACCAGGAACGATGCCCTGATGGACGAGGCCGCCCGCATGCTGGCACAGCGGGCGTTGAGCGCCCTCCGGGGGCCGGTGGCACGGGGTGCCGTCCCCCTCCAGGCCCTGGCCCAGGCGCTCGGGACCTCACGGGGCGTGGTCGCCCGGGAGGTCGAGCGCCGGACCGGCGATGCCGACGCGCCGCCCTTCGACCTCGTCGCCGAACAGATCTTCGCCGACCGCGCCAGCGAGTTCCGCCTCCGTCAGCGGCTGCTCGAACGCCTTCCCGCCTCCGTCGTGGTGCCCGAGGGAACCTCGGGCGACGCGGGTCTGTCCATCCTGCGCTCGGCCATCGCCGACCTCCTCACCGAGGCCTACGCCAACCCGAAGGTGCGCCGGATCGCCGGCCTGGGCCACCTCCTCCAGGCTGCGGCCGCCCTCGCCCTCGAAGAGGACGGGGCTGGTGTCCAGGAGGGGCAGGTCGAGCCCGGCGTCGCCGAGGTGGCCCGCCGGGTCCGCGCCAGGCGCACCGAGGCGCTGCGGGAGTCGCTCGAGGTCCAGATGGCCGGCATCCGGTTGGGCCTCATGGCCGTCGGCCGGCGCGCCCGTGACGGTGTCGACCTCGCCGAGGTCGTCACCCACCTCCAGTGCGCCTACGACGGCTTCGTCCTCCGCCACCTCCTCGATCCAGACACCTACCCGCTGGCCCGTTTCGTCGACATGGTGTGGGCGCTCGTCACCACCCTCACCGTCCCCGCCGACGCCGCGCCTGACGGCGGGACCGGCGGCCCGGACGATGCGACGGGAACGTCGGTCGGCGCGCCGGGGGGCGGACCCGACCCGGAGCAACTGGCGGCGGCCCGCCTGGCCGATGCGCTGGCTCCCGTGGCCGAGATCAGCCGCATCGGCAACAACGTCCCCGGCGTGTCGGCGAAGCTGGCGGCCTCGGTGCTCGAGCTGGTCACCAACCTGGCCGACACCCACCCGGAGCTGGTGACCCGCCAGCCGGACGACACCGGGTGGCACCCGACGGTGGCGACCCTGGCCCACCTCCTCGCTTCCGAGTACGGGCTCGACGAGGAGGCCGACGCCGTCCGGACGGCCGACCTCCTCATCGACCAGGCCCGTCAGGGCACACCCGGACGCGACGCCTGGATGCTGGCCCTCCGGGTGCTGGGGACCCGCACCCGGCAGGCGTGACGGCCGGCCGCCGGCCGCCAGTGGGTGATGCGCTGGATGGCGTCATTGGTCCCGAGGTTCACGATCCAGTCGATCGGAGGTCTCTCCGGGTTGTCGAGGTCGGTGACGATCGCCGCCTCCTGCTCGGCGATCGTCCAGCCGACTCGGCCGGAGATCATGCACGCGGCGTGTGGGCGGAGCATGGACGCGATCGCCGGTTTGGCGAAGAAGGTGATCGAGTCGCCCACCACCGCCGCCCGGACCTTCGTCAGATCCCCCATGCAGCAGGGCGACACCGACCACACCGGGTCGAGCCGGACGGCCGGGTGGGCGTAGGCGACCGCCTTCCCCATCGTCTGGCCCCGAGCAGGCAGGTGCCCGCTCCGACCTTCCCCGACCGCCAGACCGACGTCACCGCAACGGGCACGCTTGGCGGTCGAACCCGTTGAGGGCGGTATGGAAGAATGACCCTCCACGTGAGTCTGGAGCCGAGCACCGACGTAACTCCCCCCGAGGGCGCTCCACCGCCACCTCCCGGTGCGGCCGCCGACGATGGCCGCGGCGGGCCCCGGCCCCGGGGCCGCCACGTCCGACTCGGTTTCATGCCGGGGCTCGACGGCATACGCGCCCTGGCCGTCCTCGGCGTCATGGGCTATCACGGTGGCCTGCCCATCCTCGCCGGCGGCTTCCTCGGCGTGAACGCCTTCTTCGTGCTCTCCGGCTTCCTGATCACGTCGCTGCTCGTCGGCGAGTGGAGCGCGACGTCGACGATCAGCCTGCGGGCCTTCTGGGCCCGCAGGGCCCGCCGGCTCCTGCCCGCCGTCTTCGTACTGCTGGCTGCAGTGGTGCTCTATGCCCGGTTCATCGCCGTACCGGGGACCTACCCCGGGCTCCGCCTCGACTCGCTGGCCACGCTCCTCTACGTGGCCAACTGGCACTTCATCCTGGGCGGCTCCAGCTACTTCGCACAGGTTGCCCACCCGTCACCGCTCGAGCACATGTGGTCGCTGGCCATCGAGGAGCAGTTCTACCTGGTCTGGCCGCTCGTCACCCTCGGCATGCTGTACGTCGGCAGGCGGTCCGGGGCCGGCCGGCGCCTGGTACCCCTACTGACCGTGGCCGTCGCCGGCGCACTCGCGTCAGCCACCGACATGGCGCTCCTCTACCACGGGCCCAACTCGGTCATGCGAGTGTACGAGGGCACCGACACGAGGGCGCAGGACCTGCTCGTGGGCGCGATCCTGGCCACCGGCCTGGCCATCTGGGCGGAACTACGCCGGGAAGCCCCGGCGGCGGCCGGCCAGGGCCAGACCCGGCGAGAGCGGCACGGCAGGAGCCGCCGACTGCACAACCGGGCCGGCTTCGCACCGGTCGAGGCGTGGTCGATCGCCTCGCCAGTCGCACGGACGCTGCTCCAGGTGGTGGGCCTGGCCGCCGTCGTGGCGCTCGGAGTGCTGTGGTCGCACCTGCCCCAGGGGAACCCGCCAGCCTGGTTCTACCGCGGCGGCTACCTCGCGGTCGCGTGCGGGGTGGCCGTCGTGATCGCCGTCATCGTCACGAACCAGCCGGGGCCACTCTCGCGCGGCATCGGCAACCCCGTCTTCCGCTACATCGGCAGGATCTCGTATGGCATCTACCTCTGGCACTTCCCGCTGTTCCTAGTCCTCGATGCGTCCCGGGTCCACCTGCTCGGACTGCCACTGCTCGCGGTCCGCGTGGCAGGCACCCTCGCCGTCGCCAGTGCCTCCTACGTCCTGGTCGAGCAGCCGATCCGCCGGCGGGTGCTCAACCTGCCCCAGTGGCGGGGATGGCTCGCCGGCTCTGTTTCTGCAGCAACCGTGGTGGCGCTTACCCTGGCCTCGACGGCTCCGGCCGTGGCCGACACGGCGTCAGTCTCCTCGCAGGGCCACCCGGCGCCATCCAGGCCCTCCGGAACGGCCGGACGGCCGCTACGCGTCGAGATGTTCGGCGACTCGACTGCGTTCACGGCTGCGTTCGCCATATCGATGACCACTCGGGCCGCCTCCTATGGCGTGGCGTTCCATGGGGAAGGCATCCTCGGGTGCGGGATCATCGAGTCGCTCCGGTACCGCTACAAGGGGCACACCTACGAGCGCATCCCCGCCTGCAACTCGACCGCACCGGCCAGCCAGCAGTGGCCGGCGATCTGGCGGCGCGCCATACAGGCCGTGCGGCCGAATGTGGCCATCCTCCTGGCCGGCCGGTGGGAGACGGTGGACAACCAGCTGAACGGCCAGTGGGTCCACATCGGCGAGCCCACCTTCGACGCGGCGCTTCGTAACGCCTTCCGTCAGGCGATGACCATCGCGACATCGACGGGTGCTCTCATGGATGTGCTCACGCCGCCGTGCGTGGACCAGGGCGAGCAACCGAACGGGGCTCCGTGGCCGGAGGACGCCGCGTGGCGCATCCAGCGCTACGACCAGATCGCCCGCGACGTGGCGGCCACGTTCGGCGGACGGGTGGCCGTGACCGAATTCGGCAACCAGGTCTGTCCGGGCGGGCATTTCTCCCGCACGCTCAACGGTGTCGACCTCCGCTCGCCCGACGGCGTCCACTTCGAGATGACGAAGGCTGCCGGGACCTGGCTGGCCGACCGCATCCTCCCGACCGCCGCACGCATCGGCCGCTACCAGCTGGCGGGGCTGAGCGTGACCGGGACTCCCCTCACTGGGGCCCACCGGCCGGCCAATGGTTCGCCCGGACCGACGGGATAGGGGTACCGGGGGTTTCCGGCGGGTCGCGGGTCCCGGGGAAGCAGCCGGCGCGACCGCACACCCCTCCCCTCAGGCGTGCTGGCTCGAGACCGACACCACCTCGCCCGTCATGTAGCTGGCGTACCCGCTGGCCAGGAAGACGATGACGTTCGCCACCTCCCACACCTCCGCGCCCCGCCCGAACACCTCACGCCTGCGCAGCTCGTCGAGCTCCTCGTCGGACATCACCCGGTTGAGGAACGGGTGGAGGGCCAGGCTGGGAGCCACCGCATTGACCCGGACGCCGTGGGGTGCCGCCTCCACCGCCGCGCAGCGGGTGAGGGCCATCACCCCCGCCTTGGCCGCCGCGTAGTGGGCCTGGCCGGCCTGGGCCCGCCAGCCGAGGACCGACGAGTTGTTGACGACCACGCCGCTGCCCTGGGCGTAGAGGTGGGAGAGGGCAGCCCGCATGCACCGGAACGTTCCCGACAAGGTCACGTCGAGGACCTTCGACCACTGGTCGTCGGTCATGTCGACCACGTCCGCCTGGCCCCCGAGCCCGGCGTTGTTCACGGCCACGTCGAACCGTCCGTGCTCCTCGATGGCGAGCTCATAGAGACGCCGGACCTCGCTGTCGACGGTCACGTCGCAGGTGACGGCCAGCGGGCGGTCCCCCGCCAGCTCGGCGAGCGCATCGGCCGCCTCACCCAGCCGGCGCTCGTGGGCATCGGACACGACGACGGTGGCGCCCTCCTCGACGCACCGTCGTGCGGTGGCGAAGCCGATCCCCGTGCCGGCGGCGGCCGTCACCACCACCACCTTCCCTTCGAGCAGGCCGTGGCCCCCGACCGGTGGGGGTGGTGCACTCGACGGGCTCGCTGGTTGTGCCTGCGTGCTCTCGGTCACGCCGCCTCCCTCGACTCGTCTTTCCGATCGACCTCGCTCACCGGGCATCTCCCTTGGGCTCGGGCGGCAGGCCCAGCACCCGCTCGCCGATGATGTTGCGCTGGATCTCGTTGGAGCCCCCGTAGATGGTCTCCGACCGGCTGAAGAGGAACGTCCGCTGCACGTCGTCCAGCTCGTAGGGGAACCCCCCCAGCACCTGGCCGCCCATGCCCCGGACGTCGAGGGCGAGATCGGTCATCGACCGGTGCCACGACGCCCAGAACAGCTTGGCGATCGACGCCTCGGGCGGGGCGACCGGTCCGTCGATGTTCGACAGTGACCGCAGGGTGTTCCACCGGAGGATCTCCAGCTCGGCGTAGGCACGGGCCAGACGCTGGCGTACCACCGGGTCGCCGGCCTTCCCGTTCGATCGGGCGTCGGCGATGAGCGAGTCGAGCTCCCGCCGGAAGGACAGCTGGTGCCCGAGGAGCGCCACACCGCGCTCGAAGGCCAGCGTGGCCAGCGCGACCGCCCATCCCTCGCCGGGCTGGCCGACGACGTTCGCCGCGTCCGTGCGGGCCCCGTCGAAGAAGACCTCGTTGAACTCGGACGTGGCCGTGAGCTGCGTGATGGGGCGGACCTCCACCCCGGGCTGGTCCATCGGGACGAGCAGGTACGAGAGCCCGCGGTGGCGCCGTGACCCCGCCTCGGTGCGGGCCACCACGAAGCACCAGTCGGCCTGGTGGGCCAGCGACGTCCACACCTTCTGGCCGGTGACCGACCACGCGCCGTCCACCAGTTCGGCCCGGGTCGACAGGTTGGCCAGGTCGCTGCCGGCATCCGGCTCGGAGTAGCCCTGGCACCACAGCTCCTCCCCGGCCACGATGGGCGGGAGGAACCGGGCTTTCTGTTCCGGCGTGCCGTACTGGATCAGCGTTGGGCCGAGCAGGCCCTCGCCCAGCACCCCCACCCGGCCCGGCGCGCGAGCCCGCACGTACTCCTCGTTGAAGATGACCTGCTGCGCGATGGATGCCCCCCGGCCGCCGTGCTCGACCGGCCACCCGATGCAGGTCCAGCCGCCCGCCGCGAGCTCCTTCTCCCATGCCAGGCGTGCGTCGAACGCGTACGTCTCGTCGCCCGAGCCGCCCCTGCCCCCCACCTCGGCGAACTCCCCCACCACGTGGTCGGACAGCCACTGCCGGACCTCGGCACGGAAGGCCTGGTCCTCGGGCGTGTCTCGCAAGTCCATGGTCGGTTGTCTCCGTGTCTCCGTGGTTCCGGGCTCGGCCCCCGTGCACCGGCGACCCGTCACGACCGCCCGGAGCCGAGGTTGGCAGGCCGCCCGTCGATGTGCGCAGGTGGGCGGTCACGGCCCTGCTCGACGTGCCACCGGCGCTGCTTGTTCATATCTGACGCAGCGTCAGACTACTGCGCGCCGCGGTGACGGCGCACCATGGGGACATGCCTGGATCAAACCGGTCAGTGGCGGCTCTGGCCGGCCACGTTGCCGATGCCCAGCGGGTTGTAGCGGGATGTGGCGCGACGTGGGGGACGCGGGAAGTGTCGAGAAGCTCGCGGCCGGCGGGAACAGGTCCCGTCGCCGACGTGTTCTTCTGCACACGAGATCAGTGCTGGATGCGAGCACCGTGTGGGACCCCCGACAAACCGGGGAGCCGTGCCCGGGCACGCCGCCGGTTCCGGGGGGCCGCCCGCACCCGTCGCCGACGAAGAACCCGGACACACGTCAACGACAGAACACCACTCGACCAGACACCACCACTCGACCAGACACCACCACCTGACCACAGGAGCCGACGATGACCGACCAGGCCGACCGCATCAACACCACCGCCGAGCCGGGAGACCTCCCCGCCACCGACGAGGAGTGGCGCGCCCGCCTCTCCCCCGAGCGCTTCGCCGTGCTGCGCAAGAAGGGGACGGAGCCCGCATGGAGCGGCGACCTCCTCCACGTCGACAGCGCCGGGGTGTTCACCTGTGGCGGCTGCGGTGCGCAGCTCTTCTCGACGGATGACAAGTTCGAGTCCGGTTCCGGGTGGCCCAGCTTCACCCGGGCCATGGCCGACGGGATCATCGAAGAGCACGACGACCGGTCGTTCGGCATGCGGCGGACCGAGATCACCTGCGCTCGCTGCGGCGGGCACCTTGGCCACGTGTTCCCGGACGGGCCCCGACCGACGGGCCTCCGCTACTGCGTCAACTCGCTGTCCCTCGAGTTCCGCCCGTCCGAGGGCTGAAGGCTCACACGGGGCGCCGGTCGACGAGGCGCCGCTCCAGCAGCTCGAAGAGGTCACCCAGAGCCGCGCTGACCTGGGGTGACCCTCGCCGGTGGAGCTCGCGGTCCGCGTCGGCCAGCGCCTGGCAGGCCGCGAACACTTCGGCCTTGGTCAGGAGCACGGTCGTCGAGAAGCGAACCGGGCCCCGCGCGGGGACTCCCACGGCGCCTGGTGCGGGTCGTCGTGCCGGTCCCGGTGCCGGTCCCGGTGCGGGGCCTGGTGCGGAGCCGGACGCCCGGCGAACCGTGCCACGTCCCGCCAGGGGAACCACGTTGCCCGCTCGAAGTGTCGTCCGCTCCTCACGGACCACACCGTCGAGATCGGCACGCCGGCCAGGACCCTGGCCGGTCCTCCGAGCAACCGGTGGAGGGAGCGAGCTGACACGCTCGCCTCCCTCCACCCGGTCGCCGGGAGCGGGAACGGCACCATCGAGCACCGTCCCCACGTCACGCACCCACCGGTGCGTCCACGTCCGTCGGCTCGATGACGGGGCGCTCGACCCGCTGCACGTCGGCGGTGGCGAAGCGCAGGCCGGGCCCCACCTCGTCGGCCACGATCTCGACCTTGGTGCGGCGCTCGCCCTCCTCCGTCTCCCACGACCGCTGCTCCAGCCGGCCCGTGACCACCACCCGCATGCCCTTGGCCAGCGAGAGGGCGACGTTCTCGGCCAGCTCCCGCCAGCAGATGACGTCGAAGAAGGAGGTCGCCTCCTCCCACTCCTGGGTCTCGCGGTTCTGCCAGCGTCGGTTCACGGCCACGCCCAGCTGGGTCGTCGCCTGGCCCTCGCGGGTGTAGCGGATCTCCGGGTCCCGGGTGAGGTTCCCGATGACCGTCGTCGTCGTAGGTGCCATGGTTGTGATCGCCTCCGTGCTCGTGTGTGTTCTGGCTCCGGTTCCGGATGTGGTCCCGGCGGCGGCTCCTCGTGGAGACCGCCCGGTGTCCGGCCACCGACGGTGGCCTCCGGGCACCGTGCGCCTGGAACCGTGCCGAGCGCCTGGGTGGCGTCCTGATGGCGACCTTGCACGGGAGGCGTGTGCACGTATCGCCGCGCGCCGGCCGGTGTCGGACTGCTCCTCTCGGCCTCCCCCGGTGACGGGAAGCACCCGCGCTCCATCCGCAATTCCCCGGCTTCACGAGCGAGGTTCCCCGGTTGCGCGCCGCCACGATCGGGACCTCGCCCACGCCCGGCTCGCCGCGGCGTGACCATGCACCCACGCCGAGTGGCGCCCGCAACAAGAAGCCGCTCAGACCGTCACAATGGGTGCATGACCTTCATCGGTCTGATCGCGCGCAACATCTGGTCCAAGAAGGCCAGGTCGGCCGGCCTCACCGCCGCCGTCGCCTTCGCGGTCATGACGGTGGTGACGCTCGCCGTCACAAGTCGGGGCCTCGAGTCGTCCGCCGCCCAGATCATCTCCGTGGGCAAGGCCGACTTCACGGTGGTGCAGAAGGGAGTGGCCGACACCCTGTCGAGCACGATCGACGAGAGCGAGCTCGCCCGGATCCGGGCGACTCCGGGCGTGGCAAGCGCTGTCGGGGTCCTGGTCGCAACGGAGAAGATCAACGCCGCCAATCCCGTGTTCATCGAGATCGGGATCTCGCCGTCGCAACTGGCCGCCTTCGGGGTGACGGTGGTCCGGGGTCACCCCTACGCACCCGACGCCACCAACCAGGTGATGCTCGGGTGGCGGGCCGCATCAAACCTGGGGCTGACCGTCGGCGACACCTTCAAGGCCAACGGCGCCGTCAACACGGTGACCGGCATCTACTCGACGGGGAACCCGTTCGGCGACGCCGCAGCCATGTTCCCCCTCCCCGCCGTCCAGGCCTACAACCGCGTTCCCGGCATCGTGACGCTGGTGTTCGTGAAGGTGACCGACGGTACGTCACCGACCCAGGTGTCGGCCCGGATCGACCACGACATGCCGGAGCTCACGACCATCCGCACGGCATCGCAGTTCGGGCGGGCCGACCGCAACCTCGTGTACCTGCAGGCGGCGGTGAACGGCTCGACCGTCCTGGCCATCCTGATCGGTGCCGTGATCGTGGGCAACACCATGCTCCTGTCGCTGTTCGAGCGGACCCGCGAGTTCGGCCTGTTGCGGGCCGTGGGCTGGACCCGCCGCAGAACGGCAGGGCTCCTCATGGGAGAGAGCATCCTGCTGGGAATTGGTGGCGCTGCCATCGGCGTCGGCCTCTCCTTCATCGTCACCGGCATCCTCGAACGCCTGCCGGCCCTGCGGGGCATCCTGCACGCCGAGTACTCGGCTGATGCCTTCTGGCGCGCCCTGCTGACTGCGCTGGCCATGATCCTGATCGGCTCGGTGTACCCGATCGTGCGCTCGACCCTGCTCTCCCCGCTGGAGGCGCTCAGCCATGAGTGACGCCACGGGTGTGGCGCCCACCCACGAGGCCTCGTCGACGTCCTCCCCGTCCCGGTCGGGCATCGAGCGGCCGCCGTCGATCGTCCTCGAAGGCGTGACGCGCGCCTACCCGGGACACGTCACCGCCCTCGCCGGCATCGACCTCACCGTCCAAGCTGGCTCGTTCGTGGCGATCTCGGGCCCGTCCGGTTGCGGCAAGTCGACCCTCCTGCACCTGATCGCCGGCATCGACGGCCCCACGTCGGGGAAGGTGATCGTGGGCGGCGTCGACCTGGCGAAGGTTCCCGACGCGGGCCGGTACCGGCGCGAGGAGGTGGGCCTGGTCTTCCAGCTCCATCAGCTCCTCCCCCGCCTCAGCGCCCGGGCGAACGTCGAGCTCCCCATGTTCGGGACCGGGCGCTCGTCGCGGGAGCGCCAGCGCCGGGCCGACGAGCTCCTCGGCCTGGTGGACCTGGCCGGGCGCGAGGAGCGGCTGCCCGTTCAGCTGTCCGGGGGCGAGCGGCAGCGGGTGGCCATCGCCCGTGCACTGGCCAACGATCCCGGGCTGCTCCTGGCCGACGAACCGACGGGAAGCCTCGATTCCGAGGCCACTGCTCATGTGATGAGCCTCTTCCGGGACGTGCAGGCGTCGGGAACGACCATCGTCATGGTCACCCACGAGCGCGACGTCGCCCAGCTGGCCGACCGCGTCATCCGCATGCGCGACGGGCTGGTCATCGACGACCGTTCCTAGGGGCTCCGCCGCCCGACCACGCATTCCGGGACTCCGCCGCCCGACCACGCATTCCGGGACTCCGCCGCCCGGCCACGCATTCCGGGACTCTGCCGCCCGGCCACGCCGCCCGAGACCTGCCGCCCGGCCACGCCATCGGAGACCTGCCGCCCGGCCACGCCATCGCGCTGTTACACCCCCGTGGGACCATGCCATCCATGTCCACCACGGCGCTCTGGACCGACACCGACGGGATGACACCGCGCATCGACGTGTCGGCATCACGTGCTGCACACGCCATGTCCGAGCCCGTCACCGGAGGGGGCGCCGCCACCCGACCGGGCGCCACCACCGGAGCCGAACCGGAGGGCCTGCGTTCGCGCCTCGAGCGGGCGACGTCCATGCTGGCGGAGATCACCACGTCCCTCGAACCAGGGACGATCGCCGGCCCCGACGCGCTGATCCTGTTCCGGCAGTTCGGTCGCATCGAGCGGTTGGCGAGCGGTGCGAAGACGCTCCTCGCCGGCCGGATCGACGAGTCGGGCGCCTGGCGGCTGTCCGGTCGGCGGGGCGCCGCCGAATGCATCGCCGACGAGGACGGCGTGTCGACGGGCCAGGCCCAGGCGATGATCAAGACGGGGCGAGCGCTCGACAGCCTTCCTGACGTCGCCGATGCGGTACGCAAAGGCGAGTTGTCCGACGTCCAGGCGCAGCTCGTCGCCAACACGGCGAAGAACGCGCCGGACCATCAGCTGGAGCTGCTCGACAAGGCGGCCAAAGGATCCCTCCCCGACCTGAAGGAGCGTTGCCGCCAGGTGGACGCGGCCCGGTCGGCACGGGACCACCTGGCCCGGGCGCGACGGATCCACGCCGAGCGGCACTTCCGGTCGTGGACCGACCACGAAGGCGCCTTCTGCTTCTCGGGGCGAGCGCTCCCCGAGGTGGGTTCCAAGCTCCGGTCGGTCATCGACGCCGAAGTAGCTCGGCGTCGTGAGGCCGAGCAGTGTGCAGACATCACGTTGCTGGATCCGGAACCACAACCGGATGGCACCCGGCTCGATCCAGAACCGTCCGAACGATCCACGTACGGCGCTCGGTGCCTCGATGCACTCGTCGCCCTCGTGTGTGGTGAGGATGTGGCCGACGCCAGCCGGCCCGGCCCGCCATCGGTGGTGGTACGGGTCGACCTGGAGGCGCTCCGGCGCGGCGAGCTCCAACCGGGCGAGATCTGTCACGCGGAGGGCGCCGGCCCCCTGCCGGTCCCCACCGTCCAAGCGCTGCTGTCCGACGCGATGCTGCGCCTGATCTTCATGGAATGCGGGCGGATCGTCGCCGTCTCGACGCAGACACGTACGATCCCGTCCGCGCTCCGGGCGGCACTCGTCGAGCGTGATCCGGTCTGCGTCGTGCCCGGATGCAACGTTCGCAACGGTCTCGAGATCGACCACGTGGTCCCCTTCGCCTACGGCGGTCCCACCAGCCTCGAAAATCTTGCCCGCCTGTGCCACTGGCACCACTACCTGAAGACGTATGAAGGCTGGCGGCTCCATCGAGTCGGAGACGACCCGACCGAGACCACCATCGAGTGGAGGTTCGTCAGGGCGGCGGAGAGCTACCCCGCCAGGGGCTCGCCCTAGCGGCAGCTCGCCCTAGCGGCGGCCCACATGCCGCCCTGTCGCGCCCATCGGCACCAAACCGCCACGGTCGCCAGCAGCACGGCGTCCTGTCTGGCCCCCTGGCCCAACACCGCCGCGGTCGCCAGCGCCACACCGCCGCGGGAACTGGCCGCCTACTCCCCCCGAAGGTCAGCGAGGAGCTGGAGGCGCGTCTCGTCCCCGAGCTCGACGCCGCCATGCCCGTCCGGGTATTCGGGGTGCTCGACAGCCAGGACGACAGGACCGGTGGCGAAGGCGTCGACCTGCTCGGGCGTGAGGACGAACCGGACGTAGTGGACGGCGGACGTCACCTCGTCCCGGGTGAGCTGGGTCGCATGCTCCTCTTCTGGACGTGACCGGACCTCGACCACACCCCTCGACGGGTCGGCAGCATCGGCATCACCGGCGGCATCGTGTGTGCCGATCCGCAGGACCACCGATCGCTCGATGCCCACCAGTGCCGGCAGCCATCGCCGCAGTGACGCTTCATCGGTCAACTCCAGGAAGAGGGTCGCCGACAGTTCACCCGGGCCCGGGAGGAGCCGGTTGTACACGTCCAGCTCGTGCTGGATCTGCTCGTCGGTGACCATCCGTTCGGCTCGGGCCATCTCCTGGATCTGGAACCGCATGGTGAGGCGGTTCTCGAAGGTGAGGGTGATCACCGGTCCGATCGAGACGCGGCGCGCCTTCTTCACGGCGATCACCTGGCGGCGGAACTCCTCCCGCTCACGCTCGTAGGCGCGGAGGTCGGCGATGTCGTCCAAGGTGAGGGGGCGGGCGGCCCCGGGAGCGCTCACCGGTCGACCTCGTCGGTCAGGCCATAGGCACGGGCCACCAGTTGCATGGGGTGCACCGGGCGGATCCCCGTCTCCTGCTCGATGGAGCCGTTGGCCAGGTGGCAGTCCCCGCACACGACCTCGTGGCCCGCCTCCTCCACCTTCCGCTTCAGAGGGGCAGCCACCTTTCGGGCCAGTTCGTAGTTCTCCGCCCGGTACCCCCAGGTGCCGTCGATCCCGGAGCACTGCTGCACGAGCGTTGCCTTCACGCCGGCCACCTTCAACAGGTCCCGGCTCTTCAGGCCGATGTTCTGAGCCTGGAGATGGCAGGCGACGTGGTAGGTGACCTGGTCGGGGACGTCGCCGTTCTCCCGTCCGGGGAATTCGGTGTCGATGCTCGTGCCTTCTCCCTTGTGGCGCGCCATCAGGTACTCGGCCGGGTCGGAGGTATGGGCGGCCACGAGCTCTGCGTCCGCTTCGCTCGGCGTGCCGGCCAGGTAGCGCGGGTAGTCCTGCCTCACGACGTACGCACACGTCGGCTGGGCGACGATCACCTCCCGTCCTGTCCGGACCTCACCGGCGAGTGCAGCCACGTTCTGCTCCGCCGCCTTGACGAACTGGTCCACGTTCCCCTGGTGCAGCCACGGCGCCCCGCAGCACCGGGTGCCGGCCGGGATATCGCAGTCGATGCCGTTGTGCTCGTAGACGCCGACGATGGCACGCCCGATCGCTGGTTCCATGTACTCGACGAAACAGGTGGGGAAGATGGACACCCTTCCCTGCTGACCTCCCTGCTCCGCTGCCTGCTGACCCCCCTGCTGCCCTCCCTGCGCTTCAGTGTCCCGCAGCATCGGCTGGCTGTTCGAGGAAGAGGCTGCAGCCGTACCACCAGCCGCACCGGCGGAGCGACGCTTCGAGAACCACGTGGTGAACCTCTGGCGCGCATAGGGAGGCAGGAGCCGCTCCGACGCCATGCCCACCGTCTTCTCCATCATGCGCCGCGCAAAGGAGCCGGGGTGGCCCGTGACGGCATTCACCACGGGTGCCGCCGCTGTCGAGACCTTGCCGAGCAGGTCGGTGCGGGCCAGCATCTGGTCGGTCACCGACTCCCGGATCCCGGTGCCCTTCCGCTTGCGCACCGCGTGTGCTCGCATCATCAGCCGGGGAAAATCGAGAGCCCACTCGTGCGGCGGCACGTAGGGGCACTTCACGTAGCAGAGCTTGCACTGGTAGCACTCGTCCACCACTTTGTCCTGCTCGGCTGCCGTCATCGCTCCGACGTTCCCGTCCCGGGCGTCGATGAAGTCGAAGAGCGTCGGGAAGGACGGACACAGGTTGAAGCACAGCCGGCAACCATGGCAGAGGTCGTACACGCGTTCGAGCTCGCCACGGAGATCGCCCTCGTCGAAGTATGCCGAGTCTCGTGGGTCGTAGGTGGTGGTCACAGGACCTCCTCTTGCCTGGTTGTCATCACGTGAACGGTCGGTCGAGCAATGGAACCCGTGCAGTCCTGGGGGTCCATCGAAGAGCCATGGGGGCATCATGGGGCGGACCGACAAGGGTCCGCAATGGACTGAAGGTGGGATACAGGCCGGCACAGAACCTGGTCGGCTCGATCCCTCACCGAGGTGGGACCGGCTACCGGTCCCGGTGGGCTCGCGCGCCAGCGGGCGCTGGGTTGGCTGTCGGCCCGGTCGGCTCGCTCGCTCGCCGGCCTGCTCGCTCGCCGGCCGCAGGATGGGCGCCGGCACGGCGAGGGCCTGCCCTACTTGACCGGCCAGGTTCCGAGCTCGGTCCGTGAAACCGAGCTCGGAACCGGATCGATCCCGTGGTGCACGGTGCACGCATGCGCGCACCCATGCACTTGCAGTGCGCCACGCAGTGCGCCCCGCCTACATCGATCGCCTCGAGCGCCGCACCCACCGGATAGCCGGATAGCCGGATAGCCGGACAGCCGGACAGCCGGACAGCCGGACAGCCGGACAGCCGGTGGTGCCGATGCACGCCGAGGCAGTCGAGACAACGACGACGCTCGGCTCTCGCGCCGGACAACCCGTACCGGGCCACCTGGCCCCGGGCCACCTGGCCCCGGCCTATCCGGCGCCGCCCGCCGGAGGGCGAACGCCCACCGGAGGGCGAACGCCCGCGGCGTGCCTCAGGCGACCGAGTTGAGGCCGTCCGTGAAGCGCCCGGCGTGGCTCTTCTCGGCCCGGGCCAACGTCTCGAACCACTCGGCGATCTCATCGAAGCCCTCGTCGCGAGCCGTACGTGCGAAGCCGGGGTACATCTCGGAGTACTCGTAGGTCTCGCCCTCGATGGCCGACTTGAGGTTCGCCTCGGTGTCGCCGACTGCGGCACCGGTCACCGGGTCACCGACCTCCTTCAAGAAGTCGAAGTGCCCGAACGCATGGCCGGTCTCGCCCTCGGCAACCGAGCGGAACAGGGCAGCGACATCCGGGTAGCCCTCGACGTCCGCCTTCTGGGCGAAGTACAGGTAGCGCCGGTTCGCCTGGCTCTCGCCGGCAAAGGCCTCCTTCAGGTTGGCCTCGGTCTTCGTATCCTTCAGCTGGGGCACGGATGCTCCTTCCTGTGGGGTGGGTAGGTGCGGGGACGCCG
>JAJZBS010000136.1 GCA_021851885.1 Actinomycetes bacterium | reverse complement strand
CGAGGGGATCGTGCCAAGGAATCAGGTGCAGGGTCGCATCTTCGTAACTGACAGGAGAAGACATGGTACGAGTCAAAATAGAATGAAAAGTACCGAAAGTCAACCTGTTATCGGGAGACGGCCTGGTGGAGCGCCGGGTGGTCCGGTTCCACGGTCACCAGCTCCCGAAGTGGATCCTTTCGCCGCGCCGGCGGCCGGGAAGCAGACCCGAGGCGGACGGGGCCTGGTGCGGTGCCGGGTACCCGAGCAGGACGGCCCCCAGAGGCCGGAGACCGTCGGGGACGCCCAGGCTGGACAGGAGGGAGGACTCGCCGCGGAAGATGCCGACGAAGGCGGCGCCGAGGCCGGCGTCGACGGCCCGGAGCAGGACGATCATCGTCGCAAATGCTGCGTCTGTGAACCAGAAGGGAATCGGCCACGCCTCCAAGCGATCCAGGCCCGAGCGCGCCTTGTCCTCCAGGGCGTAGCGAGCCAGGTAGGGAGGCGGCCCCGAGACCGGGAGGAGGACGACGGGTGCGCTGCGCATGCCCGCCCTGCGGGGATTGCGCTGCCACCAGTCCTCCGTCGTCGTGGCCTGCCAGAACATCGCCGTCTCCCTGGCGCCGCGCAAGACGACGAAGTCGACCCCGTGGCTGTTGCCGGCCGTCGGCGCCGACAGGGCCTGCGCGAGGACGTCGTCGAGGAGTTCGGCAGGGACCGGCCTGTCGGAGAAGGCGCGCACCATGCGCCGGTTGCGCACCGCGTCGGAGAGCTCCATGGGTGGAGGCTACCGACCTGGCCCGTGCCCCCTCGGCCTATGCTCGGAAGCTCTCGGCCGGGAGCCGTCCCAGCCCGGATGCCGTGCCTGTTCCTGACGGCGAATCTTGACCCAGCTGGTAGGATTTTGCCGATGACCAGCTTCCGTGAGCTTATGACCAACGTGAGAGGCCAGATCCGCGAGATCAGCACCGACGAGGCCGATGCCCGCCGGGACAAGGCGCTGTTCCTCGACGTCCGCGAGGCGGACGAGTTCGAGCAGGGTGCGATCCCCGGAGCGCTCTTCCTGCCCCGGGGGAACCTCGAAGTCCAGATCGAAGGCAAGGTGCCGGATCGCGCGACGTCGATCGTCATCTACTGCGCGAGCGGGATCCGCTCGGCGCTGGCCACCCAGGCGCTCGGCCAACTCGGCTATACGGACGTGGTCAACATGGTGGGTGGTTTCAACCGGTGGAAGGACGAAGGCCGGGAGTGGCGCATGCCGCGGACCCTCACGCCGGACCAGCGGAACCGCTACCAACGCCACCTCCTGCTGCCCGAGATCTCTGACAAGGGCCAACAGCAGCTGCTGGACTCCAAAGTGCTCCTCCTCGGGGCCGGTGGCCTGGGATCTCCGGCCGCCCTGTACCTCGCTGCCGCGGGCGTCGGGACCCTGGGGATCATCGACATGGACGCCGTCGACTCCTCGAACCTGCAGCGTCAGATCTTGCACAACCTGGATCGGGTCGGCGACCGGAAAGTCGACTCCGCCAAGAAGACGCTGACGGCGATGAACCCTGACGTCGACGTCGTCACCTACGACACGCGCCTCGGGGCGGACAACGTGCTCGAGATCATCGACGGCTACGACGTGATCGTGGATGGGACCGACAACTTCCCGACGCGCTATCTCGTCAACGACGCGTCGCTCCTCAAGCGGATCCCGGTCGTCCACGGGTCGATCTTCCGTTTCGAGGGCCAGGTGACCGTTTTCGATCCCTACAACGGACCGTGCTATCGCTGCATGATCCCCGAGCCCCCGCCGGCCGAGCTCGCTCCGTCCTGCGCGGAGGCCGGCGTGCTGGGCGTGCTCTGCGGCATCATCGGGTCGCTCCAGGCGCTCGAGGCGATCAAGGTGTTGCTCGGCCTCGGGGACACGCTTGTGGGAAGGCTGCTCGCCTTCGACGCGCTCGAGCAGACGTTCCGGACCTTCAAGGTCCGCCGGGACCCGGAGTGCCCGGCTTGCGGACCCGGTGCCGGCGAGATCGTGATCGCCGAGTACGACGAGCTCTGCATGCCGCATGCCGCGCACTGAGGGAGCGTCCGGCGGCGACGCCGATTGCCGGACGACGGACTCCGGGATCGAGGTAAAGCGCGTCTACGGGTCCGGCGACCTCGCCGGATGGGATCCGCAAACCCAGCTCGGCGAGCCCGCGTCCTTCCCCTTTACGCGGGGGATCTACCGGGACATGTACCGGACCAGGGTGTGGACCATGCGCCAATACGCGGGTTTTGGCACCGCCGAGGCGACGAACGAGCGGTTCCGGTTCCTTCTCGCGGCCGGGCAGACCGGGTTGTCGTGCGCGTTCGATCTCCCGACCCAGATGGGCTTCGACTCGGACCATCCGCGGGCCGAGGGCGAAGTCGGCAAGGTGGGAGTCGCCATCGACTCGGTCGAGGACATGCACCTGCTGCTCGAGGGCATCCCCCTGGACACGGTGACGACGTCGATGACCATCAACGCGACGGCCGCCATACTGCTCCTGCTGTACCAGATTGTCGCAGAGGAAACGGGCGTCGATGCGACGCGTCTCGGGGGCACTGTGCAGAACGACATCCTGAAGGAGTACGTGGCGCGCGGCACCTACATCTACCCGCCCCGCCCGTCGATGCGGCTCGTGACGGACACCTTCGCATACTGCGCCGACAACCTGCCGTCGTGGAACACGATTTCGATCTCCGGCTATCACATCCGGGAAGCCGGGTCGACGGCGGTGCAGGAGATCGCCTTCACCTTGGCAAACGGCATCGCCTACGTGGAGGCGGCCAGGACCGCCGGGCTCGATGTCGACGTATTCGCCCCCCGGCTCAGCTTCTTCTTCAACTCCCACAACAACCTGTTTGAAGAGGTCGCAAAGTTCCGGGCCGCGAGGCGGATGTGGGCGCGGATCATGACAGACCGGTTCGGGGCCAAGGAAGAGCGCTCCAAGCTGCTGCGATTCCACACCCAGACGGGTGGATCGACGCTCACGGCCCAGCAGCCGGAGAACAACATCGCCCGCGTCACGATCCAGGGGCTCGCGGCCGTCTTGGGCGGCACACAGAGCCTGCATACGAACGGCTACGACGAGGCGCTCGGTTTGCCGACGGAACGTGCGGCAAAGATCGCCCTGCGCACCCAACAGGTGCTCGCCTTCGAATCCGGGGTGACTGACACAGTGGATCCGCTTGCCGGGTCGTACTTCGTGGAGTCACTCACCAACGCCATCGAGCAGGGCGCAACCGCCTATCTCGACAAGATCGACGCCGCGGGAGGGGCAGTCGCCGCGATCGAGGGCGGTTACATGCAGGAAGAGATCGAACGGGCTGCATATGCCTACGCGAAGGCGGTCGACGACGAGGAGAAGGTGATCGTCGGCGTCAACCGGTACACCGACGATACGGCGGAGCCCGCCGATGTCTTCCCGATCGACCCCGCCTTCCAGAAGCAACAGGCCGAACGCGTGCGCGACCTGCGGCAGCGGCGCGATCAGGCGAAGGTCACCGCGGCGCTCGACTCGATCGATCGTGCCGCCCGTGGCACGCAAAACGTCCTGGAGCCCATGAAGACGGCTCTCGCAGCTCGGGCCACGCTTGGCGAGGTCGCGGATGTCCTCCGGAGCGTCTTCGGGATCTACGCGCCCTCCCGCTGACAGGACGCACGTGCACGGCGCACGGTGCGCACGGTGCGCACGGTGCGGAAGCCCCACGGGCGAACCGCCGCCCCCACGGCCCGCTTACTCGATGACGGCGACGACGTCCCCGGGACCGACGGCGTCTCCGGCGGTGACCCTGACGTCGGTGACGGTCCCCGCGACGTCCGCCGCGATCGTGTTCTCCATCTTCATCGCTTCGAGGACGCAGATCGCCTGACCGGCTGTGACCGTATCGCCCTTTGCGATCATGACCTTGACGATGGTCCCCTGCATGGGGACGGTGACGTGCCCGCTGGAAGCGCCGCTTCCGGCAACCTTGCGTCCGGGGTTGTCACGCCGTCGTGGCCGCTGGGTTGTTCGTGGCCCGGCGTCGGCGTCGGCGTCGGCGTTCGGGACCCATAGGCGCAAGGCGTAGCGACGCCCGTCGACCTCTGCCGTCACCTCCCGGAGGCTGCGGTCCTCACCGGTTCCCGCATCGCCGTCGACCTCGGGTTGCGGCTGCGGCCCGGCGATGGCGCTCAGGTCCAGCTTCTCCTCGACCCATCGGGTGGAGTGACGCCCTTCGATGAAGTCCTCGTGCTCGAGGATGGCGCGATCCGCCGGGATGGTCGTCGCGATCCCGGCGACCTCCATCTCCCCGAGGGCACGCAGCATGCGCCGGCGGGCGGCGTCGCGATCTCCGGCCCAGACCACGAGCTTGCCCACGAGATTGTCGTAGAACTGGCTGACCGTGTCGCCCGACGCGTATCCGGCATCCAAGCGCACCCCGGGTCCCCCGGGGGGAACAAGGCGGCTGATCTTGCCCGGCGAGGGCAGGAAACGCCCCCCGGCGGGATCCTCGGCATTGATCCGGCACTCGATCGCGTGCCCGTCACAGCGGACATCTTCCTGGCGGAAGCCGAGCGGTTCGCCCGAAGCGATGCGTATCTGCCATTCGACCAGGTCGAGACCGGTCACCAACTCCGTCACAGGGTGTTCGACCTGCAGGCGCGTGTTCATCTCGAGGAAGAAGAACTCGCCATCTTGGTAGAGGAACTCGATCGTGCCTGCGTTGACGTAGCCGCACGCGAGTGCCACCTTCACGGCAGCCTCGCCCATGGCCGTGCGCACCGCGCCCGGCAGCCCCGGCGCGGGGCTCTCCTCGATGAGCTTCTGGTGGCGTCTCTGGCACGAGCAGTCGCGCTCTCCCAGCCAGACGGCGTTGCCGTGCGTGTCGGCGATCACCTGCATCTCGATGTGGCGTGGCCAAGCGAGGTACTTCTCCAAGTAGACCTCGGGGCGACCGAAGTAGGCCTGCGCCTCGCGCTGGGCAGACTCCATCGACGCCGCCGCCTCTTCGGGCGTCGCGACGAGCTTCATCCCGCGCCCGCCTCCCCCGAACGCAGCCTTGATGGCGACCGGCCATCCGTACTCGTCGCCGAACGCTGCGATCTCCGCGGGATCCGTGACCGGCTCCGTGCGTCCTGGCACGCCGACCACGCCTGCTCGGTCGGCTGCGAGACGGGCGCTGATCTTGTCGCCCATCTGCTCCATGGCTTCGGGTGACGGCCCGATGAAGGTCACGCCGGCCTCCCCGATGCGGCGGGCGAAGTCCGCGTTCTCGGAGAAGAAGCCGTATCCGGGATGCACGGCGTCGGCGCCGGAACGTTCTAGGGCGTCGAGGACGGCACCTGTGTTCAGGTAGCTTTCAGCCGCCGCCTCGCCGCCGATTGCGTACGCCTCGTCGGCGGCACGCACGTGCAGGGCATCGCGATCGAGGTCCGAGTAGACAGCGACGGTCGCAATGCCCATTTCCCGGCAGGTGCGGATCACGCGCACCGCGATCTCGCCTCGATTGGCGATCAGGATCTTCCCGAGCACTCGGCATCCTTTCGATGAATCAAGCCACCCGGGGGCGGCCGCGGACGGCCCACTAAGGGCGTCCGGATCCTATGGTTAGTGCCATGGTCGCACACCGCGCCAGGTCGGGACTGCCGTCTTTCCACGATGTCCGCCACCTGGAGTCGGTCGATTCGACCAACAACTACCTCCTCCATCAGGCTGCGCTGGGAGCCGACGAGGGGATGGTGGTCGTCGCCGAGCACCAGGAGCGCGGGCACGGTCGGCTCGGCCGCCACTGGGAGGCGCCTCCGGGCTCGTCCCTGCTCCTCTCGGTGCTCCTGCGCCCGACGCTTCCAGATCGGCTTCTCTTCTGGTGCAGCACAGCGCTCGCCGCGGCGGCTGCCGACGCCGCAGCTCAGGTGGCGGACATTGCCGTCGGCCTGAAGTGGCCGAACGATCTCGTCGTCGACGCCGACGTCGTCCGGGCCCGCTCGACACGGCCCGTCGCCGACGATTCGGGCGCAACGCCGGAGCGCAAGCTCGGCGGCGTCCTCGCGGAGCGTACGGGTGACGCCCTGGTCGTGGGGCTTGGGCTCAACGTGAACTGGCCCGCCGCCTTCCCCCCCGAGATCGCTGCAATCGCGACGTCGCTGAACCACCTCGATGGTGGGGCGAGAGCCGCTGCCGGGTCCGGTGGCGGTCCGGTGGCGACGATCGACAGGTCGATCGTGTTGGAAGCGGTCCTGGATGGGTTCGCATGGCGCTATCTGGAGCTGTCGCAGACCGGTGGCACCGAGCGTGCCCGGGACGAGTACCGGCGCCGATGCGTCACCCTGGGACGGGACGTCGCCGTCCAGCTGGCGCAGGGGACGGTCGTCGGGGTCGCGCAAGACGTGGACGAGGAGGGCCACCTCCTCGTCGAGACAGCGCCTGCCGCCGGACCGTCCGCCGTCGGCTCGACCGCCACAGGACAGCCGGCAGCCGTGGCGGGCCGGGGGGACGGGGCGCGAGGCGAAACCCGTCCCGGCGCGTCTGATCAGGGACTTCGCTCCTTCTCCGCGGGCGACGTGGTCCACCTGCGTGACATGCACGGCTAGTCTTTCCGCCCGGTGAAGCTCCTCGTGACCGGCGGCGCCGGATTTATCGGATCGAACTTCGTCCACTACTGGGTGGAGCGCCATCCGGACGACCATGTCGTCGTCATGGATGCCCTCACCTACGCGGGCAACCTGCCGAACTTGGACGCGGTGGAATCACGGATCGCATTTGTCCACGCCGACATATGCGACGTGGAAGGTGCCACGCAGACCCTCGCCGCCCACGAGATCGACACCGTGGTCAACTTCGCGGCCGAGTCGCACAACAGCCTGGCGATCCTCGACCCTGCCCGCTTCTTCCGGACGAACGTCCTCGGAACCCAGGCGATGCTCGAGGCGGCGCGACGGCACGGCGTGAGCAGGTTCCACCACGTCTCGACGTGCGAGGTCTACGGAGACCTCCCGCTGGACGCGACCGAAGCGTTCACCGAGGAGTCTCCGTACAGGCCGCGGACGCCCTACAACGCGTCCAAGGCGGGTGCCGACCACGCCGTGCGTGCCTACGCAGAGACCTTCGGGCTTCCG
>JAJZBS010000135.1 GCA_021851885.1 Actinomycetes bacterium | reverse complement strand
CTGCATCTGCCTTGAACTCGGGCGAAAAACGCCTTGGTGAACTCTGCTTTCCCATTGGAACATCCTCCTTCATCTATACCTGTCATGGAGTGTCCGGTCCAAGGGGGGAAGTTCATGGGAGGGCGCGATGGAGAGGTTGGGTTCGTGCTCGCTGACGAGGCGTTTCAGGGGAGTTGTCCCCATATGGTGGTGCGACCCACGGCGCTGTGCCAACCTGAAAAGCTCAACGGTTGCTGCCATACAGCTGGTCTGACCACGCATCCCGTGTCTCAGCGAGACCCCGCCCCGCTCGCTCCGCTCGATCCGGCCAGCGGATCGCGGACCGGCGGTGCGCTGCGGGGGGGGGCTGGGGAGCGATGGAGAGCGCTGGGTCGATTTGCCGAGAATGTCCTACTCACGTGCGCCTTTTCGGGATTAAGAGTTGACCTGAGTATGCGTTTGGGGGGCGTTGCTTACCCAGATGCGCGAACTCGCAGCCAAAGCCACCGACCTGATCCTCGAGGAGGAGCCCGGGTAGGGCGTCGGAGGCCTAATCGAAAGCTAAAGGCCTTGGTGATGTCGACGGGGCCCACTGGGCGTCTGGGCCTGCCGGTGACGGCCGCCGTCGCGCCACCGCTTCTCGCGCTCCCCCAGCAAGCTTCCAACGGCATGACTCCCGTCTCTGTCTGCCGCAACGCGTGTCAGCAGAAACGCGTTGCGGCATATCAGCAGGCAAGCACCGCTCGGATCCGCTCAGCATTGCCAACAAGCGTGGCCGCCAGCGCCGCCGGGATCAACTTGGCGGACTGCGCCTGGACCTCGCCTACGAAAGCGCCGAGGATGCCGCAGACCGCCAAGACGTCGCCTGCGGCCAGCGCGGAGCGGGCTGCGGCCACCTTGGCCGGAAGGCTGTTTCCCGGCCCGACACCCTGGACGAGGCCGTCGAGGTCGGAGAGCTGCTGCGCGGCTCCCTCTACCGACACGGTGAAGGACAGGCTCACCGGGCTGTTCGCGTCGTCGGCGTCGGTCGCCGTGCAGGTCACAGTGGTCGTGCCTATGGGGAACGTCGATCCCGTCGGTGGCGAGCAGGCAACCGATGCGGTCGCAGGGCTGTCCTCGTCCACCGCCGCCGGCGGCGTGTAGTCGACCACGGCCCCCGCCGGGCTCGTGGCATCGACCGTGGTGCCGGCCGGCACGCCGCTCAGTGCCAGGTCGGTGTCGGGCACCACCACCTCGAAGGCCCCGATGTCACACGTCGAAGAACTCGACGGCTGCGGTCGGGAGACACCACGCTGGTCTACCGCCGGGCAAAGGCCGTCGGGGATCTTGTGAAAGGCGGGGCTGGCCGGAGTGATGGCCATGGTCTCGGTCGGCCCTCCGTTTTCCTGGAGAGGACCGAGTTGCGGATCCTGCTCGACGACGTCCCCAGCGGTCGCCGAAAAGCCGCATGTGTTGGCCCCGGCGTCCCCGTAGTCGAGGTTGAACCCCCGGTCGGTGATGCGCCCAAGGCATTCACCAACCACGATGCTGCCGAACACCGTCGTCCCTAGCTCGCCACCGACGATGGCACCAGCTGCGGCGGCGTTGTTTTCCGCGAAGGTGTCATCGGCCACCGTGACGGAGCCGCCAAGCCCGTAGTCGGAGCCGTCGTTAATGCCTCCGCCGCCCGAAGTGGCGCTGTTTCCAGAGAACGTATCGTCGGTCGCCGTGAGGGTCGCGCCGCTGTTGCGGTAGCCTCCAACGTAGATGCCGCCACCGTCAAAGGCACTGTTCCCCGAGAAGTTGTCGCCGGTCGCCGTGAGGGTGCAGCAGTCGTCAAGTTCGATAGCGCCGCCGAGGTAGGCACTATTCGTCGAGAAGGTGTCGTTGGTCGCGGTGACTGTCCAGCTGTACGAGTCGTAGATGGCGCCGCCGGTCACGTTGCCGTTGTTCCCCGAGAAGGTGTCGTCGGTCGCGGTGAGGGTGCCGCCAGTGGTGGCGATGGCGCCGCCGCCGAGGAAGGCACCGTTCCCTGAGAACGTGTTGTGGGTCGCCGTGAGGGTGCCACCGCCGTTGTAGATACCGCCGCCGGGGCCGATGGCACCGTTCCCTGAGAACGTGTCGTGGGTCGCCGTGAGGGTGCCACCGCCGTTGTAGATACCGCCGCCGGGGCCGATGGCAAACGGGTAGAAGCCGCCGCCGCCGTTCTGCGAGAACGTGTCGTCGGTCACCGTGAGGGTGCCACCGCCGTTGTAGATACCGCCACCGCCGTTGAGGTCCTTACCGTTTTCGACAGTGAGCCCCGAGATCCCAACCGTGTATGGCGAGCTGACGGTCAGCACCGCGCCCGAGAACGTGCCGTTGATGGCGGTCGTGCTCGCTCCAGCTCCTTCAAGGTTCACGTTCGCAGCGACGGAGTCATGTTCGACGTAGACGCCAGAAGCGATGCGGATGGTGTCAGGACTCGACGTGGTGGTGCTGTCCGACGCAGCGCAGTTGAGCGCTGCCTGGATCGTGTCGAACGGCGCGGCGCTGTTGTCGACCGCCCCTGCGCACGTCGGCGTCGCACCTGCTGTACTCACGTAATAGGTGCTCCCACCATCGGCCGACGCGGGAGTCGCTTCCATGGCAACGAGACCAAATGTGACCAGCAGCAAACCCAGGACCGCCCGTAACCCGCCGCGCAGCACTTCCGGCCTGACCGAATGCTTCGGGTCTCGCTCAGAGCCCTTCATGTTCATTGGGTCATCTCCCTCTCCGCTCAGCCGGCCGTCACGCGGCACTTGCGGCCCAAGGCGACCAAGGCTTGATCGATTCTACACGACAGCTCCGCCTGGTATCAAGTTCAAAGGGCTCGTGCTCGCATATGAGGGTTTCAGGGTGGTTGTCCAATATGGTGGTGTGACCCATGGCACGATGCCCACCTGGAAAGCCCAACCGTGTTTCGCATACAGCAGGTCTGTCACCCAACTCGTATGGCGCTCCGCCTCGCGTCCCGTTCGTCCCGTCGCTCCGCTCGATCCGGCCAGCGGATCGCGGACCGCCGGTGCGAGGCATCGGGTGGGGGAAGGGGCGCGGAGGGCACTGGGCTCGTGCTTGCGGACAAGGCGTTTCAGGTGGTGCTGCCCCCATATGGCGTGCGACCCATTGAGCTGTGTCGGCCTGAAAAGCTCAAACGTGTTCCGCATACAGCAGGTCCGTTACACACCCCGTGCAGCTCGCCCCCGCGTTCCGTTCGCTCCGTGCGATCCGGCCAGCGGATCGCGGACCGGCGATGCGCGAGGCGGTGGGGTGGGTGGGGGAAGGGGCGCGCGGCGAGTGCTGGGGTCGTGCTCGCCAACGAGGCTTTTCAGGGGGGTTGCTCCCCATATGGTGTGCGATCCACGGAGCCGTGCCCACCTGAAAAGCTCATCCGGGTATCGCATACAGCGGGTTTGTCCACATATCCCATGTGTCCCTCACCCGCGTCCCGTCGCTCCGCTCGATCCGGCCAGCGGATCGAGCGGAGCGACGGTGCGCTGGGTCGGCTGGGGAAGGGCCGCGGAGAGTGCTGGGCTCGTGCTCGCTGGCGTAGCTCGCGGACCGTTCGGTTCGAGCGGCCCGTCGTGCGATCCGCGGACCGGCGTTGCGCGCTGCGTCTGCTGGGGGGAAGGGGTTCGTCTACGAGGCGTTTCAGGGTGGCTCCCCCAAATGGCGTGCAACCCAAGGAGCTGCGCCCACCTGACAAGCCTCAACCCTGTTCCGCATACAGCTGGTCCGTCTCGCATCTGTTGTCTCCGCGTCCCGCGCCCCGCGTACCGGCGCTCCGCTCGATCCGGCCAGCGGATCGCGGACCGGCGGTGCGCCGCGGAGCGCGGGGGGAAGGGGGCGCGGAGAGTGCTGTGAGCGCTTACGAGGCTTTTCAGGGGTGGTGTCCCCATATGGTGGTGTGACGCACTGGACCGCCGACGGTTACGATGGTGGTGTGGATGACGTGGAGCCGGTGCTCAGCTTCGAGGAGTGGTGCGATGCGGTCAACAATGGTCCGCCAGGTACGCCCGACGACGTCTCGATCACTTGGGATGGACGAGCACTCGACACCAAGGAAAAGTGGTTGGCCTTCCTTGCCGAGATCGAGGCCGAGGATACCGCCGGGATTACCTTTGAAGAACTTGAACGGCGTCGAGGGGACCACTGGCACCGTGTCGACCGGGACTGGGATCCTGTCTCCGACCGTCGAGCCTGACCTCGCCAGAGTTGTCGAGGTACTCGATCGCCACGGCGTCGAGTACCTGATCGTCGGTGGCAGCGCTGCTCGGGTCTATGGCGCACAGCGGGTCACCCGCGATAGCGACTGCTTGATCCTCCAAGCCCGAGAGAACCTCGAATCTCTTGCTCATGCACTGCAAGAGCTCAACGCCCGATTGCGCGTGGAAGGGATGACCGACGAGGAAGCAGCCACACTGCCTGTCCGACTCGATGCGCGCGCTCTCGAACGTATGCAGATAACCAACTGGCGCACCGACGCTGGCGACTTGGACGTGATGGTCGACATGCCAGACCGCAATGGGAACAGGCGTCGTTACGAGGATCTCGCTGGCAACGCCAAGCGCATATTCTACGGCCAAATAAGCATCCGGGTTGCGGGACTCGAAGATATCATTGCTTCGAAGGAGTGGGCGAACCGTCCCAAGGACCGGGATGCACTGCCTGAGCTGCATGCGTTGGCAGCGCTGTCCCGTTCGACCGAACCAGCAGTACACCCGCCACCTATGGGCCCTGTGCGTCGCCCGCCTGGGCGGCGTCTGTAGTCTCGTCTTGACCCGTCGGAGCTGAGCCTTCGGATGAGGACACGCTCGTCGCTGCGGCGAAATGGCGGAGCGAGGTGGGGCAGGGTGGCTGTCCCATGTGGTGGAGCGACCCACGGAGCCGTGCCCACCTGGAAAGCTCAACCGTGTTCCGCATCCATTGTTCCCACACGCCCCCCGCCGTCGTCCCGTGTGATCCGACTGCGGCGGAAGGCAGCGTTGGGCAGACAACTCTTCTTGACGCTTATGCTCAGACAAGGTACATTGTCATAGTGCGGATCGGTAAACCAGCTCGCAAGCATGGCGTTGCTGACGTGGACATCTGGCACGCAGTTCGGAACTCACCGCGCTGGATGGTTCTGGATAACGACCTGACCATGCTGATTGGCCCGGGAACCGATGGCGCGCTGTTGGAGATCGGTGTCCTCGGAATCGATGGGGACGACCCGGTGGTTATCCACGCTATGCGGTTACGAGCGAGGTTCTACCGGTTCCTTGAGTAAGGAAGAGTGATCATGATGCGATATACAGATAATGAAATCGACCAGGCTTCGCGCCGATTCGAGCAGTTGGCCGCGGAGCTTGACCCTGCGAGTATTTGCATTGACCATACAGACGATCTTCGTCAGATCGCGGCTGTCACCGATGCGCTGCGAGCCGATGAGTCCCAGCTTCGAGAGGCTGTCGAGGTCGCACGGGCACGCGGCAGGTCGTGGAACCAGATCGCAGTTGCTCTTGGTGTCTCCCGACAGGCTGCACGACAGCGTTTCGTTGACAAGGCGCGCGCCTGAACTGTCGTGCACTTCGCGGCGCTGGGCTGCTGGACCGCAGCGCTTGCGACGACTGTGTTCGCACTCGTTGTGCGGGTAATATCCGGTCTCAACCTGGCCGTGCGCTGCGGCGGCGGGGGAAGGGGGCGCGGAGAGCGCTGGGCTCGTGCTCGCTGACGAGGCGTTTCAGGGGGGTTGTCCCACATGGCGTGTGACCCACGGAGCCTGCGTCGACCTGGAAAGCCCAGCCGGGTATCGCATACAGCGGCGGTTCCATCACTCATCTCGTGTCAAGACCTCCTCCCGTGGCTCTGCCACAGCCCCACCAGCGCGACGCCCCTCCCGAAGTGCGGAGCGTCCCCGAATAGACAAGACAGCAACCGCCGATGCCATACGGAGGGAGTAGGCGTCGGAGCGGATGATGAAGCCATTCCAGTCGCTACATCGGCAAGACTGTCTTCCATGGCGTTCGGTCAACAGTCAGGCCCACAGGCGTCGGCAATGCAGATGCGGGAGTTGCTGACCCTCCTCAAGGGCGCTGGCTACACTGACCTCCGTGACGCGCGCGGCTCAATGGGGTTCACCCAGCGTCAGGCGGCCGGCAAGTTCACTCGCGACGAGGCGACGGCGTTTATCGACCGGCTACAGGACGCAGAGTTCAACGGGAGCACCCCGGTCACTGCCCCAGCGTGGCGCCTTTCTGCCCAAGAGCAGATGTTGCACCAGATGTCTGCCGAGCAGCTGGCGGTCGAGCTACGTCGTCGCGGCTGGACTGTGACCGAGCCGTAGAGCTGACGATCGGGAGCGATGGCCACCTCAAACTCGAATGGGAGAGATGGTCAGGATTTGCCACTTCCTGTTGTCTCAAGTCACTTCCTCCGGAAGCGTCCTTCATCGCCTCACCAAACACCTCCGGATTAGGGCGGTTACTGAGGGCCCGGCTCGCGGGGGCTTGACGGGGCTGAAGCCTTGGCAAGCGCTATGCGTTCGACGCGGTGCTCTGCGTTCTTGCAGCGTAACGGCGGAACAAGTGGGCGGGGCGGCGCTACAGCGCTACGAGGGGTTTCAGATCTGCTGTCCCCGTATGGCGGTGCAAACCACGTCTCTGTGCCCGCCTGAAAAGCCCAACCGTGTGCCCATCAGCTCGGGCACCATGAAGGAAGGAGAGCATCCCGATGACATGAGATGACCGAGCGAACTGAGGACAGCCAGCCAGGGTAGGTCTGGCCCCAGGAGACGTCCGGGTCCTGGGTAGGGACGCCCCCGTGCGTGGTCGAGAGGTCGGGTGCGAAGCGGGGCGAAACAACTGATCGGTCCGTAGATACTTATGCGGTTGGCAGAGCCGAGGCTCCACGAGCCAGATGGGCGAGAAACCTTTTGGCCCGCGCTCGACGCTCGGGGATGCAGCTAACGCCGAGCCAGCCGCCTACCTTACCCGTATGGAATACAGCAGGTCTGACCACATCTCGTGTGGCACCCTACGCCCCCGTCCCGTCGCTCCGTGCGATCCGGCCAGCGGATCGCGGACCGGTGTCGACCGCCACGCTAAATGAGCACGGGGAGACATTCAACGTGAGCACGGCCGGCACCAACGCCATGGCCACATTGTGCGTCGCCTCTCGTTCCTGTCAAGGCCGAAAGTCCAGCATGTGAGGG
>JAJZBS010000134.1 GCA_021851885.1 Actinomycetes bacterium | reverse complement strand
CCCCCCGAGCGCAGCGGCGGCCCGGAACCGAACCGGGCGCGGCCGCACAGGGTCCCATCGTCTAGAGGCCTAGGACACCACCCTCTCAAGGTGGAGACACGGGTTCGAACCCCGTTGGGACTGCCAGCAAAAGACCAGGTGAGATGGCACTTATCGGGAGCCGATCACCGAGCGAGCGAACCTTGCTACTGGTTTTGCTACTGGGAATCGTCTCCGGCGGTGCGCTGGGCGTGGAAGCAGCTCCTCGGCCCAGGAGGCGCCCGGCGTGCGCGGACACATCAGGGAACGCGGGAGGGGGACGTGGGAGCTCCGGGTCTTCCTCGGCCGCGATCCCATCACCCGGCGCGACCGCTACAAGACCCGCACCTTCAAGGGCTCGAAGAAGGATGCGGAGAAGGAGCTGCGGAACCTCCTGTCCACCGTCGAGGCCGGCGTGGTCAGCGAGGGAACCTTCGGGGAGCTCCTCGAACGGTGGTACCTGGTCGCCGCGACGTCGAGGGACTGGTCGCCGAAGACGGTGGCCGAGCACCGGCGGATCATCGACAAGATGCTCGGGCCCCTCAGCGACCTGGCCCTGCACAAGGTCCGCACGCCGTTGATCGACACCTTCTACGCCGGCTTTCGCACGCACGGAGGCCGGTGCGGACACGAACCCCGGCGGGATCACGAGCGGGAGCTGTGTGAGGTGGGCGCCCCGTTGTCGGCTGCCACCGTGCGGCGGATCCACGCCGTCGTGCACTCGGCGCTCGAGCAGGCCGTGGCCTGGGACCTGCTGCAGTTCAATCCGGCGTCCAAGGCATCCCCGGGTCGTACCGAGGCCCGGGAGATCCACGTCCCCACCGTGGACGAGGTGCTCCAAATGCTGAAGCAGGCGGAGACCGACGATCCCGACCCTGCCGTCTTCCTCATCCTGGCCGCGGTGACCGGGGCCCGCCGGGGAGAGCTGTGCGCGCTCCGGTGGGACGACGTCGACTTCGGGTCCGGATGCCTTCGGATCTCCCGGGTGATCGCCCTCGGCAAGGACGGCCCGGTCGAACGGCGCAAGCCGAAGACGCGGTCGTCGATGAGGACCATCGCCCTCGATGCCGGCACGCTCGGGGTCCTGGCCGCCCACCGAGCCCGATCGGCGGAGAAGGCGCGCACGTGCGGGGTCGACCTGGCGCCGTCAGCGTTCATCTTCACGGGTCAGCCGGACGGATCGGAGCCGTGGCGACCCGACTCGACGAGTCGGCGCGTCCGCACCGTCCGGAAGGCATGTGACATCGACGAGGAGATCCACCTCCACAGCCTGCGCCACTTCGTCGTGACCATGCTCCTCGGCGCCGGGGTCGCGTTGCCACAGGTCGCCGGCCGGGTGGGGCGCAGCGGGGGAGGGACGACGACCCTCGCCGTCTACTCGCACTTCCAGCAAGCCCAGGACCAAGAGGTGGCCGACCTGCTGGGCCTGATCCTGAACCCGCAGGCGGCGGTCGAAGGCGGCGACTGACGCGGTGTCCGCCTTCAGATGATGGCGGTGCCGGTCAGCTCCTCCAGCACGACCCGGGGGATCACGATGCGCCGACCCAAGCGGATCGACGGGAGCTCTCCTCGGGCCACCAGCTCGTACGCGAGGCCGCGTGAGATGCTCAAGAGGTAGGCCGCCTCGTCGACGGTGAACACCAGACGCTGGGGAGTCATGGTCGCCGGCGCCCTACCGTCGGTATCGCCGTCATCGGATTTGGTCGACGTCGGCCCATCGCCCGCCTGACGGGTGGTGAGCGGGTGGATCGTCGCCGTCCGTTCGGTGGCCAATCTGGCGTCGGTGGGGTCTGTGTCCATGGTCGTTCTCCGATCGCGCGGTCGCTCGTCCACGCCATGATCCCGACGGCCGTCACCCCGAACGTCACCTCCAACTTCGATGCGACGGTCACCTCTGACGACATCGATCGTCACCCTGCGTCAGCGCGACGTCACCCTCACCCGAGAAGGTCTAGGCGGGCTCTCCAAGTTCGTCATCGGATTGCCTCTTCGGAAGGAGGCCGAGCCGTTGAGCTTCCGAAATTCGATGATGCCTCCAGACGAGGTACCAAGGGACTGCAACATCGACGAACGGGATCGTGAGTTGCCAATGCCCACTCCACGCCAGCGACAGACCTACCCAGCCGACGACCACGAGCAACACCACTGCGGCAGGGGGAGGTCGATAGCGGAAGATGCGCCGAGCCTGTCGGTCCATCGTTCTCCTTCCGCGGGGCCGTGAACGACGACAAGCTTCGCATGGGCCCGGCCTGAGGTCGATACTCAACCCATTGGGAATCCGTCGCCGGTAACTCCTACGGCGTGCTTGCCTCCCCTCGATTGCACGTCGACGTCACCCTCGCCTGACCGTGCCGGTGGCGAACGTCACCCTCTCCGCTCACCGAGCACCCTCGATGCGGGTGATCAGCTGGCGCACCTCCTCGGCCGCCTCGGCGATGTCGAGCACGGAGAACCCGGTCTCCTCGGCGAGCGCCCGGTAGCCCAGCTCCCACGATTCGTAGACCGTCACGTCCGGCGGCCACGAGTGCTTGGCCCGACCGGCGAACACCTCGACACACGCAGAGCGCACCGCCAGCCACCCGTCGTCCGTGACAAGCCCGGCCAGCAGCTGGAGGTCGAGGAGGTCGCGGAAGCGGTCGTTCTCGCGATCGGGGAGGACCTCCGTACAGGCGTGGAGCTTCTGTGCGATCTGCCATCGGATGGCGACGCAGGGCACGGTGGCGGGGCCACTCAGACCGACGTGATCGAGGGACTTGGCGGGGACCTGGTCGATCTCGCTTCCCATACCGCCTTCGACGGCGGCGACCTCCATCTGGACGGTGACCACCGGCTTGGTCCGGTAGGCGAGCTTGATGTCACAGCGAAGGGCACCTGTGTCCTTCACCTCCTCGAGCACGGTGCGGGTGGCGGTGAACTCGCCATACCCGGCTCGAAGTGCCGGATCGAGATAGGTGGTGATGGCATCCATGCTCTCGCGGAAGGCGGTGTCGAGGTCCTTCGTAGCCCGTGCGCCGGTGTCCATGCGCAGTTCCATCGCCACGCCGCCCTTGACGAGGAACAGTGGTTCGCCGTCCTCGGCGTGGCGGGCGGCGTCGAGCATCCCGGCCACGATCATGAACCCGAGCCAGCGACGGAGCCGTCCCGCGGCTACGCCCGACTGTCCGGATGTCTCGCCCAGCCAGCGTTCGAGCACGTTGACATTGAACGGAGGCTTGTCCTTCACCGGCCGGCTGACCGTCACTTGACGTGTTCCAGTTCGGCGAGCTCCCCGGCGAGCAGGAGGCCGCGTCGTCGCCCGTTGTCGATGGCCTGATCGATGAGCCGGGAGTCGAGGTGCCGTTCGATCCCGTCGAGGATGGCACGTCTGGCAGAGACCACCGGGATGCCTTCGGAGGTCGTGACGTCGGCCGGGTCGAGGTCGCGGACATGGACGACGTAGAGCGCGGGTGCGTGGCGCCGAACGCGGGCGGACCTGGGCACGGTGACGTGGATCTTCGCCGGGTTCACGTCGCACAGCTCCCACAGGTCGAGCGCCGAGTCGTGCGAGATGACGCCGAGCCCCCGAGGCCACAGCGTGGCCTGCTTCAGCTCGTCCCGCGGGTTCGGTGGGAACAGGGGGAACCGGTATAGACCGTGCGCGACCCGCTGAAGTTGACCGTGGCGGTGCATGTCGACGAGCACCTGGGCGGTACCGCCCAGTTCGCGCACGTCGTCAGTGGTGACGTAGCCGTGCTGGTCGGCGGCCACCTCGAACAGCTCCGTGTACCAACGTCCTGGAATGACAAAAGTATGGAATAAGTCCATAGTTTTGGCAAGCACCCACTTGTTTTCGGGCGCCGACCCGCTTGTCTGCGAGGCTCCGCCCACGTGTTCCGATGCCGCCAGCGCGGACTACGGAAGTCGAGGAGAGGTCGAGAACTACGCTGCCACCGTGGGCGACAATGACCGCGTGTCGGACGTGCTGGCGTCGCCTCTCGGCCGGCAGTTCCTCCTCGGCTTGATCGGCAAGCGGGCGGGGGAGCAGCTCGACTGGTCGTCGGAGCGGGTGGCTCGACGTGCCATCCGCGCTGCCGTCGAGGAGCGGGGTGCGCTCCCCGACGATGCCCTGGAGCTGCTCGGTGCGCTGGCACACGAGACGTTCCAGTTCGGCTTCGACAGCGACGACGAGTGGCGGTGGCCGCTGGTACGCGCCGCGGCAGATGAGCTCCGCCCGGTGGGAAGCGAGCTCGTCGCCATCACCACGCCGCGCGGCTGGTGGGATCCTGTCGACCGTGCGGACCAGCGTCTCGTGCACTGGGACGACCTGCCCGAGATCGGTCCCGGCGGGATTGAAGCCGTCGTTCGTGACAGCGTCGAGCGCACCCGCGTGCACAATGACCAGGCGCTCGAAAGGACGAAGGCGAGTCCCCGGCCGGGAGGCCGTGTCGGTGCGTTCTGGTGGTCAGCCCCAGACTTCTCGCCCCTCACGTGGACCACCCGGGCGGTCGCCCCGCTTCCGTCAACGGCGCTGTTGGGTTTCATCGACACGCACCAGCCCTTGGAGGCAACGGGCGCGAGCGTCTACTCGTTCCGGATCTCCCCGAACGCCCACGTCTACGAGATCGTCGGTCCAGAGGATTGGCGCCATCTCGTCGAACGCTTCCCCATGGACGTGACCGGCACCCACGATGGCGAGTGGCGCGAATGGGGAGGCGTGACAGGACCGTGGGTGCTACCCGATTGGACCGAGGTGATGGAGCACTACGACGGTGTACATGTCACGATCGGCGGTTACCTCGCATCCTGGGGGCTGGCGCTGCCCGTCGGCGCCGCCCACACGATGCTTGCCGGCTGGATCCCCGATGCAACCCTGTGGCTCCACACTGCGTCTGTCGATCGTCGATTTCTCGGCCGTTGGCACGGCACGCCAACGGCCAACGTGGACAACGTCATGACTGCGTGGGAACCCGCCTGATCCCTCATCTCCACCGGGTAGGGCGTGCGCCTCCGGCTCATCTCTTCTGACATGGCTCCATCCTCTCAAGGGTGGAGCAGTCACCTTTCCCAGGAGCGACCGGGTCGGCGTCGTCAACCACGCAGTGCGGACAAATCCCGGGAAAGGCACCCCTCCGGGGCCAGGCGATTCACGAGTCACGCACCTCGCAGCAGACGACGCCAACCATGCCGCGGCCAGCCCCAGGCCAGCCACCACGAGACTTACAGGCGGTTCAGACACGGGTTCGAACTCCGTTGGGACTCCCAGTTGCACCTTCGCCCGTCGGGGCCGGCACTTCGGTCCCGTCCACCCCTTCTGAGTCAGCACCTTCCGCTCGCATCGCGCGTCCATGGCGCGGACGTCGCTCGGACCGGCCTTCCCTTCTGGAAGTCTCGTCGGTCTCGCCGTCCCACTGGTCGATGGCGTCGGCCAGGGACCGGTTCCGATAGTTGGCGGCGTGCCGCTACCGCAATGCGGCAATCGGGGAGGGATAGCCGGCCCGGCCCCAGAAACGGACCGGCACGTGGCGGTCATGCTGTAGGGATATCGCCCGACGTCCGGTGATCGAGGTGGAACATCGATCGGCCCCTTACCCGTCAATGGCGCTGGTACACCACCAGACCGATCACGTAGGTGACGCCGCCGACGACCCCGAAGAGGAGGAACGGCCAGACGAGCGACCCGACTGCGATCGAGACCAGGACACCGCCGAGCGCAACGAGCACGAGGACGTGCGCGGTCAAGACGGTGGCTCGCGTGTTGATTGTGGCTTGCCGCTCATTTGCACGGGAACCGAACAGGGCACCAACATCGCTGTCCCGACCTCCGAGGACGAAATAGGCGATCGTCGCGATGACCGTGACAACTTCGACGGACAACGCGCCCCTCCAGCCATTGCCAATCCAGGTGGCAATGGCGATGCCAGTGCCGGCAACGGCCATCGTCGCCGGAACGACGTGAATCGCCCCGGGATTGGTGACTGCTCCACCTCTTGAGAGGATGGAGCCATGCCAGAAGAGAAGAGCCGGAGACGCACGCCCTACCCGGCAGAGATGAGGGAGCGGGCGATCAGGATGGTCCTCGACCACCGGGACGAGTATCCGTCCCAGTGGGCGGCGATCGGCTCGGTCGCCGAGAAGCTCTCGATCAACCGGGAGACGCTGCGCCTGTGGGTCCGGAGGGCCGAGGTCGACGCCGGCAGCCGCCCCGGCCTCACGACCGACGAGCGCGAGAAGCTCCGCACCCTCGAGCGGGAGGTCAAGGAGCTCCGGCGAGCCAACGAAATCTTGAAGGCGGCAGCGTCTTTCTTCGCGCGGGAGCTCGACCCGCGACCGCCGAGATCGTGACGTTCATCGACGAGCATCGGGAACGCTTCGGGGTCGAGCCGATCTGCAGGGTGCTCACCGAGCACGGCTGTGCGATCGCCCCGAACACCTACTTCGTGGCGAAGAAGCGCCCGCCCTCCAAGCGGGCACGGCGCGACGAGGAGCTGAAGGTCGAGATCGCCCGGGTCCACAAGGCCAACCTCGACGTCTACGGCGCCGACAAGGTGTGGACCCAGCTCAACCGGGAGGGCACCCGGGTGGCCCGCTGCACCGTGGAGCGCCTGATGGGCGACCTGGGGCTCTCCGGCGTGAGGCGGGGCAAGGCCTACAAGGTCACCACCCGTTCCGACGATCGCCAGCACCGTCCGGCGGACCTCGTGGTCCGTGACTTCACGGCTGAGGCGCCCAACCGGCTCTGGGTAGCAGACCTCACCTACGTGAAGACGCACGTCGGGTGGGTGTACGCCGCCTTCATCATCGACGTGTTCTCCCGCATGGTCGTCGGCTGGCAGCTGTCCACCTCCCTGCGCAGCGACCTCGCCATCGACGCGCTGGAGATGGCAGTCTGGAACCGCACCCGTGCGGGCCAGGTCCTCGACGGGCTGGTCCATCACTCGGACAAGGGAGTCCAGTACTTGTCGATTCGCTACTCCGAGCGCCTGGCCGCGAACGACATCGTGGCCTCGGTCGGATCCACCGGCGACAGCTACGACAACGCGATGGCCGAGGCCTTCAACAGCCTCTACAAGTGGGAGCTGATCTACCCGAAGGGCCCCTGGACCGGCCTCGACGACGTCGAGTTCGCCACCATGGGCTACATCGACTGGTCACGATATGCGGGTGATCCACCATCCGACGACGAGGGCTTGGGACGATGGGTGAGGTGGAGTTCATCCCGTGCCTTGTCCGGCCCGGTGGAGGCAGCGAAGGTGGCGTGATCACGCTCGGC
>JAJZBS010000133.1 GCA_021851885.1 Actinomycetes bacterium | reverse complement strand
CCCTCACATGCTGGACTTTCGGCCTTGACAGGAACGAGAGGCGACGCACAATGTGGCCATGGCGTTGGTGCCGGCCGTGCTCACGTTGAATGTCTCCCCGTGCTCATTTAGCGTGGCGGTCGACAGCCGCCCTCGTAGCCCAAGTCCGCGAGCGCTTTGCCACTCCGGACGAGCTGGCGGACGGGCCGGATGGGCGCAGCACCGGCTACAAGCAGCGACACTGGGCCGAGGTGCTGCGCGCGCTGCACGTCGGACAGAAGGACGTTGCGGCCTACGTAGCGCTCGCACAGCAGACGGGCCTGAGCGCGAAGGACTGCCATGCCATCGCCAGAATGCTCATCGCGAAGCGCAAGCCGGAAGAGGCCCTTTCGTGGGTCGAGCGGGGCATCGAGATCACGGCGAATGACCCTCGGGGCTCGTCCGCCGACTACGAGCTCCAAAACCTGAGACGCGAGCTGCTACGCAAGCTCGGTCGTGACCAAGAGGCCCTCGCGTCGGCCTGGGCCGAGTTCCGCGAGCATCCGAGCAAGTACACCTACGACGGCCTGATGAAGTTCGCCCCCAAGCAAGATCGTGCGTCCTGGCACGCCAAGGCGATGGAGGCGGCCGCAGGAGCAGATCTGTACTCCTTGATCGGCCTCTTCGTCGAGACCAAGGAGACCGCACGCCTTTCAGGGCTGGTGAAGCGGAGCACCGATGAGTAGCTCGAGGCCGTGAGCCACTACGCGTTGGAACCCGCTGCGCGAAGGCTCGAGAAGGCCCACGTTGGAGAAGCCGCTCGACTCTGGCGAGCGATGGGAATGAGCGTCGTCAACACGAAGAAGAGCAAGTACTACGGTGCCGCACTTGGGAACTTCGAGCGGGCCAAGCGGTGCTACGAGAAGGCGGGTCTGGGCGCGGATTGGGAGAGCGTGGTGCGCGAGGTGCGCGAGGCACATCACCGCAAGACTGGGTTCATGCCAGGCTTCGAAGACGTCGTCAAAGGAGCTGGACCGAGCGAGGAGCCGCCGTTCCTGGAGCGGGCAAAGGCCCGTTGGGGTGCAAAGACCGGACCGCCGCCTTCGTCGGGGTCGGCCCCACGATGACCGGGAGTTGTCCCTCCTCTTCGCCGCCTCGAGGTCTGCCTCCGACGTGAGCGCGCCGACGACGTCATCGAGCCGAACGCCGCGTCGACCCGGCGCCGCGATCGTTCTCGTCGTGATGCCACCGGTGCCGGGCACTCACGCCGCGTCGACCAGGAATGGGGGCTCACTCGCTGCGCGACGAGCGGTGTGCGGCGCACCCGATCTCAGTCCGGCGAGGCCGGGCCCGGCCAGGACGGCACAAGACCCCGGCGTCGTGCGTCATCCTGGAGCGGCTGGGGCAGGGCGCGCACGTCCACGATGAACCCGTCGATCTCGACCAACCACGCGTAGGGGTGGCGGGCGAGGAGGTCTCGGCGGCACAGCTCGGGCTCGATCGGGCCGAGCCGCAACGTCCAGCGGATCAGGGCGGCCTTGTTGGCCATGGTCGACTTTGCCACCCCGGTGAGCGCGGCGAGCTCGTCGGCGCGCAGGTGCGGCTCCTCACTCGGGTCGAACAGGAAGTTGATGCTGCCCACGGTGTAGAGGGCACCCGCGGCCCAGACGCGCCGCTCGCCGCGCACCAGTGGAGACGGTCGCTTGCGAGCCAGCTTGCCGAGCAGGCGAAGGCGCAACGCGCTGTACTCGTCGTCGAGGTGCTCGGCGCACACCTTGTCGATCAGGGCGGCGATCTCGGCGACGTCGCCGCGCAGCGCCTTTGGCACCCGGAGGCTCGCGAGGTCGTCGCTTGGTGTCGGCGTTCCGTGCGGCTCGGTCACGTCCACGGCTCCAAGCCCCTGTCGGCTCCACGGGGATCGAGCGTGGCGGCGGGCGCGGCGCGTCCGGAGCCTGCATCTCGGCCGGTTGCGGCGGGAGTGGCGGGTCGCCAGGCCCGCACGGCCCGATTGGCGTCGGCGCGCGCACGCCGGAGCGCCGCGTCCGGTCCGTCGAGCTCGCAGAGCCGATCGAGAGCGGACCGGCGGACGCTACCGATGCTGCAACGAAGCCCGCGCCGCACCAGCCGGCGGCGGTCGCCCTCTTCCAGCGCATCCGCGGCGTCGAGCAGGCCCTGGAGCGCCGCCTCGCGGTGGCGGGGCGCCAGCGCGCCGGTGGAGGCCAGCAGGTCGTCCAGCCTCCCCGGGTCGTGTCGAAGCGCCCGGGCGGCCGCCCAGCGGCGCAGCGGCGGCTCGGGGCGACGTCGAGTCTTCGCCATCGTGTGCTCGTCGACCACGAAGCCAGGTGCCCCCTCGTCGGAAGAGCCGAGGTCCAGCCCTCGAGGGCACGCCCAGAGGAAGGGGTACTCGATCACCACCTCCTCGGAGAGGAACGATTCGGCGAGCTCGTCGAGATTGGCATCGGTGAGGATCCCGGAGCCGTCGATCGCAGCGATCAGCTTGGCCGTGACCCGGCCCCACCGGTCGCAGGTACAGAGCAACATGGCGAGGAAGGCATCGGGGAGGGTGCCGGTGCCGCGCACGCTGGCGAGCAGGTCGACTGCCTCCGCGCAGCGGGAGCTCGATCTCCAACCCCACCTTGACTCGAGCAGGCGCCGGCAGAGCTCGTCGGCGTCGCCGATCGCCGACAGCTCAGCGATCGCAGGGTCTTCGTCTCGCGCCGACTCCTCTAGCCACGGCGGCTCTGGCCACATGGACAGACTGTACGCGAGGCGCGGGTTGCGGCGCGGCGGCGCGGGGAAGCCTCCACCGGGGCATGCTCGCTCAGCACGGATCGGGTGCCAGCCAGCTCGCCACGATACGTTGAACCTCAGCGCGTACCTGCTCGCGCGCCTCGCCTCGAGGAACGCCCGACATGAGCAGCTCGTCGTAGCGGGTGTCCTCGTGGCGCACAGAGGCGGCCACGGCGAGGGTCACCGCTCGCGGGTCGAGCGCCCGACCCGCCGCGCTGCGCCCGACCCGGCCGCTTCCCCGGGCGCCGGCCTGGCGGGCGATCGCCTCCGCGCGCGCGGTGGGGCAGCCGGGGAACAGCCGGACGATCTCGGCTGCCATCTCTTCCTGGAAGGCGACGTCCCAAACTGCCCGCCGGGCCTCCTCGCGCCCCCTGCGGCGCGCTCGGGCGTCCTCGTCTGCCAGGCACTCCCTCTCTGCTTGGTCGAGAGCGGCCTTTTCGACGAGGATCCCTTGGCGCTCGTAGCGACGTCTCGTCCGGCTGAAACGGACCACAACCGCGGAGAGCCCGCTCGCCTTCTTGGCACGTCGGGTGAGCGCGGCGTCCCCCGAGGGCAAGTAGACGAGATGGTCCATGTCCGCGCAGGCGAGGCACAGCGGTCCCGGGTCCTCCATGATCAGCAGGTCCCCGGTGCGCGAGCACTCCGTGCAGGTCCAGTCCTTGACCGGTGAGACCACCACCAGGTCGGCAGGCCGGCTCTGGCGCTCCGCCAACCGGCAGCGCTTCGCTTCGGACAGCGCGGGCGAGACCCAGTGTGTCCGGTAGGCACGCTCGATGTCGAGGTTGCCGCTCTTGGAGAATCGGAGGGGCCGGCGATCGCGGGTACGCGCGACGTAGACGGTCTCGCTCGGCACCAGTCCCCGGCTCGTCGCCCAGGTGCGAAAGCACTTCATCGCGGCAGACAGCTTGGCGAGGTTGGCCTGGGTCACCCGTTCGAGGTACTCGACGCGTCCTTGGCGCCACTCCTCCACGTGCGACGGCGCGAGCCAGCCGATGCCCACCAGCACGTCGATCGCGCTGACGAACTGACGCGCCGCCAGGGCAGCCTCGGCCGCTCGAACAACACGCTGCTCGAGCTTGGTCCCGTTTCCTTGCCTCATCGTCGTCGCCGACACGCTCATCACCTGGAACTATGGTCGCGCACTCGATGGGCCAGCTCGGAGTCGGCGATGCGCGGCCCCGGGCCTGCCTCGGGGCGTCGTAGGTTCGGATCGCCTGCTCGTGAGCAGGTACTGCGACGCCTCCGCAGAGTGAACCCAAATGCGACGGTGACCAGCATCTTCGCCGTCGCAGTACCTGTCGAGTTCGACGGCAGGAGCCGGGCCAGTCCTCCGACACATCGTACGGCTCGGCCAGCGGCTTCGGCTGGCCTGAGCGAACCGGGCTGACCAGCTCCGACTCCATCCTTCGGACAGGACACATAGTGGTGCCATAGTCGGTGCTGTGACGTCATCAGCTACGCCGCTGCGGATCGAGTGGTCCCGGCTCGACCCTCGGCTCTACGAGGACATGATCGCCGTTCTGCTGTCCAAACTTCACCCGACGGTGGTTCGCACCGACGGCGCTGGCGGAGACGGCGGGCGCGATGTCCACTTCGCCGGGCTGGCCGGCCTGGAGATTTTCGAGCTGAAGTCGTTCACCGGACGGCTGACCTCGCACCGCGTCACCCAAGTCAAGCGTTCATTCGGCAGGGCACGGGAGAACAGCCTAGTGGTGTGGACGATCGTGTGCCCGATCGACTTGACTCGCCAGGAGCAGGACAAGTTCACCGCGATCACCACCGAGTCGAACATCGAGTGCCACTGGTTCGGCAAGACGTGGCTGGACGCGCAGATGGCAGAGCACCCAGGTATCAGCAGAGCACCCAGGTATCAGTCGGTACTTCCTCAACGACGTAAACGACGAGATCATCCAGCTAGCGAAGGAACTCGGACACGAGCAAGCGGCGCTCACCGGTGGATTGCCCGACGCCATCGACCGACTACGGGTCCTCATGGACCGTTGCGATTCCCTCGACCCCTATTACCGGATCGATCTCGCCACCGACAGCTCCAGCGGCGCGGTCTCCGCGAGTTTGGTGCCGCGCTATGTCGGTGCCGAGCGTGATCGCCCGATCACGCTCCAGGCGACCCTGACCTCCACGCGGCGGAGGCGACTCAACAGATGTTCCGGGCGGCCGTAGACTTCGGCGTCGGTTTCGTGGTTCCCGAGGGAGCACTCGCCAAGGTTGTCGTCGACGCGCCTGCTGGCTTCGGCGGCGAGTTCTCGGGCGGCGTGCTGCGGATCGCCGACCGAGCCCTACCCAACGCCCCGGAGTTCACGATGCGGCTGGCCGTCGCCGAGCCTGATGGTCGCCACATCGTGAGCCTGCCCTTGTCGGGGAGAACCCGCTCTGTCGGCGAGCGCGGACTCATCGCCGACTTGAAGGACGCGGCCGAACTCATGTCGGTTGAGATACGCGTTGACGCAGTCAATTCGAAGTTCACGTTTCACTACACGTTCAGTCCGCGCCCGTGCACTCCCAGCGTCGCGCTGCCGGTCATGCGCTTCATGGCGGCTTTGCAGGCGCCCAACACCCTTACTATCCAGCTAGGTACCGGCCAGCCACTCGGGCCGCCTGCCGTGCTCCCCGAACGGGAGCGGGTCGTCGACGAGCGATCCCTGCGCCTCGCAGAGATGCTGGCTCGGGTACAGGAGGCCACGAGCACTTGGTTCGATGCGCCCACCGAGCTCACACGAGACGATGTCGAAGCACTCGCGCTTGCCGACCAGTTGCTCAAGGGTGAGGTCGTACAGGGGACCTGGGAGCGCTTTGCCCCGGAGATGGAACCGCGCTGGCGGAAGAGGTTCGTCGAAGAGCACATCTCGACCGCTGGAGATCTCCATGCGGCGGTGAGTCTTTGGCAAGAGGCTGACGTGTCGGTGGTGATCGCGGGCTACCAGATACCGCTCGGCCTGGTGTCGACTCACATGTTCTCCGCTCGTCTCGAAGATCCCTCGGCCGCGGCCAGGATCCTCAGCGGTGACGCAGGCGCCGACGAGGTCCCGATCGCCTACGTGCCTGGAGCGGTTGACGTGGCTGAGCAGTGGATTGGGCTACCCGAGCAGCGGCCCAATCCCCAGGTCGCCTGACCCGGAAGCTGTAACGCCGCGCCACCGTGCGATTCCGGGCGCCCAACTGGCCCGATCGCGTGACTCGCTGGACTACGGGCCGCCCGCTATGTTCGGGGCGATGAGCAGCGAGAATTCGCTATGAGTCCACGTGTGCCACGCTCGGGTCCTGAGGAGCTCGACGTGCTAATCACGAGGCTCGACCCCGAGGACCTCCGCGGGATCGTCGGCAAGGCCGCCGAGCGCCACGAGGACGTCGCTCGGGCGGTCCGCCTGGCGGCGACCCGCGGTTCTGGGGATCTCTCCCAGCTGAAAGCGGAGATCGACCGCGGGCTGCGGACGAGCCGGTACCTCGGCTACCGAGAGAGTGGCGGCTGGGCGATGCAGGCAAGGCCCGTCGTGGAGGCGATCGGCGAGGCGGCCGACTCGTCGCCCACGGGCGAGCTGGTCGCGCTCATCGAGCGGGCGATCGGACACGTCGTGAAGGTGATCCTCAAGGCAGACGACTCCGATGGGCTGATCGGCGACCTGGCGCGTGAGCTGCTCAACCTGCATGCCCGGGCGTGCGACGCCGGGAACGCAGATCCGATAAAGCTGGCCCGCTGGATGGTCCGATTCCGCTTCGACGACCAGGACTTCTTCGAGGTAGACCCGGTCCGCTACGCCGACGCCCTGGGCGATCTCGGGCTCGCGGCGTACCGCCGCGAGGTGAGCCAGCGGGTCGAAGTTGGTGGTGGCGACTCGTTCGCCGCCACGTACGCCCAGGAGCGTCTGGCCGCCCTCGACGGCGACACCGAGACCCTGGTCGGGCTGCTGGGCGGTGACCTGAGTCGGCCATACCAGTTCATCAGGGTCGCCGAAGCCATGGCGGAGCTGGGCCGCGACGACGACGTCCTGTCCTGGGCCACCCGGGGGATCGCCGAGACGAGCGGCTGGCAGGTCGCCCAGCTCTACGACCTTGCCGCCGGGGTCCACACCCGCCGGGAAGAGGAGCAGGACGTGCTCCGGCTCCGCCAAGAACAGCACCAGCGGATGCCCTCGTCGTCGACGTACAGCCTCCTCCGCTCTGCAGCCGAGGCCTGCGGCGTGTGGACGGCAGAGCGCCCGGCGGCCCGGGCGGTGTTGGCAGAGCACGACCTCGGTGGCCTGGTCGACGTGCTGCTCGCCGACGGAGAGCCCGAGACTGCCTGGCAGGTCCCCGGAGCCCATCCCGACTGGGATCCAGGGCCACAGCGGTGGATGCGCCTGGCCGAGGCCTGTGAAGCGTCTGCACCGGGCGATGCGTTCGACGTCTACCTGCGGCTGGCCGACCTCCAGCTCGAGACGGCCGGAAAGGCAGCGTACGTGCGAGCGATGGCGATCTTGAAGAAGGCAGCTCAGGCGGCGCGAGCGGCGGAGCGCCAGGGTGCCTTCGCCGCGCATCTGGCAGCGTTGCGAGAGACGCACCGGCGGCGGCCCACGTTCATCGCCGTCCTCAACAGGGCTCGGCTGGGG
>JAJZBS010000017.1 GCA_021851885.1 Actinomycetes bacterium | reverse complement strand
CGACGCCATCGCCCCCGTAACACGGCGTGTTTGTTCCATTCGACGACGCACCCTCGCGAGTTCCGTTCCAGTGCGATCCGTTCATCCCTGTCATGCAGCCAGGTCCGGCCCGCCGAGACGGGCGCGTTGATACTTGGACCCTTCAGGTTGCCTGAGCTGGACGGATGGGTTCTCGGCACCCACAGGGTTCTCGCACGTCATGAGGACCACGTCTTCGGCGGGCCGAGTGGCCTATCTTGTTGACGGTATAACCTCCTGACGGTATACTGATGCGATGCCCTGGGAGCTTCTCGTCACCGAGGAGTTCGAGCGGTGGTGGGACGCGCTCACCGAAGAGCACCAAGATGCGCTGACGGCGCGCATCGCCATGCTTCGAGACCACGGCCCCGCTCTCGGTCGCCCGACGGTCGACACCATCGCCGGAAGCCGGCTCGCCAACTTGAAGGAGCTGCGAGCCACCGTCGGCCGGGCGCACCTGCGTGTGCTGTTCGTCTTCGACCCGGCCCGGAGGGCGGTGCTGCTCGTTGGGGGCAACAAAGCCGGGCAGTGGCAGTCGTGGTACCGACAGGCGATCCCACATGCAGAAGAGCTGTATGCCAGGCACATCGAGACGATGAGGAGGGATGAGCGATGAAGCACTTCGAGGAGCTCGAGGCCGAGGTGATGACCGACCCGGCTCGCCGGGAGCGGGTGGAGCGCGAGCGGACCAAGGTCGTCGCCGAGCAGGTCCGAGATGCACTCGGTGAGTTGCGCCGGGTGCGCCAGCTCACCCAGGTGGAGCTGTCCCGGACCATGGGCCGGCCCCAGTCGACGATCTCGCGGATCGAACGCGAGGGCGACATGCTGCTCTCGACGCTCGCCGCCTACGTCGAAGCCCTCGGCGGACATCTGGAGATCAACGCCGTCGTCGGCGGTCAGCGCGTCGCGCTCACCGCCGCCGACTCCCCCACCAGGCGTAGCGCCTGACCCGACGCCCTCTGCCCAGCCGGGCCTGGCTGTCAGACCTCCCACCCGAGGCTCGGCATCTACCCTTGTCCGTGGCCAATCTCGATTTCGAACGGCAGCTGAGCTTCAAGCTCGTCAGGAACGTCCTCAGTCATGGTGACCAGTGTGCCAGCGGGAACGTCAGCACTTCGGAAGGGGAATCTGGTACCAGCCGTTCGGGTAGGGACCCCGTGCCTTGCCGACTGCCATCGCCTGCTCGTCGATCTTGTGAATCGTCAGGCCGGGACCCCAGCAGGCATCGCCGACCGTTGCCAGATGTTGGGCATAGGTCGTGTAGACCGTGGCGCAGTACCACGTGTTCGTCGGGTGCTCCCGCCCGTCAGCTCGGGGCTTGAAGACGGCCCGGACAGCATGCTGGTCGATGACGGGCCAGCGCTCTGGGTCCAGGATGCACAGCAGCGCTGAGGCAACTGGATACTCGACACCGTCCAGTCCGTAGAGACCCGTTCCAGCCTTCTTCGCTCCAACTGCGTCTGCAACCACTTGCCGGTAGGTCGCCCAGAACGGAGTGCTCGTGTTCCCGATCACGGATGGCCAGCTCTTCGCAGCCGAGATGGTCTGCATGACCTGTCGGGTGACAGCCTCGATCCGTCCCTCTTTGTTGACGGAGAGCGATGCAGGCACCATGGCCTGCTTCCAGGCACCGACCCGAATGGCTTCGAGGGCTGTCATGTGCCCCCGTTTCCAAGCTGCCTGTCGGACCCCGTGGGGATAGCCGTGGTACGCCTTCCCCATCAGGATGCCTGGCGGTTCTGGGGAGTCACCTTCTTGGCGATCGTCTTCTTGCCGCCAGTCTTCGGAGTGCCCTGCACGATGAGCTTCGAGAGTGCTTGGGCGATGGCAGCCTCCCGGTCCTTGGTGGCGTGCTGGTAGATCAGGGCTGCTCGGGGAGAGGCATGGCCCATCCGGGACATCAGCTCCTTGGCACTCGCTCCGGTCGCTGCAGCGAGCGTGTTCCCGGTATGTCTGAGATCGTGAAAGTGGAAACCAGGAAGTCCGGCATGCTCCGCTGCCTTGTTCCAGTTCCGGTAGAAGGTCTTCCGGTGGAGGGGCTGCTGCTGCGTCCCGCAGAAGACGAGCCCGTCTGGTCCTGGCCCTGAGAACGTGGCGAGGTGATTCTTGAGGTCTGGGATGAGGACATCGGGGATGGAGACAGTCCTCCGACCGGCATCGGTCTTCGGGGGACCGAGCACGAGTTCCCCGCTCGACAACTCCTGGTACTGCTCGACCACCTGCACGGTCTTCCCGGCCACGTCCACTCGGGAACGCTTGAGTGCTCGAAGCTCACCGAACCGGAGTCCGGTGAAGGTGGCAAACAGGACCATCACCCGGAGCGACGGCGGAACGGCATCAGCGATGGCGTACACCTGCTCGACCGTGGCCACGGGCCGCTCTGCAGGCCGGTCGGTCGAAGCACCCCGAAGCAGACAGGGGTTCTTCGGGATCATCTCGTCCTCGACTGCGGTTGCGAAGATGGCGTGCAGGAGTCGGTAGCACTTGGCAACGGTGGGAGCACCGGGCTTCTCGGCAGCGAGCAGGTCGGAGTGCCAGGTACGGACCATGCTCGGACTGATCTTGCTCAGGTCCTTGTCGCCGAGTGTCGGCTTGATGTGCAGCCGGAGGTTCGTCTCGTACTGCTCCTGGCTCCGGAGGCGAAGGGTTGGCTTCTTCTGTTCGAGCCACTTGTCGGCATACTCCCGGAGCGGGATGCGTCCCTGCTCCGGTGGAATCCATGTGCCTCGTTCGATGTCTGCCCGTGTTGCGGCCAGGAACGATTCTGCGTCCCGTTTGGTTTTGTAGGTGGCGGGAGCAGCCCGCCATGCACCATCGGCCCGGTAGCGGGCCTGCCAGCGCCCTGACGGCAGTTTTCGTGTGCTGCCCCATGAGCTTCGGTTCCGAGTCACGACCACACGCTCGATTTTACCGAGGACTCAGCCCTTGTGGCACGTATGTGGCACGGACCTGGTTTGGCATGCGAAAGGGGCTCCTTCCGGAGCCCCCTGTACTCGCTTGACCTGGACTTTCTTTGGAGCGGACGACGGGATTCGAACCCGCGACCCTCACCTTGGCAAGGTGATGCTCTACCAACTGAGCCACGTCCGCGCGAGGGGCCATCGTACCAAAGGGGCTCCCCTGGGAATCCTCCGCTCGCACCGACGGCCGGTGAGCGGCCGGCGGCGGGTCCTTGCGGCTACAGCGTTGGCGCCGGCCCGAGAGGACCTACGGACCCGTAGCGAGTCCGGACGGTGATCCCCGCCACCTGTGGAAGCATGCCTGGCTGCGGTGACACCGGGACGCTTTGCGCCGCCGGCGCGAGGTCCCCGAGCAGACTTCTCGCGGGTCGCTCGCGCGCGATGGGTGCACCAGGGGATCTGGACCGATGCCGGACGGAAGCGGCGCCAGCGACGGTGCCCGCACTCGCAACCGTCGCCGCCCGGCCGCTTCGCTTGGGCCCTTCGTGTGGCGCCGACGCGCCATCGCGAACCCGGCGCACCTCGGCGACAAGCTCCGCCAGGGCTCCTTCGATATGAGTCGCGATCTCGTCGACACGGGGCACAAGCTCCCGGCATGCGAGGAGGCCAAAGAACATGGTGCCCCTGTAGCTCATCACCGTGATGTTGAGCCCGACGCCCTCGACGATGGGACCCATCGGGTACATCGCCACCAGTGGCGCCCCCATCCCGAACAAGGGGAAGCTCGGGCCGGGCACGTTGGAGATCACGACGTTGAACATCGGGCGCAGCCGATCGAACAGCCGGGTGCTGGAGGCGAGGCGCGCGGCGCGCACCGCAAAAGAGGGGGCGGCCAGGTTGGCCCAGTCGGTCAACAGGTCGGGGCCGATCGCGTGGTCTTGTTCCTTCGCCGCCTTTGCCGCTTCGGCAACCATGTGCACGCGCTTGACGGCGTCCGCCTCGTTGGTTGCAAGCGGAACGAGCATCGCTGAGAGGCGATTCCCCGGCACGCCGTGCTCGTCATCGGCCCGCACGGACACCGGCACCATCGCGACGAGCGGCTCCGGGGGGATGACGGATCGTGAGCGCAGGTACCGCCGGAGGCCGCCGGCGCACACGGCGAGGACGGCGTCGTTCACCGTCACGCCGAGGCCGCTCTTGACCTCCTTGACCAGGTCGAGTGGAACCTCTGTGAACGCAAAGCGCCGATGAGGCGTGATACTCGCGTTGAACACGGTACGCGGAGCCCGGAACGGGACGGCCGCCGGACCGCTGGCCGCCGACTTGGCCCGGTCGCGCGCGGCAAGAAGGGCACTGGCCGTCCGGCGCACCACGTTGAGAGCGGCCGCTGGTTGGCGCACGAGCAGCGCGGCGGAGCACGCGAGCAACTCGATTTCGGACGGCACCTGGTCGGCCACCCATGGCTCGACCGGCTCGGGCACAGGCGGTGGATCCGCCTCGAGATCGAGGAAGCTCAGGGCGAGCTCGGCGCCCGAGACTCCGTCGATCGCCGCATGGTGAACCTTGGCGACGAGCGCGGCGTAACCGTTGTCGAGACCTTCGACGACGTAGCTCTCCCAGAGCGGGCGGCGCATGTCGAGAGGCCGCCCGGCGATCTCGGCGACAAGCTCCGCGAGCTCGGCACGGCCCCCGGGTGCGGGGAGGGCGACCCGCCGCACGTGGTAGTCGAGGTCGAAGTCCGGGTCTTCGACCCAGACCGGATGGTGCAGCCGGAGAGGCACCTCGACGAGCCGCCGGCGATACGGAGGGAGGAGGTGGAGGCGCTCGGTGACCGTCGCTCGCACTCGCTCGTAACCGAAGTCCGGCGTCGAGCGCGTATCGAAGACGAAGACGCCGACGACGTGCATATGCATGCTGGGCGTCTCCATGTAGACGAACGCGGAGTCCATGCCGGTGAGTCGTTGCACTGTCAGTCGCCCTTGCCTCGCTTCGGGCCGCCCAGCCGCTGCCCTGAAGACGGGCGGCTCCGCACGCACGCTAGCGCGGCGGCGCACGCGCTTCCCGGCCTGCCGGTACCCGCCGGCCCGCCCTCGCGACGGACGGCGCCCGGCGTGCTAACGGCCCGAGTGGCCGAAACCGCCCACGCCGCGGCTGCTGTCCGGGAGGGTCTCGTGCACCAGGAGCTCCACCTGCTCAACCGCCTGGATGACCAGCTGGGCGATGCGGTCGGTCCGCTCGACCTTGTACGGCAGCTCCGGGTCCAAGTTGACGAGGAGGACTTTGATCTCGTCCCGATAGCCGCTGTCGATGAGGCCCGGGGTGTTCAGACAGGTCACGCCGTGGCGGAGCGCCAGGCCACTGCGCGGCTGCACGAAGCCTGCGTAGCCGGCAGGGATCGCGAGGGCGATGCCCGTGGGGACAAGGGCGCGCCCGCCTCCCGGCGCCAGCTCGACCCCGTCGCGCGCATACAGGTCCAGGCCGGCGTCCCCCGGACGTGCGTACGCCGGATGCGGCAGATCGGCATCGAGGACCACCATGGGCACGGCGAGCACCGGGCGGAGCCTACCGCCCTGTGCCGGCGCGACGCCTAGCATGCGGGACGTGCTCGTTTGGATGGATCTCGAGATGACCGGGCTCGACCCCGGCAGCGACGCAATCTTGGAGATCGCGACGCTCGTCACAGACGACGACCTCGCGATCGTCGCCGAAGGCCCCGACCTCGTCGTCCACGCCGACGACGCGCAACTGGCGACCATGGACGAGGTCGTCGTCCGGATGCACCACCACAGCGGTCTCGACGACGCGGTGCGCGCGTCGACGATGACCCTGGCCGAAGCGGGCGACCTCACGCTCGAGTTCATCGCGTCCCATGTGCCCGAGGCGGGCAAAGTCCCTTTGTGCGGTAACTCGATCGGCATGGACAGGCGTTTCCTTGCAGCCCAGCTTCCCCGCATAGAGAACTACCTCCACTACAGGTCGATCGACGTCTCGACGATCAAGGAGCTCTGCCGTCGCTGGTACCCGGCGGCCCTCAAGGGTGCACCCGCCAAGCATGGCCATCACCGTGCCCTCGACGACATCCGCGACAGCGTCGCCGAGCTCGCTTACTACCGAACCGCCGTCTTCCGGGGGCCGGACGGGACGGGACGGGACCCCGGGCCGAACGGCCCGAGGACCTAGGGGCGACAAGTGCGACCGGCACCCCGTTGTCTGGTGTCCGGCCGGCCGCTGGTGACCCGTCCTACTTGTCCGGCTGCGGGGTGATCCGCAGATAGGGCTTCACGGTCTTGAACCCCTTCGGGAAGCGCTTCTTCGCCTCCTCGTCGGAGATCGCCGTGCCGATGATGACATCGTCGCCGTCGGTCCAGTTGACGGGCGTCGACACGCTGTAGCCCGCGGTGAGCTGCAGGGAGTCCAGGACACGCAGGAGCTCCGCGAAGTTCCGGCCCGTGCTCGCCGGGTACGTGAGGGTTGCCTTGATCTTCTTGTCGGGACCGATGAAGAACACCGACCGCACCGTCAGGTTCTCCAGTGACTTCGGGTGGATCATGCCGTACAAATCGGCGACCCTGCGGTCCGGATCGCCGATGATCGGGTAGTTGATTGCGTACCCCTGCGTCTCGGCGATGTCGTCCTTCCACTCCTCGTGCGAGCTCACGGAGTCGACGCTCACCCCGATGATCTTGGTGTTGCGCTTGTCGAACTCTCCCTTGAGGCGCGCCGCCTCACCCAGCTCCGTCGTGCACACCGGCGTGAAGTCCGCCGGATGCGAGAACAGCAGGCCCCAGCCGTCCCCGAGGAACTCGTGGAACTTGATCGTCCCTTCGGTCGACTCCGCTGTGAAGTCGGGGGCGATGTCACCGAGTTGCAGTGCCATGGATTGATCCCTCCTGTATTGCTCGTTGCCTTGGTCTGGTCTCGCAAAGTGCTGCGTCATCGATGCCGCGCCCCCGGCATCCGTGGGTGCCGGGTGCCGGGTGCCGGGTGCCGGGTGCCGGGTGCCGGGTGCCGGGACCTAACACCAGAGATTGTTCGCTGCCAGCGCTTGTCGATACGACGCTACCCGGCCGGCAGGCAAATGTCGACAGGTTTGGTCAGATTTTTCGCGACACTCCGGGCCGCCGCCCGCCGGGCACCACTTTGAGTGCCCGAGCACGCGCGCACCGCAGCCCTGGCGACAGAAAGATCACGTACAGCGTAAATTTCTACTCAAGACTCGCGCTCTGCGTGTCGATAGTAGAGATTACAACCTGCTGCACCCGGCTCTCCGGTGCCCACCGGAGAGCCAACCAGCCAAGGGCACCATCGACCTACCCCCCGGGAAGTGCCCTGAACGGTGAGGACGGCGGGGCTTCGGCCCCGCCGTCTCGCTGTTTCTGGAGCCGCCGTCGCCGGTCGCGCAGCGGCCCGCCCTTTGGGGATCGCCATGGAGCCCGCGGGTCGAACGGGCGCGTGGGCTGATCCCGCGCCCGTTCCCCCGGACGACCGGGGGCTCGGCATCGGGCGCCAGGGGCCGGGCAAGCGGTCCTGGTCGGGGCCGCTACCATGGCTCCGGTGGTTGCGGACCCCGTGGCGCTGGAGAACGGCGGGATGCCCCCGGTCGCGCAAGGGTCTGTCGCACTGGGGCTCCTGCGATCGGCGCGTCCGCGCCAGTGGATCAAGAACATCCTCGTCTTCGCAGCTCCCGGTGCAGCGGGAGTCCTCAGCAATGTCCACGACGCGTTGCGGGTCCTGGCAACCTTCGGCATCTGGTGTCTCGTATCGAGCGGCACGTACCTCGTCAACGACGTCCTCGACGCCGAAGCTGATCGCCTGCACCCCCTCAAGCGCCACCGCCCGATCGCCAGCGGCTCCGTCCCCATCCCGCTCGCGATATCGGTCGGCCCCGTCGCGATGGCAGGCGGCATCGGCCTCGCCTTCCTGCTCGCCGGTGGCCAGCTGGCGGGCGTGCTCGCCATCTACTGCGCCATCACCATCTCCTACAGCGTCCGCCTCAAGCACGAGCCGGTCATCGACCTGTTCTGCGTGGCGTCCGGGTTCATCCTGCGCGCGATCAGCGGCGGCCTGGCCGTCGGCGTCCCCCTGTCGAACTGGTTCCTCATCGTCGCGTCCTTCGGTTCGCTCTTCCTCGTCACGGGCAAGCGCTCGGCGGAGTACATCCAGCTTGGTGAGCTGCGCGCCCAGCACCGGGCAACCCTTGGCGCGTACTCGCACTCCTTCCTCGTCTTCGTCCGGACGGTTGCCGCCGGAGCGACGCTGACCGCCTACTGCCTCTGGGCCTTCGAGAAGGTGGCACTCGCCCGCCAGCACCGGGCGATCTGGTTCCAGCTGTCGATCGTGCCGTTCGTCCTCGCCCTCCTCCTCTACGCTTTGCACCTCGATGCCGGCGACGGCGGTGCGCCGGAGGAGATCGCCCTGACGGATCGGCGCCTCCAGGCCGTCGCCGCCATCTGGGTCTGCCTGTTCGCAATCGGCGTTTACGCGTGACGCCTCCGGCCGCAGACCGCGCCGGCCCCCCTGCGGTCCCGGTGCTACCCGCGCGACCGGCACACGGCGAAACGGACGCGCTCGGAGCGGCGGTCGTCACGGAGCTGTCCGGCTGGGGCCGCACCAACCACAGCGTCGCATCGGTCCTTTCGTGCAGCCGGCCCGAGGAGGTCGAAGCGGCCCTGCGCTCCCCCGGGCCACGCGGCGTCATCGCGCGTGGGCTCGGGCGCAGCTACGGCGACGCGGCCCTGTGTGCGGGAGGGACCGTCCTCGACATGCGGGCGATGCACGGCATCCTCGATGCCGACCTCGCCGAGGGCACGGTCCGCGTCCGGGCGGGGACAAGCCTCGAGGACCTGATGCGCGAGCTGCTGCCCAAAGGTTGGTTCGTCCCGGTGACACCGGGGACCAGGCACGTCACGGTCGGCGGCGCGATCGCCGCCGACATCCACGGCAAGAACCACCACGTCGACGGCAGCTTCGCGCGCCATGTCCGCTCGTTCACGCTGGCGACGCCTTCGGGTGTGCGCACGGTCACGCCCGAAGGGGACCCGGAGCTGTTCTGGGCGACAGCAGGGGGCATGGGGCTGACCGGTGTCGTCCTCGACGCGACGATCACGCTCATCGCCGTGGAGACGGCCTCGATGCTCGTGGACACCGAACGTGCACGCGACCTCGACGAGCTCATCGTCAAGATGGAAGAGGGCGATCATCGCTACCGCTACTCCGTCGCGTGGATCGACTGCCAAGCGCGGGGACGCCATATGGGCCGGGCCGTCCTCACCCGCGGCGACCACGCACAACTTGGCGACGTCCGCCCCGACCAGGACCCTTTGGCGTTCTCGCCGCGGGTCCGCCTCAGCGCTCCTCGTGTCGCTCCGCCGCACCTGCTCAATCCCCTCACCGTGCGCGCCTTCAACGAGTTCTGGTATCGCAAAGCCCCCCGTCACGAGGTGGGCAATATCGAGTCGATCGCCTCGTTCTTCCACCCGCTCGACGGCGTCGACGGATGGAACCGCCTCTACGGCAGCCCCGGCTTCATCCAATACCAGTCGGTCGTCCCCTTCGGCGCCGAGGAGACGTTGCGCTCCATGGTCAAGAGCCTCGCAGCGAGTGGAACCGCCTCGTTCCTCGCAGTCCTCAAACGCTTCGGCCAGGCCAGCCCGGGGCCCCTCTCGTTCCCCATGCCGGGATGGACGCTCGCCCTGGACATCCCCGTCGGGGATCCCGCTTTGCCGGCCCTGCTCGACGACCTCGACGAGCGCGTCGTCGAAGTCGGAGGGCGGCTCTACCTCGCCAAGGACGCGCGCGTCCGTCCCGGGACCCTGCGCGCGATGTACCCCCGCATCGACGACGTCGCCAAGCTGCGGCGGAGGATCGACCCCGACGGGCTGCTCCGCTCCGACATGGCCGTGCGGCTCGGGATCGTGCCACCGCTCCGGGACGCCGGGACCGCTACGCTGGCACACCCGTGAAGGACGCTCTCGGTCAACCTCAATCGGTCCTCGTCCTCGGTGGGTCTTCCGACATCGCCAGGGCAACCATGCGCCTGCTCGTCGCAAGCCGCTGCGAACGGGCGGTACTCGCCGGGCCGCACGCCGGCAGGCTTGACGAAGCGGCAGCCGAGCTGCGGGCCCTCGGATGCCCGGCGGTCGACACCGTCGCCTTCGACGCGACGAATATCGCACCGCTCGACGCCTTCGTCGAGAAGTCCTTCGCCGGGGGGGACATCGACCTCGTCCTCGTCGCCACCGGCATGCTCGGGGACCAACAGGCCGACGAGCACGATCCCATCGCCGCGGCGCAGGTGATCTCCACCAACTTCACCGGACCCGCCGCCACACTCCTTGCGATTGCGGCGCGCATGCGCGCCCAGGGCCACGGGCGCCTGGTCGTCCTGTCCTCGGTCGCCGGTGAGCGCGTCCGGAGGTCCAACTTCATCTACGGCTCGGCGAAATCCGGTCTCGACGGCTTCTGCCAAGGCTTGGCTGCGTCGCTCGCGGGGAGCGGCGTCCGCCTCACCGTCGTCCGCCCGGGCTTCGTCAAGACACGGATGACCGACGGCATGCAGCCTCCGCCGAAGCCCTTCACGGCGAGCGCCGACGACGTCGCCGTCGCCATCGTGCGGGCGCTCGGCAGGAACGCCGGGACGGTCTGGGTTCCCGCGCACTTGCGGTGGATCATGGCGGTCCTCCGCCATCTGCCGACCCCCGTCTTCCGCAAGCTGCCCGGATGAGCGCAGAGGACACTCCCGCGGTTGCTGCGTTCGACTTCGACGGGACGTTGACGACGGGAGACAGCCTGTGGAGGTTCCTGCACGAGGTGTGCGGGACCAAGAGCACGCTGTCGACCCTGGTGCGACAGTTCCGTGGGCTCGCCTGGTCGGCGATCGCCGGAGGGACCGCGGCCGACGAAGCAAAGGCGACCGTGTTCCGGGCCATGCTTGCCGGCCGGGACTCTGCGGAGCTGGCATCGGCGGGCGAGCGCTTCGCCGCGCACCTCCTCGCCAAGAGGCACCGCCCCGAGATCGTCGCCCGCCTGGAGTGGCATCGCGCCCAAGGGCACCACACGGTCATCGTCTCGGCTTCCCCGGAGATCTACCTCGTGCCCGCCGCGCGCCATCTCGGGACAGACGGGGTGATCGCGACCCGCCTCGCCGTCGCCTCCGACGGGCGGTTGACAGGAGCGATGGACGGGGACAACTGCAGGGGCTCGGAGAAGGCCCGGCGCCTGACGGCATGGCTGGACGAGCGCGGCCTCGCCGGCAAGGCCCGGCTCTGGGCCTACGGCAACAGCGCCGGGGATCGCGACCTGCTCGCAATGGCCGACGTCCCGGTCAACGTCGGACGTCTAGGCCGCATCGGAAAGCTCGGCCGCCAGTTCCCCGTGACCATGCGGACGGTGCTGGGCGGCGGCGAACTCGACGATCGGTCCCCACTCCACCGAACGGGTCTCTGTGCCCGCCCCACCCACCCCACCGGTCCCCCGAATCGAGGAGCCGACAGGGCTCAACTGTTGCGTTCGGCCGTCCTAGAGCCCGGGGATGATGGTGACGGAGTCAGACGTGAAGTAGTACCGCCCCTTGTACTTGACCGCTTCGATGATCTCGGGGGTCGGCGATTCTGTCGACGGCGCCGACGACGATGAAGCGCTCTTGGTTGTCACTTCGATCCGATACGCGTCGCCAACGTGATAGGTGACGGTCGTCTTTCCGGCCGGGAGCGTCCCGGACCCCATTCCCGGGATCGACGAAGAGGCGATGCTGCCCAAGCTGGAGACCAGGGCAGCGGCCTGCAAGGTCGCTCCGACGATGCCGATGTTGCACTCGGCAAGGAGAATTCCCTTGACGTTCTTGGACTTGGCCGGGAGCGAGACAAGCTCATCCGCGAGATCTGTGGGGCTTGCAGCCCCGGTGGCATTGTCAAACACGTCGTTGCTCGCCGTCCTGTACTGGCCGAGAAAGTTGGCACTCGCACTGAACACGCTTGGGCTCCCCGCGCCGGCGGACCCCGGGACCGACGTCCCGGAATGGCCCAACAGCGCGTAGAGAGACGAGACGAACGCATCGCAGGACTGGTGGTACACGCCGGTGACTTTGGTGACGATCGGCGGGGGCTGCGTGGACGACCCGATTCCCCCCGGCACGGCCTTCGTGGGCCCAATCGTCGTTGGTTGCGTGGTATTGGAGGCGGATCTTGCGGGGCTCGATCCACACGCCGCGAGAACGGCAGACGCGATGACGACAGGCACAATCCCCCATTTACGCATCTCCCATTTATAGCGGATCAGGGCCGAAGACAGGATTGCGGGCCTCACGGGCTCGTGGCGATCCCGACGATCGTGCCGGAGACGGCGGTGGGGTCCATCGTCGGGTCACCGAACTGGGGTGCGTCCCCGAAGTCCTCGACAGATCCCACCGCGCTCAGGACCAGGTACCCGAGGCCGGTCCGCGTCGGGACCAGCGCCCGTGCCGATGCCACGAGGCCGGCGCGGGAAAAACCTCCCACGTTGGGCACGGCGCCGAAGGAGTAGACCGTGCCGTCGGCGGCGAGCAACCAGTAGCCGCGCTCGTTCGGCGCCGCAGCGACACATACGATCACAGGGGAGCTCGCGGCCGCGGCTAGCGAGCCGAAGGAGCGAGCGTCGCCGAAGGCGTAGACCGATCCCCCCGACGTCGCTATGAGATAGCCGGCGTCGCTTGGGCCGGCCGCGATGCCGACGACGCTTCCACTTTGCACGCCGCGTCTCGGGAGAGATCCTGCAAAGCGAGCGTCGCCGAAGGCGTAGACGGAGCCGTCTGCGGCGACCAGCCAGTAGCCACCGCCGTCCGGGGTGGCCGCCATGGCGACGATCGCCGAGGACAGTCGTGCCCCGGCGAGAGATCCGAAGGAGCCGGCGTCCCCGAAAGCGTCGACGGAGCCGTCTGCTGCGACCAGCCAGTAGCCACCGCCGTCCGGGGTGGCCACGATCCCGACGATCGCCGAGGACAGTCGCGCCCCGGCGAGAGATCCGAAGGAGCGCGCGTCGCCGAAGGCCTCGACGTTGCCCTGGGCGTCCACCACCCAGTACCCCCCGACGCCGCCGGACGGCTCCGACGTCACCGAGAACCAGTTCGAGCGCAAGTTGAAGGTCGCGGCGAACTGGGCTCCGCTCACCGTGTCCGAGCCGGACGAACCGCGCACGGTCATCGACTCGACGCGCCCGCCGAGGTCTCCGTAACCGTTCCGACCGGTCACCGTAACGGTGTCCAGGGTTCCGATCTGGGGATAGGCCGCCTCGATCGCTCCCACCGCGATCTGCACGCGCCAGATGTGGTTCGGGTTGCACGCGCCCGGGACGCAGACCGAGTCGCCGAGATCGGGCACGGCCGGAAAGGTTCCGCCGGCGGTGAAACCGCCCGTGGATGCCGAGTACTCGGTGCGCGCAACGGATCCGCTGGCGAAGACACGCACTTGGCCGGCCGTATCGTGGATAGCCAAGTCCGCAAGAGGGCTCTCGGCGCCGAGGCCCCCGTAGGCCTGGCATACCTCGTCGCAGATGTCCGCATAGCCGTACTGGCCCATCCCGCTGACGGCGTAGGAGCGAGCGGCGACCGCCTGGGCCTCGAGCTCCTGGAAGCCCCACGCCTGGCCCTGGGGGCCGGAGGTGCCGAGCTGACCCCAGTAGGCGGGCGATTCCGCCGGGACGACTCCTTGCAAGTAGAGCTCGAGCGGGAGCGTGTTGACGGCGCGCGGCTGCCCATTGTCGTCGTAGGCCTGAATGGTGCCGCGCAACCACTTGTTGCCGCCGGGCAAGCACAGCTGCAGTACGTCGGCCTCCGTCGCCGAGGGGCTCTCGTCCGCGGGGACCGCTGTCGGATCGGTGGCTGTCGCGACCTGGGTCCAGCCGCTCGCCGCCCCCGATCCCGGCGTACACGACGCCCCCTGGTCGACCGCCCACTGGCCGGGCGTCCCGAGATAGACGAAGCGCGCAGCGGTCCCGCCGGCGAAGGCGATCCCGGCGACGCTAAAAGCTGCCGCAGAGGTCACCGCGAAGTTCTCGTTGTCCACCTCCTGCAGCACGACCCGGATGGGGGGGTCCGACGCCGTGCCCGGCGATGTCCCACCGTAGTAATGGGACAGGATCGCCTCGTAGCCCGTCCCGGCCAGCGCATAGCCCAAAGCCCCCCACTGCCCCATACCCCGGCCGTGACCCCAGCCGTGGCCGACGAGGGTCACCGTGCCGTACGGATAGGGGTACGCGGGTCGTGGCGAGGTGACGAGCACGACTGTGACGACGACAAGCGACGCGGCGGCGGCCGCCGCGACGGAGACAACGGACGTTGCTCGTCGTCGCGCGGTCACGATCCTGGGCGGATCTCCGCCTTCACCGGCAGGGCCACCTCGCCGATCGATTTGCCCGGGTTCATCACCTCGAAGCGGTCTTCGTTCTCGCGCCAGTCGTGCAGGAGGTCGTAACGCTGGTTGCGGATGCCGATGGCCACGCTGTACGTCCCGTCAAGCAACGGGATCGAGTCGAAACGGAACACGACCTCTCCCTTGCCGACGGGGACGACGGTGTCCTGGCCCAGGATCTCGGTGTCCGACGCGAAGACGAGGTCGCCCCGAGGATTGTGGATGGCGATCCCGAACACGGCGCTGTCGATCGGCTGGCGCACCTCGTAGCCGACGGTGATGGTGAGCGGGTCCCCCGGGAGCAAGTACGGCCGCTCCGGGGCCCCGGGGTAGTCCATCGAGACGCCGGTGATCGCGGCCATCCGGCCGCCGAGGCGCGGGCGCCCCGCCCGGTCGCGGTCGACCACTTCGCCCGCGACGCCGTCCGGGCCTCCTGAAGCGGCCGTCGCAACAACCTGGCTGCCATCCGCGGCGACCGCGCCGGTCAGGCCATCGGCGCCTCCCGGTGCTCCGTCGGGGCCCGTGGCCAGATCGGCGAACGCCTGCGACCCGTCTCCCGCGCCGTCGCCGGCGGCGGTGTCGATGAACTGCTCCCGCAGGGCGCGGATGGCTTCGCCCGCCGTGCCGTCGAAGAGCATCTGGCCCTGCTCGAGGACGATCGCCCGGTCGCAGTTGCGGCGGATCGTGTCCGCCGCGTGCGTCACGAACAGGATCGTGCACCCGCCGTTCTGGAGCCTGCGGATGCGTTCGAGGCACTTCGTCTGGAACCTCTCGTCGCCGACCGCGAGGACTTCGTCGACGAGCAGGACGTCGGGCTCCATGGTCACGGCGATCGAGAAGCCGAGGCGCACGTACATGCCCGACGAGTAGAACTTGACCTGGTTGTCGATGAACTGCTCGAGCTCGGAGAAGGCGACGATCTCGTCGAAGCGCCGGGCGATCTCGCGCTTCGACAGCCCCAGGAGGGAGCCGTTGAGATAGATGTTGTCCCGGCCGGACAGCTCCGGCTGGAAACCGGCTCCGAGCTCCAGCATCGCCGCAAGCTTGCCCCGGACGCGCACCTCGCCCGAGCTCGGCCGCAGGATTCCCCCGATGCACTTGAGAAGGGTCGACTTGCCCGAGCCGTTCCGGCCGAGGATGCCGAGCGTCTCCCCTTCCTCGACCTCGAAGCTCATGGGGCGCAGGGCCCAGAAATCGTCGTGGGGAGTACGCCCCCAGTGGATCATGCGTTCCTTCAGGGAGTTGTACTTCTCGTGGTAGAGGCGGAAGTTCTTCGACACCCCGTCGACTTCGACCGCGACCGCCACGGCTCAGAGCTCCTCGGCGAAGTTGCCTTCGAGACGCCCGAACACGACAAGGGCGCCGACGAACAGGAGCACCGAGATGGCAAAGACCGCCAGGAGCAGCAGGTAGTACGAGCTCATCCCGAACGTGGGCATCACCGACGGGACGACGTGGCCCGTCGCCGCCGCAGGCATCACCTGCTGGCCGTAGAGGCCGCGCTGCATCCCCAGGATGATCGGCATCATCGGATCCAGATACGCCAGCCACAGGATGCCGTGACGGCCGAGCATGCTCTGGATGCGCTGGTAGGGGTACACGATGGGGACTGCCCAGAACCACACCAGGAGCACGACGGCCACGAGGTGCTGCATGTCCCGCAAGTAGACGTTGACGGCCGACAGGAAGATGGCCAGTGCCGATGTGAAGATGATCAGGTCGACGACGGCGAAGAGCGCGACGGGCAGGTAGGCGTAGGCGGGCTGGTATTGGAAGCCGAAGAACGCCAGGATCAGGACGATCGTCTGGAGGCAGAAGAAGACGACGCCGGTCCCGACCGACGCGAGAGCGAGGATCTCACGAGGGAACGCCACCTTCTTGACGATGCCGCTGTTGGAGACGATGGTCCCCGTCGCCTCCTGGAGTGAGATGCTCAACAGGTTCCAGACGAGAAGACCGGCGAACAGGAAGATGGCGAAGTCCGGTACGCCGCTCTTCATCACCTTCGTGAAGACGATGTAGTACACGACGAGCGTCAGGGCCGGGTTGAGCATCGACCAGAGGAACCCGAGCACCGATCCCTTGTACTTGACCTGCAGCTGCGTCCGGACCATGTGGACGAGGAGCTCGCGTGACTCCCACAGGTTCGCCATGCGTTTCCACACGCTGATGCGTGCCGAGACGACCCGGATCGGCTTGGCAGGAGAGGCCGCGGCCCCGATCGAGGGCCCTCCCAACGTCGCCGCGAGGATCTCGCTCGTAGGATCAGCGCTCGCCGGCACGGCGACACGGTCGCCTGCGACCGACGACCTCGATGCTGGATCGACGGGCCGCTGAGCTCCCGGCTGCGTCGGGATGGACCTGCTCACGAGGGCGCGGGATCGCGCTACTTCGCCGGCGCTTTCGCCGGCGCTAGTGCCGGGACCGCCGACGACCGGTCGATCACCTGGTCGATGAAGCCGTACTCCTTGGCCTCGTCGGCGGTGAACCAGCGGTCCCGGTCCGAATCCGCCTCGATGCGCTCGACCGGCTGGCCGGTGTGGAACGCGATCCGCTCTGCCATCATCCGCTTGAGGTAGACGATCTGCTCGGCTTGGATGGCGATATCCGCCGCCTGCCCCTGGACCTGACCGGAGGGCTGGTGCATGAGGATACGGGAGTGCGGAAGGGCATAGCGCTTGCCGGGCTCTCCCGCGCACAGCAGGAACTGCCCCATCGACGCGGCAAGGCCGACACAGATCGTTGCGACATCCGCTTGGACGTACTGCATGGTGTCGTAGATGGCGAGACCGTCGGTGACCGAACCCCCCGGGGAGTTGATGTAGAGCGAGATGTCCCGGTCCGAGTCCTCCGCGTCGAGGAGCAGGAGCTGCGAACAGACCAAGTTGGCCACGTCCTGGTCGACCTGGCTACCCAGGAACACGATGCGCTCCTTGAGCAGGCGCTGGAAGACCTCGCCGCCGGGGTCTCCCCCGGAAACCCGGCTCGTGACCACGGCGGGGCCGGGCAGCTGCGTTTCCATGCCCGCATGTTAGCGGGCCGGCGATGCCGCCCAGGGAGCAACGGGCCGCCTGCGGGCAGCCCCACCTCGCTAGGCTCGTTGAGCCACGCGGGCGTGGCGGAATTGGCAGACGCGCCGGGTTTAGGTCCCGGTCCCCCAGAGGGGTGGGAGTTCGAATCTCCCCGCCCGCACCGCCAGAGACACCGGGAGGTAGCGCGAAGATGGGGATGCTCGACGGCAAGGTCGCGATCGTCACGGGTGCCGGGCGCGGCATCGGGCGGGAGGAAGCACTCCTGTTGGCCCGCGAGGGTGCCCGGGTCGTCGTGAACGACGTCGGTGCCGCCCTGTCGGGGAGCTCCGAGGGCGACAGCGGGAGCACCCCCGCCCAGTCCGTGGTTGACGAGATCGCCGGTGCCGGGGGCGAGGCCACCGCCAACCGCGACGACTGCAGCACCTGGACCGGCGCGCAAGGACTCGTCAACCAGGCGATCGAGACGTTCGGCGGCCTGGACATCCTCGTCAACAATGCCGGGATACTCCGGGACAAGATGAGCTTCAACATGGACGAAGCCGCGTGGGACGACGTGATCCGCGTCCATCTCAAGGGGCACTTCGCGCCGTCGCACTTCGCCGCCACCTACTGGCGCTCCCGCTCCAAAGCCGGGGACAAGGTCGTGGGGAGGATCGTCAACACGTCGAGCGAGGCCGGGCTGTTCGGGAACGCCGGTCAGGCGAACTACTCGGCGGCCAAAGCGGGGATCGCATCCATGACCTGGGTCCTCGCCCGCGAGCTCGAGCGCTTCGGGGTCACCGTCAACGCCATTGCCCCCCGTGCCCGCACGCGCATGACCGAGCAGCTCTTCGCAACCGGCGCGACCGAGGGCTTCGACACGTGGGATCCGGGCAATGTCGCCCCGGTCGTCGCCTGGCTGGCCACCGATGAAGCGGGATCGGTCAACGGGCAGATCTTCGTCGTCTTCGGGGGTTCGATCTGGCTCATGGCGCCTTTCGCCCCCGTCGGAGAGCTGCACAGCGACACCCGTTGGACGGTCGACGGCCTCGTGGCGAAGTCAGCTGAGCTCTTCGGCGACCGCTCGACGTCGGTGCCGCCGTTCGCGATCCCGTTCTAGATGGGGCCGGATCCGGCGTGAACGGTTGACGGACGCTACGAGCCGGAGGGCACCGTCACCGGCGTGCCCAGTATCCCGGCGGCATTTTCCGCCTGGACCGTGACGGAGACAATCCCCTGGGGCACGTCGATCGTCTGCTCCCCACCGGCGGCGACGGTGGCCGCGGCTTGGAACTTGAAGGGGGCGAGACCGGCACCCTGGTCGACCGTGACGACGTAGTTGGAGGGCTCCCCGCTGTACCACTCTGATCCCGGTGCCGTGAACGACACGGTCGGGCTCCCCGGGGCCCATTTGACGTTCTGCGGTGCGCCCGGCGGGGTTGTCTGGGAGGCCGCGTTGGCCGTGTTCCAGTTGTCGTGGAGGAAGCGCGTCCAGATGCCCCCGCCCCCGTTCCGCACGAGGCCAGGTGTCTGCCACGCGAAGAGGTAGCCCTCCTGGGTGACCGTCACGAGGTCGACGTGCCCGTTGTTGAACAGGTCACCGGCCGTCGGCGAGAAGTACGTCCAGCCGCTGGTGAACTTGGGGAACCCAGGGGCCTGACCACCACCCGGCAGGTAGGCCATGAGCGCCGAGGTGTCACCTCCGTCGACGATGGCGTTGTGGCCGCTCCCGGTCACATCGACGAGGAGGGGTGCCCCGAGGAACGCCCACCCCTGGCGGGGTGCCGGGAACCCGGGAAGCATCGACTGGCTCAGCAACGGATTGGCCGGATAGGCGAGCTCGTAGTCGGCCATGCCGAGCCCGTCGCCGGGGTACACGAGGGCACCGCCCAGGTCGGTCATGTCGACACCCGCGCCGGCATATGCCGGTTGGCCCCCGAAAGTCCCATAGACGTACGAAGATGCGAACGGGACGGGCATCGGTGGCGGCAGGTGCCCGCTGAAGGTCAAGAGCGGGTTGGTGACGACCTTGATCAGGTCGAGGATGGCCGCGCTCTCGTTGCCCACCTGCCCGATGATCTTGCCGGCGCCGTCGATCAAGAACGACGGGCTGAACTGCGGAGCGACGAGGACGTCCTGGGCGCCGGCGACGACGCTCGATCCAGGAAGCACCGGTGCCGGCACGGCTATCGGCTCGTCGGTCCCCTCGGTCAGGTACTCCATGGCCAGGTCGTAGATCTGGACCAGCCCAGGAATCTTCACCGGCCAGTTCGGCAGGAGCTCGCCCTGAGGGGTGTACGCGTAGGCGAAGGCGTTGGGGAGCAGCTGGAGCCCGCCGCTTGGCGCTTCGGTCTCCTGGCCACGCATGACGATGTCCGGGGGCGCGTTCCGGCCGTTCAAGTAGGCGACGGTCGGCGACGTGATCAACCGTTGGTCGTTGTAGAGGCTGTAGCCCGTCTTCGGCACGAAGTTCGACGGAAGCGTGACCTTCACGGGCCAGCCGGGCAGCTCGTTACCGGCCGGGCTGTAGATGTGGATGTAGCCGTCCCACGCGGCCTGGATGATGTCGAGCTGCCCGTTGCCGGTGAGGTCGAACAACACAGGCGCCGCCGTCGCCCCCTGGACGGCCGGGCTCGTATGGGCAACCCCCGGGCGCGGAATGGGGATCGGCGTCAGACCCTGGTCGAGGGTCTGTGGCCAACCCGGGAGGAGCTGCCCGTCCGCATTGAAGACGTAGACCCGCCCGACAAGGGAGGTGACGACCACGTCGAGCTGCCCGTTGCCGGTGAGGTCGCCGACGGCGACGTCCGCCAAGATCGGTTCGTACCCGGGATCGATCCCCGGATGGTTGACGACGACCTGCAACGGGTCGAGATGGACCGGCCAGCCGGGCAGCTCCTGGCCCGTCTTCGGGTTGACGGCGTGGACATAGCCGTTGGCATCGCCGTAGATGAGATCGAGCTGGCCCGTGCCCTGCAGGTCGGCCATCGCCGGTTGGCTCGTCGCGCCCGCCGGGAAGCTCCCGACGCCACCCGCGGCGACATCGGTCGCGCTGACTTTGAGCGGGAAGCCGGGCAGCCAGGTGGGGTCGTGGACGACGGAGATGGCGCGGCGATCCACACCGACACGGCCCGAAGCGTCCGTCACCTCGATCCGAAGGGTCACGGTGTACTGCTCGGCCGAGTTGAGCTCCTTCGTCTTCGACAAGTGGAAGGCGGCGGCCCAGAACGACTGCGGGATCTGGGACAGCTGCAACGTCCCAAGGGTTCCCGAGAAGCTGCCACTTCCCGATCCCGTGCCGATCGTGAAGTACTGGGAGCTCGATGGGTTTTGCCCAAGACCCGCTTGGAGCTTCCACGTGAACGACGGCGAGCGGGGCGCGCTGATCGTTCCTGTGACAGGCACCGACGGCGTCGTCGTCGGATCGATCACCGCGTACCAGTTGGGCGAGTCGATCGACGGGACCGGCGGGATGTTGTTCGCAGCGATGGCCTGCATGGCAGCGAAGACGTTGGGCATCCCGTAGCCGTACTGGGGGTTCCAGCCCGGGTTCGGTCCTCCCGGCCATGGCAGGTTCGGATTGGTGATCGGCTTCGCCGTTTCACGCAGCACCTGGACGGCCTCCCCCCCGGTGAGCGGGGACGCGATCAAGTGCTCGGCCGCGGCTTGGTGGCCGTAGGAGAGGAGCAAGGCCAGGATGCCGCCGAGGGTGGGCGTTGACTCGGACGTCGTCCCACCGGAGGTGGCGGCGGTGAACATGGCGTGGGGGCCCCACGAGGTGAGGTCCGAACGGGTCCACTGCTCGGGGATGCCGTCGAACGGCCCTATCGAAAGGTCGGTGGTCTGGAGAACCGCCCCATTGCCCGGGATGACGCCCGGCCAGAACATGCCGCCCTGGTGGTCGCTCGAGTCGAAGTCGTTCGACGCCTCGACGATGGGAACACCGTGCGCCTGGGCGTAGCGGGCCGCCTGGGCTTCGAAGGCTGAGTGGCCGAGGTCGGCGGTGACCGACACGATCACGCTCGCCCCCTCGTCAACCGCGAAGATCCACGCCTGGGCGACGTTCTGCGTCGGATCGACTGCCTGGTCACCCGCCTTGATCGGCATCACCATGCAGCGCGGGCACTCCTTGATGATGTTGTTGATCTGCTGGTTCGGGTGGTTGTAGCTGGAGTCGTTCGTCGCCGGATCGTTCTGGTTGTTGTAGAAGTCCCAACCAGAGATGTCGTTCGTGTAGCCCGTACCCGAGTGGTCGATGCCGTCGGAGAAGGCAGCAATCAGATCTTCTGGATCGAGGAAGCCGTTCGACGCAATATGAACCCGCGGGTCGTTGGCCCATTCGAGAGCGTTGACCACCCCGTCATGGTCGAGGTCGTAGTTGGCGAAATTGTTCGAGTACACCGTATGGCAGGGCTGGGTCGCTCCGTCGACGATCATCGTCGACCCGGTGCACGGCACCGGCACCGCGTGCCAGTTCACGTAGATGTGCGGCACAAGCGACTGGGCGCTGGGGTTGTTCCAGTTGATGCCGCCCTCGATGTAGGCGACGACGGTCTCGGGGCTCCCCTTCGAGTAGTACGCCCATGCCGCGTTGAGGTTCATCCCCTGCGGGCCCGCTGCGGTGATCGTGGTGGTGGCCAGGTGGGGCTTGACCGTGGCCGCCTTGGCGACTCTGGACCTGGCCCGAGCCACAGGCCTCGCCGCCGATCGGGGCGACGCCGTCGCCTCCGATCGGGCCGACAGCCGTGACGCACTCGTCAAAGTCGCCGCCGCGACCTGCTTCGCCGTGCCCGCCGCCGTCGTGCGCGACGCCGATCCGACCCCGCCCAGAATGACGGCCAGCCCGATGGCAGCAGCAAAGCACACCGCGCCCCCGATAACGGCGCGGCGTCGCTTCGTCTCGGCAGCGGTGTCAGCTCGCATGTCCCGACGTGCGTACGCGACGTCTCGAAAAGTCGAATCCACGATCATCCCCAGCGGCACATTATTCCGTCGCGCCCACCCGTAGCCAGTCGCGCGCGAGCTTTTCGGGTGGCGCTGACGCCCCGGGAGGAGCGGGTCGTCACCACGACGGGAGGTTCAGCCCTCTGAGGCCTCGCCCTCTCCGGCTCCGCCCCCGCTCGACGGAGCGTCGTCGATGCCCCCCGACGGCATGCCGTCCACCCACGGGGCTCCCCCCGAGGCCGGGCCGGCCGCCATCCCATCGTGAGACGACGTTCCTCCTCCTTCCCCTGCGCCGGTCGGCGTCGCTGGACCGGGAGAGACCTCCGCGCCGGGCTCGGCCCTTGGTGACCCCGGCGAATCCGGTGACCCAGGCGAATCCGGTGACCCCGGCGAATCCGGCGCGCTGGGCACCCCGGTGCCACCTTGAGGACTCGGCTGCCCGCCGGCGGCATTCTTGGCGTCGAGCTCCGCGCGACGCAGAGCTATCTCCTGCTGCAGTTCCATGAACCGGGCACTCGATTCGGCGTGGAGCGCTTTGCCCTTGGACTTGGGACCGCGCTGCTTCCGGATGCTGTCGTCCCCGACGAGATCTTGGCGCGCACGGGCGATGACGAAGAAGCCGACCAAGACGACGACAAGCAACAAGATGGTTGGTAGGACGTACTTCACGTCGGACCCCCTCCCCTCGAACCGGACCCCCCGCCCGCCGTCAGGAACGCGACGGCAGGGCGACGACCGCCCTCCCCTCGACCTTCACTTCGCCTTTGCCGTTGGCGAGCGAGCAGTCGAGATCCACGAGGTTCTCTCCCCCTTCGACGCGCTTGGCGGTGACGACGACGCGGGTCTTGAAGGTCTCCCCGGGCCAGGTCTGCTTGACGAACCGGACCTGGTACTCGCGCACGCTGCCGATCCCCGCGTAGTTCGTGATCGCCGTGGCAAGCAGGCCGGCCGAGTACATGCCATGGCCGAACACCGAGGGCAGCCCGACTGCCTGGGCTTTCACCTCGTCGTGGTGCATCGGGTTGAAGTCGCCACTCGCCCCGGCGTAGCGCACGAGGTCCGTCCGGCTGAGCTCGTGCGTCAGTGCCGGGCCCTCGTCACCCGTGGAGACGTCATCGAAGTAGATCTTCCCTGCCTGTGCCATCGATCACCCCTTCGCCGTCGCCCTGGGAGCGTTCCCCTCTGGACACGTCAGAATAGCCCGGTGAGGTGGTCGAGCGACCAGACCGACCATCCGTGGGCGCCGAGGACGACCGCCGTGGCCAGGATCATCATCAGGTTCTGCCCCTGCTCGGCCCAGTCGGAGATCATGAGGACGAGGTACACGAGGTTCAGGGCGATGCCCGCGAAAGCCGCGACGGGCGTGAGGAACCCCGCGACGAGGCCGATCCCCACGGCAAGCTCGCCGAAGACGACCGCGTAGGCCACGACCCGGGCGCGGGGAGCGACAACCGCGGCGAACAGCCGCCCGACGACAGGCCAGCGGTGCTTGCCGGCAACCGACGCTGCCCAGGCGATGCCGGCGCCGTCCACGAGCCAGGCCTTCTTGTTCTTGTGGCGGTAGCTCTCCAGCCACCACAGCCCCGTCCCGATGCGCAGCACGGCGAACCAGTCGGCTGCGCTGATCCAGGTTGTGTGCACGAAGGCCGTCACCAACCCCGGTACGCAGGGGGGCGTCTCTCGGCGAAGCTCCTCATTCCCTCCCGGGCGTCCTCGCTCTGCTGGGCCATCTCCTGGACAAGGGCCTCTTCCCACAGGGCGCTCGCCCGGTCGCTCTCCATGGAGCGGTTGGCCAGCCACTTGATACCGGCGAGGGTTCTCGTCGGTCCGGATGCGAGTCGCCCCGCCCACTCCCCGGCGACGGCCACGAGGTCCTCTGCGGCGACGACGCGATTGACGAGCCCCCATCTCTCGGCATCGGTCGCGCTGAGGTCGTCCCCGAAGAAGAAGAGCTCCTTGGCTCGCTGGGGGCCGATGAGACGCGGGAGAAGGTAGGCACCCCCGGCGTCGGGGACGATCCCGCGCCGGACAAAAACCTCGATGAAGCGGGCGCTGTCGGCCGCGAGGACGAGGTCGCAGGCAAGTGCGAGGTGCATCCCTCCTCCGGCCGCCGTCCCGTTCACGGCCGCGACAACCGGCTTCTCGCAGTCGAGCACGGCCGTGATGAGGCGCTGCCAGCCGATGCGGAGCATGCGCGCGACATCGCCGGCTGCCCTCTGCGGCGCGCCTTGCGGACGTGGCGCCGGCTCGCGCCGAGACCGCAGGTCGGCCCCCGTGCAGAAGCTCTTCGTCCCCGCAGCCGTGAGCACGACGGCCCGCACCGCCAGGTCCGCCGAGGCTTCGTCCATGTAGCCGGCAAGGCGCGAGTTCATCTCAGGCGTGAGCGCATTGCCGGCTTCGGGCCTGTTGAGAGTGATCCAGGCGACGCCGCCGTCGACGATCCGTTCGATGTCGTCGTCCAGGCCCTGTGCTCCCCCCATGCCCATGCGCGATCCGCCTACGCCCGGTGGATGAGGTTGAAGCGCGTCGAAACGACCGGCTCGCCTGTTCGCTCGTCGGTCCAGCTGGTCTCGCTCACGATGAAGGTCATCTTCGTGCCCTTGGACGACTCCTTCTCGTAGACGTCCACGACTTTGCCTTCCCCGACGAGCACGTCACCGACGACGATCGGGCGGTGATAGGTGAAGGACTGCTCTCCGTGGAGGATGAGGCCACCACTGCTCATCAGCGACCCGATGATGTCTGCGATCGGGTTGGCGTCGGGCTGGTCTTCGGGCTGGATCTCGGCGAAGCGGCCCCAGTGCTCCATGCAGAACGGAAAGGTCGGTGGTGCGGGGATGCCCGCCAGACCCGCCGCGCCAGCCGCCGCCGGGTCCTTGTAGACGGGGCTCTCGTCGTCGAGAGCGGACGCAAAGTTGGCGACAGGGCCCCGTTCGATGACGACCCGGGATCGACTCGTCACCATGCCGATGATGCTCGTGTCCGCGGTCATGACACCTCCCGAGGCTGGCAGCGCAGTTCAGCGGCCGTTACCGTACCGTCCCCAGGGGGTGACGTCGAGCAGCCGTGGCGCCAGACGGTTTCCGATCCCGGCGTGCACGGCGATCCACGACCGAAGGCCGAGCAGCTGCAACGGCGTCCTCCATCATGTCGCGCCAACGCCAAGGAGGACCGATGTCCCATCCCGGTACGGACTTTGCAACCCTCACCTACGAAGAGCGCGACGGCGTCGCGTGGGTCACCCTCAACCGGCCCGAGGTGCACAACGCATTCAACCTGTCCATGCAGCGCGAGCTCCACCATGTCTGGACGTCACTGCGCCACCACGACGACGTGCGCGTCGTCGTGCTCACCGGAGCCGGGGACGAGGCATTCTGCACCGGCATCGACCGCCACGAGACGCTGCCTCCCAAGGGCGCGCCCGGCCGTGGCGGCGGCGGGGAGGACGCCGGCGGCGGCGGGGAGCACGCTGGCGGCCGCGGGGAGGACGCCGGCGAGACCGGGGAGCCTCGCCTGCGCCTCGGCGCCGGGAGCACGCCGTTCACCTTCGACGACCCCGGTCGCCGCATCGGCCCGAAGAGCTGCGACCTGTGGAAACCCGTCATAGCGGCGGTCAACGGCATGGCCTGCGGCGGCGCGTTCTACATGCTTGGCGAGGTCGAGTTCATCATCGCGGCAGACCACGCCACCTTCTTCGACCCCCATGTCACCTACGGCATGACCGCCGCGTTCGAGCCGCTCCACATGGCGGGGCGCATGCCCTTCGGCGAGATCATGCGCCTGTCCCTCCTCGGTGGCCACGAGCGGATATCCGCCCGCCGGGCCTGCGAGATCGGCCTCGTGTCGGAGGTGGTGGCCCGGGACCAGCTCGCGCAGAGCGCTGCGTGGGCGGCCGGGGCGATCGCACGGCAGCCTCCGCTCGCCGTGCAGGGAACACTGCGGGCGTTGTGGACGGCACGGGAGATGTCCCGCTCCCAGGCTCTGTCCCTCGCCTACGCGTTCGTCGGCCTGGGCACCAGCGCGGATTCGATCGCGGCGGGCCAGCGCACCTTTGCCAGCGGCGAGCGCCCGGACTGGCGGCTGCGCTGAGCCGGCGGGGCGCCTACTGCCGCTCTCCTGCCTCCCGGCGCCCGCCGGCCCGTCCGCCGTGGCCCGGCCACTTCTCCTCACCGCCCAACCTGGCGGCAGAGCGCAAGCGCTCGGCGAGGGCCCGGAACGCACGGCCCCGGTGAGAGAGGGCGTTTTTGTCTGCGGCCCCCATCTCGGCAAAGGTGAGCCCGCCACCTTCGTCGGGAACGAAGACCGGGTCATAGCCGAACCCACCGTCGCCGCGCGGCTCCCCTACGATCGTCCCGTCGACCACCCCGAGGGCCGTCACCTCGGTTCCGTCCGGGTAGACCGCTGCGGCCACGGTGGCAAAGCGCGCGCGGTGACCCTCGCCCGGGCGGGCTGTTGGAGCGGCCGAGAGCTCGGCGAGGAGCTTGGCGACGTTGTCCGCGTAGGTGGCGCTTGGTCCAGCCCACCGTGCGGAACGCACGCCGGGCAGTCCTCCGAGGGCGGCGACCTCGAGCCCGGTGTCGTCCGCAAGGGCCGGCCTGCCCGTTGCGGCGACGAGTGCTCGCGCCTTGAGGAGTGCGTTCTCCTCGAGGGTCTCGCCGATCTCGTCGACCTCGGGGACCTCGCGTGGTCGGTCGACAAGCTCGGCACCGTCGAACAGCGCGCGGATCTCCTTTGCCTTGTCCGGGTTGGCCGTCGCCAGCACGAACGTCGAGCGATCCGTCACCGCGGCTCCGGCGAGGAGGCGAGCACCGTGGTTTGGTGGTCGAGAAGAGACGCGATCCCGTGCTCCGCGAGCCCGAGGAGGTCGTCGAGCTCCCCGCGTGCAAACGCAGCCCCTTCGGCTGTCCCCTGGACTTCGACGAAACGGCCCGACGACGTCATCACCACATTCATGTCGACGTCGGCCCGCGCGTCCTCCTCGTAGTCCAAGTCCAGCATCGGCACTCCGTCGACGATGCCCACCGAAACCGCGGCGCAGGCCTCCTTGAGGGGGTGGACGCCGATCTTTCCACCGTGCACCAATCGACTGAGAGCATCGTGCAAGGCGACGTAGGCCCCGCAGATCGACGCAGTGCGCGTGCCTCCGTCGGCTTGCAGGACGTCGCAGTCCAAGATGACCTGCCTCTCGCCGAGCGCGACCATGTCGCACACCGCGCGTATCGACCGGCCGATGAGGCGCTGGATCTCCTGGGTGCGACCGGATTGGCGCCCGCGTGTCGCCTCGCGCGTCACGCGCTCGGCGCTGGAGCCGGGCAGGAGCGAGTACTCGGCGGTCACCCACCCTTTCCCACTTCCACGCATCCAGCGGGGCACGTTGTCGTCGACCGATGCCGTGCAGAGCACCCGGGTGCGCCCCATGGTGACGAGCACCGAGCCGGCGGCCATTTCGGTGAAGTCGCGTTCGAAGGTGACGGTGCGAAGGTCGTCGACCGAGCGACTGTCGCGACGTTGGAGGGACGGCATTGCCGGATGGTACTGCGCCGCCGCGAGGCGCAGTAGCCGCCGGAGAGGCCCTGCCCGCCAAGGGCCCCCGCCCAGACCTCGTTGCCCCTGGTGGCCCGACATGGGGTCACCAGCGGAGGGAGCGGACGTGGCCGGCCGGCTGCGATGCAGGACCGCCGAGCGGAATGCCGCCAGCTGTAGGCTTGACCGGCCACCATGCCCTCCGGCCCCATCCTGACGGTTCCCTTCTACCGGAACGCGCACCTCGCGGAGCACCAGAAGCACCACCTCCTCGCGGTGACCGACGACCTGACGTCGCTCGGCTGCGACCTCGTGCTCGTCAACGACAGCCCCGATGACAGCGCCCTCGCCGCCCGCCTCGGCGAACTGCGCGACGCGCTCGAATCTGCCGGCGTCCCCGTCGAGCTGGTCGTCAACCAGGAGAACCAGGGATTCGTCCGCTCTGCCAACCAAGGCCTGCAACGCGCACGGGACCAAGGCCGCCCCGCGCTCCTGTTGAACTCAGACACCGCCATCACCCCTGGCGCGCTTGCCGAGATGGTCGCGGTCATGGGCAGCGACGAGAAGTTCGGATTCGTCGGCCCGCGTTCGAACAACGCGACCCTGGCGTCGCTCCCCTGGCACCTCGAAGACGCCGACGAAGAATCCCCGAGCACCGAGACCGACGCGCGCAGGATCATGCCGTACCTCGACCGGTGGCACATCGTGCCCACCGTCCCGGGTTTCTGCATCCTCATCCGCTGGAACGTCCTCGATCTCGTCGGGTTGCTGGATGAGACCTTCTCCCCGGGCTACAACGAGGAGAACGACCTCGTCATGCGAGCCAACCGGATCGGGTTTGTTGCCGTCCTCGCCAATCGGGCCTGGGTCATGCACACGTCTTCGACGTCGTTCGGGGCGCAGGCTCAAGTCCTCGAGCACCAACACGCGCAGATCCTTGCGAAGCGCTACCCCGAGTACTTCCCCGCGATCCGTCGCTACGGGCTCGGCGAGCACCGGACATTCGAGCGCATGGTCGCCGCAGTCGAGCTCAGCCGGCGCCGGCCGACAGTCCTCGTCGATCTGTCGTTCATGCGGCGCGCCTACAACGGCACCTTCGAGCAGGCAAGGAACGTCGTCTCCTCAATGATCGCCTCGGAGCTGTGGAACGAGTCACTGAAGACGTCATTCCTCGCCGACCGGGACATCTTGTCCTTCCACGGCCTCGGCTCCGTCGCGAAGGACTACGAGATCGTCGAGCTCCCGCCGCCGGGAGATGCAGGAAAGGACACCTACGCCGTGCGCCTCCTCCTGGCGCAGCCCTTTTCCTGGGAGGACACCCGCCGGACCTGGCCGCTCGCTGCACACCACGTCGTGTTCTTCCCGGACAATATCGCAACAGACTGCGTCTACATCGACGACGACGACCCGACGATCCGCTCCCTCTGGCGCTTCATGGCCGCCCACGCGGCGGCCATGGCGTTCCCGAGCTCGTACTCCAAAGAGGCCTTCGCCGCACGATTCCCCCGTAGCCGCGACGTGCATGACGCTGTCGTCGCCCACTCCCTCGACCCTGCCGAGTACCGCTTCGCCGAGATCGCCGGCGCGGAACAGCTTCCCTGCCAGGAGCCGTTCGTACTGGTGATCGGGAACCACTACCACCACAAGCGTGTCGCCGAAACCGTCGATCTCCTGGGCAAGCGCTTGGCGCGCGCACACGTCGTCGCCCTCGGCTACCAGGGCCGGGCGGGCCGCAACGTCCACGGCCTTGCAAGCGGCCATCTGCCCGAAGATGTGGTCGCGGCCCTGTACACCCACGCCCGGCTCGTCGTCTTCCCGTCGAACTACGAAGGCTTCGGCCTGCCCCTGCTGCGGGCGGTCGGCAACGGCGCTCGCATCGTGGCCCTGGACAATGCCGTCGCCCGGGAGATCAAGGACAAGCTCGCGAGCACCGGCGCCGACAAGCAGATCACGCTCGTGCCAAGCTCCGAGGAGATGGTGCGCCTGGCAACCGCGGCCGCCGAGGGTCCCCGGCATCCCGTCGAGACGACGCTCGACGCGACGGGGCAGTGGCGTTGGGCCGACGCAGCAGAGGCCTTCCGCACGATGATCCTCGGCGTCGCAGGCGACCGCGACGAGCTCGACAGGACGAGGGAGGCGGTCCGCGTCCTCGGCTACATGGACGGCGCCGTCAACCTCGCCGAGCTCACAAAGCTCCGCTTCCGGGTCGAGGACTTGGAGAGCTCGACGTCGTGGCGCTATACGGCACCGCTGCGCAAGCTCTCAGAGAAGCTCCGCCACCTCGTCTGAGCAGAGGTCATCTCCCCACTCGACCGCGTCGACCTCGGTCAGCTCGGGGCCGAAGAGCATCTGACCGACGGAGCGGAACCACTCTCGATCGCCCGACGACAGGAAACGCAAGGAGCCCGCTCGGATCTTTACGCCGTCGCCGGTTCCCACGGCGCGCGCCATGCCGGTCGCGACGAGATGGTCGCGGACTGCGAAGGCCGTCTCGTCGGCCGACGACACGAGGACGACGTCACGGCCCATCACGTCCCCGATGGTTCGTGCCAGGTACGGATAGTGGGTACATCCGAGCAGGAGAGTGTCGACGTCAGCCGAGACGAGCGGTGAGAGCAGACGCTCGGCGAGGACGTGCACCTGGTCGCTGTCGACCTCGCCCCGTTCCACGAACTCGACGAATCCGGGGCATGCTGCTGCGACCAGATCGGCGGGGGCCCCCGTCGCGGGCGCGACACCAGCTTCGGCGACGGCCCGCGGGTAGGCACCTGACGAGATCGTCCCCACGGTCCCGATCACCCCGACCGAGCCATTGCGCGTCGCACGCAGCGCCGCGGTCACCCCGGGTTCGATCACGCCGATGATCGGCACCGAGAACCGCGCGCGCAACTCGTCGAGGGCAGCGGCGGCCGCCGTGTTGCAGGCCACGACGACAAGTTTCACCCCGAATTCCTCGACCAGATGACCGGTGATCTGCCGGGCGAAGCAACGCACCTGGTCGAGGGGCCGCGGGCCATAGGGGTAGCGACCCGTGTCTCCCAGGTAGACGAGGTCCTCTCCGGGGAGCAGGTCCATGAGGGCCCGCAGGACGGTGAGGCCACCGAAGCCGCTGTCGAAGACCCCGATCGGCCGCTCGCGAAGCTCTCGGCGGGGCGTCGGCATCGGGGGGAGCCTACCGACACCTCGGGGACGCGCCCGTCCGTTCCCCCGAGCGGGTGCGTCGCGCATCGTGGTCGCTGGGGGCATTCGCCCCTCGTGCTTCCAGGCGCATCGGATCCCCATGAGTCGTGGCTCGCACCGGAAAGGCCCGGGAAGGCGCACATCCCTGCCAGGGCGCGCCTTTGGGACACTGCTTGGGGCGTGCGCCGTGTGCGCGAAGGAACGCCAGAGCGCCGTCAATCGCGCCTCGAGCCCTGTCGTCGTCGGCCGGCCAGGTGGGCGAGTACGTGCTCCGCCTGATCGGCCCGGCTCATGGCGTGTTGGGCGGTTACGCTCTGAAGTCGCGGGACTCCATGATGTCCCAAGGCCGAGGACTTATGGGAAGACTGACCGTCCTAGCAGTCGGCGTGGTCGCCGTGATCGCCGCGGGATGCGGCCAGACGGGACACGGGGTCTCGACGTCGCACCCGTCCGGATTCTGGCACCGTCAGCATCCCTCACGAGAGCCGGCGGCGGAGATGGAGGCCTCGACGGCCGACGATCCCTTGAACCAGGGGGTGATCCTCTTCGGTGGCCTCTCGGTGCATGCCGAGGGCGCTTCTCCGGTTGGCGCTCTCGGTGACACGTGGACCTGGAACGGCTCGGACTGGGTGGAACGGCATCCCGCGACGAGCCCACCGGCTCGCTACGGCGAGACGATGGCATACGACCAGGCGACGAGAACCGTGGTCCTGTTCGGAGGGTTGGGATGCGGACACTTCTGCGGTGACACGTGGACCTGGAACGGCTCCGACTGGGTGGAACGGCATCCCGCGACGAGCCCACCGGCTCGCTGGCACGCGACCATGGCCTACGACGCCGCGACGCGCCAGGTGGTCCTCTTCGGCGGTGGAGGGTGTGGCGCACTCCCCTGCGGTGACACGTGGACCTGGAACGGCTCCGACTGGGCCTCGGCGGCGAGCCACAACAGCCCTTCGGGGCAGATCTTCGCCAGCATGGCGTTCGATCCGGGATCCAGGCGAGTGGTCCTCTATGGCGGCACTCGCGATCTCGTCGAGCCAACGCATGACACGTGGACCTGGAACGGCGCGTCCTGGAGGATGGCGCATCCGATCCCTTCGCCGGCCAGCCGTCAGTCGCCGGCACTCGCGAAGGACAGCACGAGCAACGACCTGGTCCTCGTCAGTGGTTCTCTCTTGGGTCTGGGCACGGCCTTCCGCACCGGTGGGACGTGGACGTACGGCACGTCGTAGCACCACTCGACAACGGGCACGATCAGTGCACGGTCAATGAGCGAGGCGCCAGGAAGATCGTATCCGCACACGACACGAACGTGCGTGTGAAATCCCTTTTCACAGACACTTTTCGCACGCCACACCCGGCGGCGGCACTGTGCGTGTCAGAAATAGATCATGTGGCGCGCCCGTTCGGCCACGACATTGATGTCGTCAGTCCACGCACCCGTCGACAGGTACTTCCAGCCACCGTCGGCTGAGACGACGACGATCACGCCTTGGTCGAGGGAGCTCGCGCAACGTGCAGCTCCAGCCAGCGCCGCTCCCGTTGATATCCCCGAGAAGATCCCCACGTCGGTGAGACGGCGAGTCCATTCGATCGACTCGCGCGGGCTGATGATGGTCTTGCGGTCCAGGAGCTCGTGGCCGTTGTTCTCGATGAAGATCGGAGGTATGTAGCCGTCGTCGAGGCTCCGTAGCCCGTCCACCATCTCGCCGGCGGGTGGCTCCACCGCCCAGACCTCCACCGCCGGATTTCTCTCTTTGAGGTACCTGCCGACACCGAGGAGCGTGCCCGAGGTTCCCAGGCCGGCGACGAAGTGGGTGACCTCTGGGCAGTCCCGCCATATCTCGGGGCCCGTGCCGTCGTAGTGGGCTTTCGGGTTGGCCGGGTTGGCGTACTGATAGAGGAAGACGTACTCGGGATGGAGCGCCGCGATCTCTCTCGCGACCCGGACGGCACCGTTCGATCCCTCCGACGCAGGTGAGTCGATGATCTCTGCCCCCCAGACCTCGAGGAGCGTCCGGCGCTCGGCTGACACGTTCGCCGGAAGGACCACCTTGAGGTGGTAGCCCTTCACCCGCGCCACCATCGCCATGCCGATCCCCGTGTTCCCGGACGAGGGCTCGAGCAAGACCGGGGCCGGGGTCGAGCCGGGCACGAGGACGCCTTCCTTCTCGGCGGCCTCGATCATGGCAAGAGCGATGCGGTCCTTGACCGAGCCTCCCGGGTTCTGTCCCTCGAGCTTGACGAGAATGCGCACGTCGGGGTTGGGGCTCAAGGTGGAGCCGACTTCGACGAGCGGGGTGTTCCCGATCAGCTGCAGGATGCTATCGACGTGGCTCACGTCCAACCCCCGCGCCCGCGGCCGACCTCAGCCGGCGCCACCGGCGACCGCCGGGAGGATCGAAATGACGTCGCCGTCGTCGACTTTGGTGCCGAGCTGCTGGAGATACCGCACGTCGTCGTCGTTGACATAGACGTTGACGAAACGGCGCAGTGCCCCGTCGTCACCGAGCACCTGGCCGTCGAGGCCTGGGTAGGCCGTGACCAGGTTGGCGATCACCTCGCCGATGGTCGCCCCTTCGACTGTGGCGGACGAGCTCCCGCCCGCTTGGGCCCGCAGCACTGCTGGCAGGCGTACGACGACGGCCACTTCTCCGGTTCCTCCCCGACAATTCTCGACTATTCCAGTACGGATTCTAACCGAGCCGTGCCCGGGCATCGGGCGGAGGGGCCGGGATGGCACTGGGAGAGTTCGGCCGGTTGGGGCGGATCGGCCGCCTGTGGGAACGAGGCGACGCCCGGAGGGGTCAGCGGCTTTGCAAGACGACGGACTCTTCGTCCACGCCGCCCTCCACGATCCGGTACGAACGCAGGACGGGGTCGGGGTCCCGCAGGGAGACGAGGACGTAGTGCCATGCGGGGTCCGGCGCCTGGGCGACATCGGTCGGGGAAGGGTAGGCGTCTGTGTGGGTGTGCGAGTGGAAGACGCCGATGATCTCCTGCCCGCTCGCCTCGGCCTCGCGATCGGCCTGCAGGTGCTGGCGCGGATCCACCTCGTAGAGCTTTGCGGACTCGGCCACATTGCGGGTCGGGTAACAGAGGCGAACGGCCCCCGAATCCGGATCACCGGCCAGGAGGCCGCACGCTTCGTCGGGGAGGCCGGAGAGGCAGTGCACGAGGATCCTCCGGTGCACATCTGTAGGCAGGCGCAGCATCGAGCACCAACGTACTGGGCACGATGGCACGGGCGGTGGACCACCGAGGTGCCAGATCCCCGGGTCCCCGGGCCCGGTGGGCAGATCGCTGCACCGGCCGGGACAGGCGGTGCGGGGGGCGACGGCGGGACAACACGGCGCCCGGCAGTACCCTCCTCGTGTGGCCCGCAAAGCACGCAACCAAGCCCAGGATGAGCACCGCAAGCTCGTCGCGCAGAACCGCCGCGCCCGCTACGACTACGAGGTTCTCGACAGCTTCGAGTGCGGGATCGCCTTGCAGGGCAGCGAAGTCAAGTCGTTGCGAGCCGGCCGGGTCAACCTCGCCGACTCGTTCGCACGGATCGACCGGGGGGAGCTGTGGCTCCACGGCGTCCACGTCCCCCCCTACGACTTCGCCCACGGCATCGGCGGCCACGATCCCGAGCGTCCACGCAAGCTCCTTGCCCACCGCAGGCAGATCGACGAGCTCACCGGGAAGGTCCAGGAGCGCTCGCTGACCCTCATCCCTCTTTCCCTCTACTTCCTTGACGGGAGGGTCAAGGTCGAGCTCGCTCTGGTCAAGGGGCGCCGCACCTACGACAAGCGCCGCGTCATCGCCGAGCGCGACGCCCAGCGCGAGGCGGCCCGAGACATGGCGCGCGCACGGCGCGGCCACGACCGGACGTGACCTCCCCGGCAGCCTGTCCCGGCACGTTTCGATGCCGGGGGGCAGGCCGGTACAATGGAGAGCGACACGCACCGAGAGCCGGTTCGTGAACCCGCTGAGACGGGGGTGAAAGGTTTCGACTTCGGTTGTCGAGACGGGAGAAGCGAGCCGTGGACTCCGGAGCCACGTGAAAAGCCGGAAACAAAAACAAATGCCGAGCCTCAGCTCAGCCTCGCTGCCTAACTAGTCAGCGACGTCTGGCCCGCCCCGGTCCCACGGGCGGGTCCCAGGCGACATCTCGTGGGACTTACCCGATTGGCGTCACCGGATCGCCGCCGGGGACATCTTCTCCGGTTAGGACTCGACCAGGGGGCCAGCGGCCCGGTCGGCTCCGAACTTTCTCCGCTGGCTGCGCTCGGAGAAGGACCGTTGAGGGACCGGAGGACGCGGGTTCGATTCCCGCCACCTCCACGAGTTGCCATGAAAAGCCAACCGGTGTCCCCCAGACGGGCGGGCACCGGTGGCGCGTTCGGGGCGGGTTTGCCGCCCGGAATGCCGGTGTCGCAGCCGTCCGGCACCCAGAAGAAGGAGTACGCATGGCGGTCGGGGGTGATCTCGACCCGGTCGATCAGCTCGCGAAGCAGCTGCTTGACGGCGTCGGGATTGCCGTCCTCGATGGTCCGGCGGATCTCGGTGCAGAGGTCTCGGAGCTGCTCGGGGGTCGGAAGCTGCGGGCTGGCTGCCTCGATCTGCTTGGCTAGCTCCTTGCGATGGGCGACCGGCTCATCGCGGCGCTGCGTGAGTTCGGTGACCCGGGGTGAGCAGATCGCCGCCGGCATCTCGCCGGTCTCGAAGGCTCGCAGGTAGTGGTTCAGGCCGGTCTCGGTGCCGCGTAGCTGGGCCGCGGTGCTGGCCAGTTCGGCTTCGAGGCTCGGGCGTTTGTCCGCCACCTCCGCGATCGCCGCGGTGATGGCCTGCTCGAACACGTCGGACCGGGACAGGGTGCGGATCAGGTCGTCGATGACGCCAGCCTCCAGGTCTTCGGCGGGCACTCGTCTGCTCCGGCAGCCGTAGGTGCCCTTGGTCTGGCGGTTCCGGCAGGCGTAGTAGCGGTAGAAGCCGTTGCGACCCTTGGTACCAGCCCCGAAGTACGCGCCTCCGCATGCCCGGCATGGTCAAGTCCGGCCGGGGGTTCACGAACTTCGCGCACTACAGACTCCGCGTGCTCCTCCTCGCCGGCGGAATCGCCTGGCCAACGACGATCTGCCCACCTGGGATCACCTCAACCCGTCCCCACTGAAAGCGGAAGAGCCTGAAAAGGCCGTGGCAGCCGGGCCAGCAAGCGGGTCTCGGTCGAAGCCCGCTTGCTGGGCGCGACCCTGGGCGAGGGCTGGTCGGTCATGGGCGACCTGCTCGCCGGCGTGCACCCCGGGCTGATCCTCGTCGACGGCGAAGAAGAGCTGTCCACCCTGGTCGCAGAGCGGTTCCCCCGGTGTTGCCGGTGCAACGCTGCCTGTGGCACCTCGCCCGTGGTCTCTACCGGGTCTCCCACGAGCTCGCAGACGACTTCCCCTGCCAGCTCGAAGCGCTGCTCACCGTTGCCTACCGGCCACGACCACGGCGTAGCTCTGGATGCCTAGCGCGACCTCGTCGACGACGCCGGTGCCTGCGGCGCCAGAGCCGCGGCCAGCCACTTGCGCACAGCGGAGTCCGAGGTGTTCACCTTCCTCACCCACCCCGGCGTCGGCCGGCTCCTCTTCGGAGAGAAGGGGCGA
>JAJZBS010000016.1 GCA_021851885.1 Actinomycetes bacterium | reverse complement strand
GAGCCGGTTGGGAAGGAGATCCTGACCATTGTGGACACCGAAAGGGCGGCGGCCACTGCGGCGCTCGACCGCTGGCCGGGCGTGTGGCGCCGTGCCGCGGCGGTGGCGGCAGGCAAGCCGTGGCGATGAGGGTGAATGGGCTGCCGTCAAAGTTCGGCGGATGGTTCGGCCGGGACGAAGTGCGTCACGAACCACCGGGCGGCCATATCGGCAACGGTCTCGAGTGCGCCGGGCTCCTCGAAGAGATGGGTGGCTCCGGGGACGATCTCGACGAGATGCTCGCAGTGGAGATGCTGTCCGGCGTCGGCGTTGAGCTCTATGACGCCGTGGTCGGCCCCGCCGACGACGAGCAGCGTCGGCGCGCTGACCTGCATGAGTCGTTCCCCGGCGAGATCGGGCCGCCCACCGCGCGAGACGATGGCCACGACGCTGCTGTGCGGCTCGGCTGCGGCCCAAAGAGCGGCGGCGGCACCGGTGCTCGCCCCGAAGTAGCCGACGGGTAGCCCGGCGAGACCGGGCTGCTCGACGAGCCAGGCGTGTGCCTGGGCGAGCCGGCGCCCGAGAAGAGGGACGTCGAAGACGTTCTGGCGATGGTCCGCCTCGCCCGGGGTGAGCAGGTCGAACAGCAGTGTCCCGAGGCGAGCTTCGTTCAGGCGGCCGGCGACGGCCTGGTTGCGAGGACTGTGCCGGCTGCTGCCCGATCCATGGGCGAAGACGACAAGGCCGCGGGCTGCACGAGGGACTGTGAGGATGCCGTCGAGCAGAGCCCCCCCGGCCTCGATATGGACGTCGGCCGGTTGTGCCGGTGACGACACAGAGCGGAGCAGCCGGCGGACGTCGTCGTCGGTGACCTGGGAGAAGTCGGCGTAGAACTGGCCGACGGCGGCCATCGCGGCCGGCGACTCGAGGCAGATGACCTCGTCGGCCTCCTCGCCGAGCTCGCGCAGCTCGACCGACGGGGCGACGGGGACGGCGAGGAGGACGCGCCGCGCTCCCTTGGCACGCACGACGCGCAGCGCGGCAAGGGCCGTCGAGCCCGTTGCGACGCCGTCGTCGACGACGACGACGGTGCGACCTTCCAAAGGGACCGCCGGCGCGACGTCCCGGTACTGCGCGAGTTGCGCGCGCACGTCTTCTGCGACCCGCGCTGCGGCCGCGGCGAAGGCGGCATCGTCGATGCCGGCCGCTTGGCGCACGTGTGCGTTCGATACGACCACGTCGCCTTCTCCGACCGCCCCCATGGCGAGCTCACGTTGGGAGGGCACCCCGATCTTGCCGACACAGAGGACGTCGAGCGGCGCGCCGAGTGCCCGGGCGATCGGGGCGGCAACCGGCAGCCCGCCTCGGACCAAGCCGGCCACGACGATGCCGCGGTGGCCGTCGTGGCCGACGTCGCCCACGACGAGCGACGCGAGGCGGTTGCCTGCGTCAGCCCGATCGGCGAAGACGACGGACGGCAAACCGATGCGCGTCCATGCGTTCACGGGTCAGACCCTAGAGATGCCGGCGGCGCCATCCAAGGGTCGAACGTCCCATCGGGCCCCCAAGCCGGCCAAGTGCCGGGGGGACGTGCACCCTCGTCCTGTGGCCCGGAGGGGCTAGTCGGTGCGGGAGAAGTTGACGATGGCGCCGAGGAGCAGGACGAGCGCCATGACCGCGACCATCGCGATCTCCACTCCGGTCGGGAGCATCCAGCCGTTCCAGGTGACACCGGGGCTGAGAACCCGGATGGCGTGTGGCGAGACGTTGATGTGTGCGAAGACTGCCCGGCGCATCGGGTCGACCGCGTAGGTGAGGGGATCGATCTTGGTGAGGATGGCGAGCCACGAGGGGAGCTTGGACAGCGGGAAGACGGCCCCGGAGAGGAAGAACATCGGCATGACGAAGAACTGGACGACGACCTGGAACGACTGGACTTGTGTCATGCGGGCGGCGAGCAGGATCCCGAACGCTGTGAGGGTGAAGGCCGTCAGGGCCATCTCGCCGATGAGCGTCAGGAGCATGAGGGGTGCATAGGGGACGCCGACCGCTCCGGCAAGGAGCAGGAAGATCGCTCCCTGGATCGTCGCGACGGTCATCCCCCCGAGGCACTTGCCGACGACGAGGGCCCAGCGGCGGACCGGGGAGACGAGCATCTCACGCAGGAAGCCGAACTCGCGGTCCCAGACGATGGAGATAGCGGAGAAGATCGCGGTGAAAAGGACCGTCATGGCGATAATGCCCGGGAACATGAACGTCTTGAAGTTGACGCTGGCCGTCGCCGACGAAGTGAAGGTCGACAGACCGGTGCCGAGGATGAAGAGGAAGAGCACCGGCTGGATCAGGGACGTGATAATGCGTAGGCGGTCACGCGTGAAACGAATGAGCTCGCGCTTCCATACGACACGCAGGCCGCGTAGATCGTCGGTGAGACGCCCCGAAACCTCGTGGACGCGTGGGACGGCGGGCATCGGCCGCGCCGCGGCCCGATGGAGATCGCCGGCCGCCGGCGCCGGGACGCCGGAGGGACCCGTGAGGGGATCGACGCTCACCGGCGGCCCACCCTGGCGCGTACCCACGGATTGGATCGGAGGTGGTCGGTCCCGCTCGCCTCGGCGTCGCGGATCGTCCGCCCCGTGTAGGTCATGAAGACGTCGTCGAGGGTCGGGCGGGCGACACGGACAGAGCGGATCGGCAGTGACAGCTCTGCGAACAAGCGGGGGAGGAACTCCTCTCCGTTCGCGACGAAGAACGTCACCGCCCCCTCGGATATCGATGCGTCAAGCCCGAAACGGGCGGCGAGCTCGGAGATCGTCGCATCACTGTCGTCGGTCGAGATCTCGACCCGGTCGCGCCCGACCAGCTGCTTGAGGGCCTCCGGGGTGTCGCAGACGACGATCTGGCCGTTGTCCATGATGGCGATGCGGTCGCAGTACTCGGCTTCGTCCATGTAGTGCGTCGTCAGGAAGATCGTAATGTGCTCGATCTTCCGCAGGGAGTTGATATAGCGCCAGATGTGGGAGCGGGTTTGGGGATCGAGGCCGACAGTCGGCTCGTCCAAGAAGAGGACTCGCGGCGAGTGCAGGAGGCCCCGTGCAATCTCGAGGCGCCTGCGCATGCCCCCGGAGAACGTACGCACGAGATCGTTACGGCGGTCCACAAGCTCGACCATCTCGAGGACCTCCCGCATGCGCGGCTCGAGCACGGCATGGGGAACGCCGTAAAGCTGGCCGTGGAAGCGCAGGTTCTCGGCCGCGGTGAGGTAGTCGTCGACCGTGGGGTCCTGGAAGACAAGGCCGATCCGGCTGCGCACCTTGCCGGGCTCGGCTGCGACGTCGATCCCGGCGACGCGCGCCCGGCCGGCGGTAGGCCGGAGCAGGGTGCAAAGCATCGAGATCGTGGTGGACTTCCCCGCGCCGTTCGGGCCGAGGAAGCCGAACGTCTCACCTGGGGCCACGGTGAAGCTGACTTGCCGCACCGCTTCGAGCTGGCCGAAGCTCTTCGAAAGGCGGTCGACCGCGATGGCCGGTTCAGCGCGCTCCGAGCTCAGAGGGCTCTCGCCGACGACGGGGGCGTCATCGGCAGGAGAGGGCATCTTCCAAGTATCGCCGATGGCGACCCGGCGCGCGAATCGTCCATTCGGCAGGTGCGGGTAGGACCTTCGGCCCTGGCTGGTCCGTCGGCGCCGCGATCATGCTGGCGCCATTGCCATTGCGACCTGCAGCCGACCGGGAGGAGGGCGACGATGAACGAGATGGGAGCCGAGGGGATCCTCTACGGCGAGCGCTTGGGCCAAAGGTGCTCCCGGAGCAAGACATTCCCGGACAGGCGCGTGTGCGCGGCTCCCGGATGCGTGACGGTGCTCTCGATGTACAACAGCAGGTCCCTCTGTGCCACGCACGATTGGTACGACTATACGAAGGACAAGAACGCTCCTCGTGCCCACAGGTCGGGCCGGCGTCCGCTTGCGGTGCAAGGGGCGCGGCCCGGTGGGGCGGACAGCCAGGAGCGGCGGACGCCGGTGCGTGCGCGCGAGAGGCGGAACGTGCGGGCCGGAAGCAGCGTGCGCCGGGCGAAGCCGATGCACGCACGGAGCGCCTGAAGCTCTGCGGTGCGCGAGGGCGCGGCGCGCTCGGTCGCCGAGACACACCTGTCCATCGTCGTCTTCCTGGGGGAGCACGCATACAAGTTCCGTAAGCACGTCCGCTTCCCGTTCGCCGACCTGTCCACGGCGGGCGCGCGCGAGCGCGACTGCTACCGGGAGGTGGAGCTCAACCGTCGCCTCGCCCCCGACGTCTATCTCGGTGTGGCGCAGCTTCGCCTGGCCGGAGACGACGTGGCGGCAGGCGGGCCGGTCGAGCACGCCGTCGTCATGCGCCGCCTGCCCGAGGAGTGCCGGCTGGCGACCATCGTGGCGGCGGGGGCCACGACGAGCGCCGCGGGCGATGCGATCGACGCCGTGGCCGAGCGGCTCGCGGCATTTCATGCGACAGCCGAGCGTTCGCCGAGCATCACCGAGGACGCTTCGCCAACAGCGGTGGCTGCGGCTCTTGACGACAACGTCACCGAGATGGCTCCCTTGATCGACCGCCTCGGCGATCCCGGCGTCTTCGCCCGGGTCGTGGAGCTGGCGCGCCGGTTCGTCGCGGGCCGTTCGCCGTTGTTTGCGTTGCGCTGCCGCAATGGCGATATCTGCGACGGCCACGGCGACCTTCAGGCCGACGACGTCTACTGCTGCCCCGATGGCGTGCGGATCCTCGACTGCCTCCAGATCGACGACCGCCTGCGGCACGTCGACATCGCGTCGGATGTCGCATTTCTCGCCATGGACGTCGAGGTCAGGGGAGAGCCGGCCGCAGCCGAGCTGTTCGTGGAGCGCTACGAGGCACACGCCGGCCAGGAGCTGCCTCCGGCGTTGCTCGACTACTACATCGCGACCCGGGCCCTTGTCCGGGCAAAGGTGGGCTGCATCCGCCACGACCAGGGCGGTGACGCCGCGACGGGGGTCGCGCAGTACCTGGAGTTGGCCCGACGGCACCTCGAACGGTCGCGCGTGCGCCTCGTCGTCGTGGGCGGGCTGCCAGGATCGGGCAAGTCGACGCTCGCCCACATGATCGCCGAACGCATTGGGGCCCGCGTGCTGCGGACCGACGAGCTGCGCCGCGTGCCACCGTCGCCGGCCGGTCCGGGGGAGCGATATCGACCGGATGCGGTCCGCGCCGTCTACGAGTCGATGTTCGCAGCCGCGCGCTCTGGGCTCGAGATGGGAACGAGCGTCGTGGTCGATGCCACCTTCGCCGCCGAGGAGCGGCGTGCGCACGCCGTCGAGGTCGCGCGTGCGTGCCACGCCGAAGCCGCGCTCGTCCACTGCGTGGTCGACGACGACGTCGCCGAGCGGCGCCTTGCGGCTCGTTCTCGTCACGGCACCTCGTTGAGCGAGGCGGACGTCGAGGTCCGGCGCTCCATGGCATCCGGCGAGGCCCCGTGGCCGGCCGGTTGCGACGTCGATACCGGCGAAAGCCCGGAGGTCTCCCTCGAACGTGCTCTGGAGGTGCTGGAGAGGCGCAGCTGAGCGACGGTCCGCGCCTCTTCGCACCGGGCGGCGTGGTCGCCGGGAGGCGATGGGGACCTTCGCCCCTGCCCATGGTGACGACCCTTTCCTATCGTGGAGTCGTGGCCGGCATGGAGAGATGACCTGGTGAGCGACGAGTCCCAACCCGAGCAAGGCGCGCCTCGACCTGACAGCCGGCTCAAGGCAGGGGGGAAGCTGCCCGGGCGGCCACGGGGTGGCGGTGACCAGCCGGGCCCGAGCCGGACGCCACAGGCTCCCGGTGGGCCCCGCTCCGTCCCGGGCCGCTCGCCGTGGCGGGCCACAGGCATCCTTGTCGTCCTCCTCATCCTCGGTTGGTTCGTCGTGGGCGTCTTCGGCAGCTCTGCGCCGGCACCGCGCCAGCTGAGCTACACGACCTTCCTGAGCCAAGCGTCCGCCGGCAAGGTCCGGAGTGTGACGATCAGCTCGTCGGGGGGGCTGACCGGCACTCTCAAGGACGGGCAGACCTTCACCAGCCAGGTCCCGACAGCCTTGGGGCAAAGCGACCTCGTTGCCCAGATGCAGAAGGACCACGTGGGCCTCACCGCGACGGGGAGCGGCACGGACTGGGCGGCGCTGCTCTGGACGTTCGTCTCCCTCGGCCTGCTGGGCGGGCTCTTCTTCTTCATGACGCGTCGGGCGTCGGCACAGGTCGGTGCGTTCGGAGGCGTCGGGAAGGTGCGCGCAAAGGTCAGTGACACGGAGCGGCCGACGACGACGTTCGCCGACGTCGCCGGCTACGAAGGCGTCAAGCGCGAAGTGGCGGAGATTATCGAGTTCCTTCGGACACCCGAACGCTACCGGCGCGCGGGGGCGGTCGGTCCACGGGGGATCCTCATGCTCGGACCGCCGGGGACGGGAAAGACGCTCCTCGCGCGTGCGATAGCTGGCGAGGCGTCCGTGCCGTTCCTGTCTGTGACGGGATCGGCATTCGTCGAGATGTTCGTCGGCGTCGGTGCCGCACGAGTCCGGGACCTGTTCGTCAATGCGCGCAAAGTCGCACCGGCCATCATCTTCATCGACGAGGTCGACGCCATCGGCCAGCGGCGGGGCGGCTCGATGGTCTCCAACGACGAACGCGAGCAGACCCTGAACCAGCTTCTCTCCGAGATGGACGGCTTCGATCCGGCAGAGGGCATCGTCGTGTTGGCTGCGACCAACCGGCCCGAGGTCCTCGACCCGGCGCTCCTGCGGCCAGGCCGCTTTGATCGCCAGGTCGTGGTCCCGTTGCCAACCCGATCCGAGCGACACGCGATCCTCACCGTGCACAGCCGGGACAAGCACCTTGCCCCCGGCGTCGACCTCGACGCCGTCGCCCGGGCGACACCGGGGTTCTCGGGCGCCGATCTGGCCAACCTGGCCAACGAGGCGGCGATCTGCGCCGTGCGCGCCGGCAGGGCGATCATCGAAGCGGATGACTTCGGCGAGGCACGCGATCGCATCCTGCTCGGCCACCGCGACGCCTCACGGGTCCTTCTGGCAGACGAGCGGCACTCGGTGGCGGTCCACGAGTCCGGTCACGCCATCGTCGCCGCCCTGCTCCCCGACGCCGACCCCGTCGCCAAGGTCAGCATCCTCCCGGCCGGTCAAGCCCTCGGGGTCACCGAGCAGCTCCCGCTCGACGAGAGGCACTTGTTCTCCGAGCGCCACCTGCTTGCCGCGCTGGCTGTCCGGCTCGGTGGCCGGGCCGCAGAGATCGTGGTCAACGGCGAGGGCTCGACGGGCGCGGCCGACGACTTGGCCTCGGCGACACAGCTCGCGACCAGGATGGTGCGAGAGTTCGGTCTCAGCCCCGAGATGGGGCCGGTCGGCTACACGACGGGATCCCCGATGTACCTCGGCAAGGAAGAGGTGACCATGCGCACCTATTCGGAGGCGACGCAGCGGGTCGTCGATGAAGCGGTCCAGCGCATCTTGCGCGAGGCGGAGGACCGGGCGACACGGCTGTTGCAGACGCACCGCGCGGCCCTGGACAAGCTGGCGGAGCTGTTGGTGGAAAAGGAGACCATCGACGGATCGGCCGTCGACGAGGTTCTCGCGGCGGCCGGGCATCGTCTCGTCCGGCGCGGTGCCGCCTGATCGCCGCCGCCTGATCGCCGCCGCCAGCTTGCCGCCGCCTGATCGCCGCCGCCAGCTTGCCGCCGCCAGGTCCCTGCAGTGGAAGGGGGCGGGCAGGGGCCGTGCAGGTCCGTGTCGGGCGTCAGCCCTTCAGGGCCCCTGCCGTCAATCCGCGCACGAGCTGTTTCTGGAAGGCGAACAGGAGCACGAAGATCGGAAGCGCTGCGAGCAGCGTGCCGGCGAAGATGACGTTGCTCTGGTCGACGTTGAGGGCGCTCAGCTGCTTGAGCCCGATTTGGACAGTGCGCGTGCTCGTCGTGTCGGTGACAATCAGCGGCCACAGGTACTGGTTCCATGCGCCGAGGAACGAGTAGATCCCGAAGGCCGCGAGCATCGGGCGGTTCAGGGGGAGGACGATCCTGACGAGGAAGCGGAGGTGGCCGTAGCCGTCGAGGGTCGCCGCGTCGCGCAGCTCGCGCGGGACGCCGAGGAAGGCCTGGCGGAAGAGGAAGGTCCCGATCCCGCTGGCCACGAAGGGGACGATCAACGCGGCGAAGGTGTTGAACCAGCCGAAGGACACGATCGTCTGGCGGTTGGGGACGATCGTCGCCTCGGCGGGCACCATCATCGTCGCGAGGCACAGGATGAACACGGCGCGTCGGAAGGGGAACCGGACGAAGGCGAATGCATAGCCTGCCATGACTGACGTGAGGAGCTGGGCTGCCGTGATAGCGACGGTCATGATGGCACTATTGCGCAGGTAGATCCCGAGATGGGCCTGCCCGAACGCCTGGGAGAAGGAGCCCCAAAGGGGGTGGAGGGGGAAGAGGGTTGGGGGGCGCGCCGCGATCTGCTGAGGGGTCAGCAGAGCGTTGACGATCGTGATGTAGATCGGGAAGGCGACGATGATCGCCGCGCCTGTCAGGAGAAGGTAGCGCGCTCCTTTGCGCGCGAGGCGGCCGGTCGTGCCTGCCGCTCGCATGTGCGCCCGTGCCGGGGCGTCACGTCGCATAGAACACGCGCCTTTCGACGAAACGGAACTGGACCAGGGTGACGACGAGGAGAATGGCGAAGAGAACGACGGATGCCACCGCTGCGAGCCCGTAGTCGTTGTTCACGAACGCCGATTGGTAGATGTAGTAGATGAGGACCATCGTGTGGTTGTTGGGGCCGCCCTGGGTGAGGATGTCGATCTGCCCGAAAGCCTGGAATGAGCCGATGATCCCGACGACGATGGCGAAGAAGACCGTCGGCGACAGCAGGGGGAGGGTGACGCTGCGGAAGCGATGCCACGACGAAGCTCCGTCAAGGCGCGCGGCGTCGAGGAGGGTGTCGGGGATCGCCTGCAATGCTGCGCTCATGAGGATGAAGGTGAACCCGATGTTCTGCCAGATGGAGACGACCGACACCGCCGGCAGGGCGAAGGTGGGGTCGGAGAGGATGCCCGCACCCCCCTTCTTGCCGAGCCAGTAGCTGAGCAGGCCGATCTGCGGATCGAGCAAGGTGAAGAAGATGACCGAGGCGACCGCGGTCGACGTCGCCACCGTCGAGGAGAAGACGGTGCGGAAGACCTGGATCCCGCGTAGGCGTTGGTGCGCGAGCATCGCGAGCGCGATGCCGAGGGCTATCCCCGCAGGCATCGTGAACACCGCGAACAGGATGGTGCGCCAGAGGCTGCCCAGGAACGCCGATGACGACACGACCGAGGCGTACTGGGACGGCCCGACATAGGTGGAGGGGAGGTTCGGGGAGACCGACGTCCGGTAGAGGCCGAGCCAGATCGCCCGGCCCAGGGGATAGAAGACGAAGACGGCAAAGGTCGCCAGAGCCGGCAGCACGAGGAGGTACCCGGTTGCCGCCTCCCGCAGAGCGCGGCGACTCGCGCGCCGGCCGAGAACCGTGCGGCGGCGGCGGTCAGGCATCGAGACGCGCGCCGGATGCGGGGTCGAACAGGGACGCGGGCGCGTGCGCCCCGAGGGTCACGGCCTCTCCCGTGCGCGGAGCGCGCGCGCCTGCCGAGATCCGGACCATGACGAGCTGACCGTCGGCCGCGCCAGTCGCGGGGAGGCGGCACGCGGCGATGCGCTCGGCGCCGAAGGACTCGACGAAGCTCACCGTCGCACGCACGCTCCCCTCCGGGTCGACCTGGAGGTCTTCGGCGCGGATCCCGGCGAGCACCGTCGTGAGGTCACGCGCGCCCAAGGCGGCCTGCTGGGCACCGGTGAGGGGAAGGACGCCCCCGGCGACGGCAAGATGCCGGCCGGCATTCTGCGTGCCGGTGGTGACCTCGCCGGGTTCGAGCGTCGCCGGCATCACGTTCATCGGGGGGCTCCCGATGAACGCGGCGACGAAGGCGTTCGCCGGCCGGGCCTGGACTTCCGCCGGCGTCGCCACCTGTTGGAGCCGCCCGCTGTCCAAGATGGCGATGCGCCGGCCCATCGTCACGGCTTCGACCTGGTCGTGGGTCACGTAGACGACCGTCGTGCCCAGGCGGGCCTGCAGCTCGACAAGTGCCGCCCGCATCTCGATCCGGAGCTGCGCGTCGAGGTTCGACAAGGGCTCGTCCATCAAGAAGGCGCGCGGCCTGCGGACGATGGCGCGCGCGAGGGCGACCCGCTGGCGCTGGCCGCCGGACAGAGCAGCCGGCTTGCGCTTGAGGAGGTGGTCGATCTGGAGGTTGCGGGCGACGCCGGCCACCGAGCGCTCGCGCTCAGCCTTGGGCACCCGGCGAGCGCGCAAGGGGAACTCGATATTGCGCGCAACGGTCATGTGTGGGTACAGGGCGTAGCTCTGGAAAACCATCGCGACGTCGCGATCCTTCGGATCGATCCCGTTGACGACCTCACCCGCGATGCGCACCGTGCCCGCGGTCGGCTCGTCGAGGCCGGCGATGAGGCGCAGGACCGTCGACTTGCCGCATCCCGACGGCCCGACAAGAACGAGCAGTTCGCCGGGGTCGATCTGAAGGGAGAGGTCGTCGACGGCGGCAACCTCTCCGTAGCTCTTGGTGATCCCCTCGAGGGAGATGGCGCTGGCCGCTCCCGGCGGTCGGTCCCCCCCGTCCACCGGCGGGATCAGCCTTGGACGCGACTGTTGTAGGAGCTCAACGCCTGGTTGGCCGTCGCCGCAGCCTGCGCGAGCGTCGCCGCGGCTGGCCTGCCTTGGGAAACCGAGGTCAGGGCATCCTGGATGGCGGTGTCAATCTGGTTGGCGGGACCCATCACGGCTCCGGCGGTCGCCGCGGTGACCGGGCTGGAGAGGATCTGGTCGTAGGCGACACGGAAGCCCGGGAGGCTGGCCCAGCGTGCCTTGAGGACGGGGACGTCCACAGCCGACTTGCGTACCGGGACATAGCCGCTCGCCGCGGCCCAGGTGGCCTGCTGTGCCGGTGCGATCAGGTACTTGATGTACTGCCAGGCCCCGTCCTGGCGTTCGGGCGGGGACTTGGAGACCATGTAGAGGCCGGCCCCCCCGACGTAGACGCCGCCGTTGCCCGTTGGCCCCGGCATGGGTCCGACCCCCAGCTTGACCTGCTTGTACCCGCCGAGCAGTCCGGCGACTGTGCCGAGAGCCGCCGAGGTCTCCAAAGTCATGGGTGAGATGCCGTTGCCGATAGCGACGAGGTTGTCGTAGGTCGTCGCCGACGCCGGCTGGGCGAGATGGGACGAGAACATCTGGGCGTAGAAGCCGATGATCGACTTGCCGAGAGAGCTGTCGAAGGTGACTCTCGTGGCGCGGCCTTGGCGCCCGTTGGAGTTGTTGACGAGCGTGCCGCCTCCCATCGCGAGCCACTCGTCGAACGTCGAAGGTGACAGCTTGAGGGCCATGCCGTACTTCGCAACTTTGGCCTGAACGATCTTGTTTGCGGCGCCCCGGAGGCCGTCGAGGGTCGTCGGCGGCTTGGAGGGATCGAGGCCGGCGTGCGTGAATGCGTTCTGGTCGTAGTAGAGGACCTGGCTCGAGATGTTGAACGGCATCGCCCACAGCGTCGATCCGACCCGGAAGTAGGAAACAGTGACGCCGAGGAAGTCGGAAAGGTCGTAATGGTCGGCGTCGATCGCGGACTGGGCGGGAACGACGCTGCGCGTGTCGATCATGAGCTGAAGGTCTTCGGACTCGATCTGAACGACGTCGGGGAGGTTGCCTCCGGCCAACGCGGCCGTGTACAGGCTGAGCGTGTCCGGGTAGCTGTTCTGGTTGACGAGCGTGACGCGGACGTCGCCCTGCGAGGCGTTGAACTGGTCGGTCATAGTGGTCAGCGCTTCGAGGTTGGCGCTCTGCATCGAGTGCCACAGGGTGATCCCGACGGGTTTGCCCGATGCCCGTGCGGCCGCTCCGATTGGGAACGCGGCGGCCTTGGGTGTCGAGGTCGCAGTCGTCTTCGGCTTCGGGGAGGCCCCGCAAGCCGCGAGGACAGACGAGGCGAGGCCCGCCGAGGCGAGAGTGGTGGCTCCCGCCAGGAAGGAGCGCCGATCGAGAGGCTTCCTCGGAAGCCAGGCCTGTTCGCCACGACCACTCGTGTCGGGCTGGTTCGACTCGGGCATGGGGCCTCCTCGCGAACAAAGGGCCGCTGGACAGCGCGACTCCAGCGAGCATATAGCGGGACCCGTCCGGGGAGTAGGGACCCTGGCCACTGCGGCAACACCTCCGGATCCGAAGCGAACCACCGGGCGACGAGGAGCCGGTCGGATGGGCGATCAGCCGGTGGAGGGATGTGTCGGCGTGGAGCCGTTGGGGCCGAGGATGTCGAAGCCGTCCGGCTTGTTGAGCATGCCGGCCGCGGTGCCGGGAACGCCGGTGACGCCGTACTGCCAGACGAGGGCTCCAGTCGCCGGGTCGATCGCGACGACACGGTCGTTGTAGTCGTCGTTCGCCATGAACACGCCGCTCGGGAGGAGCTCTGCGAGCGAAGGATGGTTGAGCTCGCCCGGCCCCGAGGTGGGCGCGTACTGAAGGAGGATCTGGCCGGCCCTGTTGAACTCGATGATCCCGCCGGGACTCGCATAGTTGGCGATCAGGTACAGGTCCGGCCCGATCTGCTGGGGGTCCGACGGGTAGGCGATGGGGAGATGGACGGACCAGACGTCCTGGCCAGTGGGTGTGTACTCGCTGACCCAGGAGCCGACGATCTCGGAGATAAGGAAGTTGCCGTTGGCGAGCGGCGTATCGCCGTTCGGGTAGGCGAGCGCCTTGCCGGGTATGTGGGCGACCTCGCCGGTCGTCCCGATCTGGTTGGCGATCGTCTTGTTCGGGTTGATGATCAGGACGCGGTCGTTCATCGCGTCAGAGACGCTCACCTGGCCGCTGCGGAGCACGTAGGCGTCGTCGGGCTGGTTGAGGAAGCCGGGGGCCGAACCGGGTACTCCAGGATGACCGTAGGTCCACAGGAGCTTGCCTGAGGGGTAGCCGATGATGACGATCGTGTGGTTTTCTTCCTGGTTCGAGATGATCTCGGTGCCGTGGCGAGCGAAGAAGGCGTCGTCAGGGAAGTAGAAGCCGCCTGTGGGCGGCGGCTCTCCCGGGCCCGGGTAACGCCACACGATCTTGTCCGAGGAGTTCAGAAGCATCAGCCGGTCGTTGCCGCGGTCGGCGATGAGCAGCTTCGATCCGAAGAACGGCGAACCGGCTCCGGGGGCGCCGGCGGTCCCGAAGGCGGCGTTGGGGATCATCATCTCGACGGTCGACAGCATCTGCGCACCGTTCTGCCCGCCGACGATCCAGGCGCGACCGCCGGAGATGGCGACGCCGGCATAGCTGACGGCCTGGGGGAGGGTGCCGGCCGCAAGCGCGCGCCCCGTGGCCGGGTCGACGGCCCAAACGGCATTCAAGGCCGGCACTTGAGAGCCGCCGGCGCCCGAGGTGCCTCCGGCGACGTAGAGCGTCCCCCTGAGCACAGCCGCGACGGCCCCTTCGACGGGAGTCGGCAGTTGGCCGACGACGCGTGCGGTGCGCTTGGCCGGGTCGACGACCTGGATGGCAGTCGACGCCGTGCCGGCAGCGGCGCCCGACGCGATCTCGCCACCGACGACGACGATCGTGCCTCCGACCGCCGCGACGGCCGCATAGCGCACCGGGACCGGAAGGCTCGCCACCGTGGTGAAGGTGACCCCGTCGCTCGTCGCGAGGACCGCCGCGTCGGCCGCCGATCCCGTATATCCGCCGACGATGTAGACCTTGTTCCCCAGGGCAACGGCCGAGCTGTCGGATCGTGGCGCGGGCAGCTGTCCGGCGACCGTTGCCTTGGCCGACCCTCCGCTCAGGGTCACGCTTTGGACGGTGGCAACAGAGCCGGAGGAGCCACCCCCGAAGGCGCTGAACCCGGCTCCGAGCGAGGCTGCCGATGCATCGTGGACCGGCGTTGCGAGGGTTCCGGTGGCCGTGAGCCGACCGTTCGCCGTGTCCAAGGTGAAGATGCCACCGACGGTCGCCTGGCCGCTGGTCAGGCCGCCTGCGACCGTAATGTCGGTGCCTTGGCCCGGGAGCACGATCTCCCGGCTGATCGGTGCGGAAAGCGACCAGGGGAGCACTCCGGCCTCGATCGCTGGGACCGACGCGACGTGTGCCGCAATCGGCTTCCTGGCGTTCACGCCGCTTCCACGGGAGGCACTTCCACCGGGCAGAAGGACGAGAGCGGCGACGGCCAGCGCGACCACGACCACGACGATCGGCAGTCCGTAGGCCAGATGCCGGCCGCGACGATCCAAGGGTGAGGAACGGCGGCTGTGCAGGCCGGGCATGGCGGCCACGGTACCTTCGGGAAGCTCCGGAGAGACGGCAGGTAGCCTGCTGCGCGTGAGAGGCCCTTATGCACCCGTCCTGCGTGCCATGCACCGCGACCCGAGCGTCACTGCAGTCAAACTGCGCCGCGGGACAGTCGCCAGGATCGGGTCCTTCGCCCGCCCCTACCGGAAGATCCTCGCCGTCTTCCTCGTGCTCATCGTCTTCGACGCGACGATCGGAGCTGCCAACCCGCTCTTGTACCGCGAGATCATCGACAGGGGGATCCTCGGTCGCGACACGTCGCTGATCGTCGTCATCGCGGGTGTGGTCGCCGGGCTCGCCGTCGTCGGCGCCGGGCTCTCGCTGGCAGAGAGGTGGATCTCTGCGCGGGTCGGCGAGGGGCTCATCTTCGACATGCGCTCGAAGGTCTTCGACCACGTCCAGAAGATGCCGCTCGCCTTCTTCACCCGCACCCAGACCGGCGCGCTCGTCAGCCGCTTGAACAACGACGTCATCGGCGCCCAGCAGGCGTTCACCGACGTCCTGTCCAACGTCGTGTCCAACGTCATCAGCGTCGCACTCGTCCTTGCCGCGATGCTCGTGCTCTCGTGGCAGATCACGCTCGTATCGCTGGCGATCCTCCCTGCCTTTGTCTTCCCGGCTCGCCGCGTCGGCCGGCGGCTCGGCGCTCTTGCGCGCGAGGGCTATGTGTTGAACGCCGACATGAACACGACGATGGCCGAGCGCTTCAACGTCTCCGGTGCCATGCTCGTCAAGCTGTTCGGCCGGCGCTCCATCGAAAGCGAGCGATTCGACGAGCGCGCCGGACGAGTCCGCGATATCGGGGTCGCCCAGGCCGTCTACGGCCGCCTGTTCCTCGTGGCGCTGATGCTCACGGCTGCCCTCGCCACTGCCCTCGTCTATGGCTGGGGCGGGTTCCTCGCCGTCCACAAGGCACTCAACGTGGGAACTGTCGTCGCCCTCGTCGCCTACCTCAACCGCCTCTACGGTCCTCTGACGGCGTTGTCCAACGTCCAGGTCGACGTCATGACGGCCCTCGTGTCATTCGACCGCGTCTTCGAGGTGCTCGATCTGGAGCCGATGATCGCCGAAAAGCCCGATGCGCGGCCGATCCCGCGTGGGCCGGCGCGCGTCGAGGTCAGCCATGTCGATTTCGGTTATCCGGTGGCCGAGGAGGTGTCGCTTGCTTCGCTTGAATCGGTGGCAGTCCTCGAGAAGACGCCGCCGAACACGGTCCTCCACGACATCGACTTCACCGTCGAGCCCGGTGCAATGGTGGCCCTGGTCGGGCCAACCGGCGCCGGCAAGACGACCATCGGGTCCCTGATCCCCCGGCTTTACGACGTGCGGCGCGGCGCGGTGCGGATCAACGGAGTCGACGTGCGGGACGCGACGGAGGCCTCGCTTCGGGACGCCGTCGGAGTGGTCACCCAAGACGCCCACCTCTTCCACGAGACGATCCGTTCGAACCTCCTCTACGCGCGCCCCGACGCGACGGACGACGAGATGCGTGCCGCCCTGGCTGCGGCGCAGGTCCTCGATCTCGTCGACGCACTTCCCGAGGGCCTCGACACGCTCGTGGGAGAACGTGGCTACCGCCTTTCAGGCGGGGAGAAGCAGCGGATCGCGCTGGCGCGCCTCCTGCTGAAGAGCCCCGACGTCGTCGTCCTCGACGAGGCGACGGCGCACCTCGACTCCGAGTCGGAAGCAGCGGTGCAGCGAGCTCTCGAAGCGGCCCTTGCCGGACGGACGTCGATCGTCATTGCCCACCGGCTGTCGACGGTGCGCGGGGCCGACACGATCCTCGTCATCGACAGGGGCCGGATCGTCGAGCGGGGGACCCACGACGAGCTCGTCGTGGCGGGCGGGGTCTACGAGGACCTCTACCGCACGCAATTCGCCCCGGATCGCCCGCGAAGCGACGATCCGGCCGGCACCGGGGCCGGCGAGGACAGGGGAGCCGCCGGGGTCAGCCCGTGACGCTGACGAGCGTGCCGATCTCCATGAGCGGCCAGACCTGCCCGGCGACGGCGTAGGGCAGCTCGACGCATCCAAGGCTCTGCTGGCTCCCGTAGCTTGCACGCAAGAAGCCGTGGACGGCATCGCCTCCGTGGAAGTAGCTGACCCAGGGGACACCCGTATCGTGGTACGGCGTCCCGTCCGGGTTGACACCGCTCATCGTCGTCGTCCTGTATCGCAGGTAGACCGGCCACGTGCCGTCGGGCGTCGGTGACGCGGGTATGCCCGTGTTCGCCGGGGACGTCACCGCGATCTGGCCGTCGTGCCAGAGGTTGAGCGTCTCGGGCAGGGCCTTGGACGTCAGGACGAAACTGTAACCGAACGAGCTCCCCTTACCCGCGGCCGCGTCGGCGAGGAGCGCCGTCCACACCTGAGGGCCCGGGATCCCGTCGGTCGTAAGGCCGTTGTCGTTCTCGAAGGCCATGACCGCGCCCTGGACCATGACGTTGTCGGCACCGGGCTGCCATAGGGCTTCGAGGGCAGGTGGGGTGGATGGCCAGCGCCAAGCGAAGTTCCCCGGCTGGGGGCTGGCGGCCGCCGCCGGGCTGGCGGGCGTCGTCGTCGACGGCGTCCAGGTGACCGGCAGGTAGCCGAGCTGGGCGAGGAGCTGTTGGAGACGGAGCGTCGAGCCAGGGGCGACGGTGAACTGGGCCGAGAACGGCTGAGCGAGGGTCTGGGCGCTCCGGCCGGCGCCCGCGATCTGGCCTTGGGGCAAGCTCACCGTCTCTGTCGACCCGGGGACGAGGGGCGCTTGCGGGGTGAACTGGAGCGTCGCGGCCCCGAGCTGCTGCCAGCTCCCGGCAACCGGCGGAGACAGAGTCGGGTCAACGACGCTGCTTGCCAGCGGCGTCGCGAAGTGCACGGCGATCGCCGTGTCCGACGGGACTCCCGTCGCCCCCTGCTGGGGGGTGACCCACGTGACCGTGATCGGCCCCGGATGGGCGACGAGGGTCTGTGCCTCCGGCAGTGAGGTGGTCAGTGCACTCCTCGCCGGCGGGTTGAGGGCGACGTAGGCGACTCCGGCGCCGACGGCGCCGACGCCGACGGCGAGGGTGAGCACGACCGATGCGGTCGCGCGCACCGGATGCGATGCCCGCGCGGCCTTTCTGCGGGTCGAGCGGACATCGCGCGAGCGCGCGTGGCGCCCACGTGACGGCCTACGGTCTATCGGCGCGAAAGTGTCCGGCACGCTTCTCGCTTTCCGTCTCCCGGTGAACCGGCAACCAGGTTACCAGGACGTCCGTGTCAGTTAACGTCGCCCTCGGCGCCGGAGTCGGCGCCGGAGTCGGCGCCGAGGTGGCGCACAGCGGAGCGTACGTTCTCTTCGATGCGGGCCATCTCGTTCTCGGACGACACCTTCGTGCCGTCGCGGTGCCGGACGTAGAAGGCGTCCACCACCTCGAACCCCAGCGTCGAGATACGCGCCGCGGCGACGTCGAGGCCGCTGACCGCCAGGGCGCGGGTCATGCGGTGGAGCAGGCCGACCGAGTCCGGCGCGCGAACCTCGACAACGGTTGCCACCGCCGAGGCGGTGTTGTCGATCTCCACCTTGAGGGTCGCATCCGCAACGAGGGCTGCCGGACCGTTGGCATACGCGCGGGCACGTTCATCCAGACGCTGGTCGAGGTCGAGACGCCCCTGGATTGCCGCCTCGACGTCGGTGGCGATCGCGGACCAGTCTGGCCAACGCCCGTGGCTGGCGTTGACCACGAAGACCTCGACGGCCATCGAACCCTCACCTCCGGCGTCGGCAGAGCGCACGTCGAGCCCGTGGAGCGCAAGCGTGCCGGCGACCGCGGCAAGGAGTCCCGGCCGGTCGGGAGCGACGACGGTGACCTGGGATCCATCGGCGACGATGTGCAGGCGCTCGTCGGCCATGAGACGCCGGTGCTCCTCCGTCGGCAGCGACGGCCCCGGCACCTCGACGTGGCCGGCCAGGCGGAGCCTCGTGCGGCGGACAAGGTCTGCGACAAGGCCGGCCTTCCAGGGACCCCACGCCGCGGGTCCTGTCGCAAGGCTGTCGGCTTCGGTCAAGGCGGCGAGAAGGTCGAGGGTGGTCCGGTCCCCGACCGCCGCGGCGACCCGATCGATCGTCGCCGGATCTGAGAGATCGCGCCGCGTCGCCGTGTCGGGCAGAAGGAGATGGAGGCGGACCAGTTGGGTCAGCACCGCCACGTCTGGGGCAGAGAACCCCATGCGCCGCGCCATCTCCTCCATCAAGACGACGCCGACGTCGGTGTGATCGCCGGTCGTCGTCGTAGCGCTCGGTCGGTCTGTTGGGTTCCCCTTGCCGATGTCGTGCAGGAGGCAGCCGATCAGGAGGAGGTCCGGTCGCTCCACCTGGTCGCAGAGCTTCGCCGCGTTCGCCGCCGTCTCGAGAAGGTGCCGGTCGACGGTGAAGCGGTGATAGGCGTTGCGCTGGGGCCGGTTCCGCACGCCGCGCCATTCGGGAAGGATCCGGACGAGCAGGTCCGACTGGTCGAGTGCCTCCATGGCGTCGAGGCCGGCGTGCCCGGCGCCAAGGACCCGGACGAGGTTGTCCCGTAGCTCGTCCGGCCAGACCCCCCGGGGTGCCTCCATCGCGCGCGACAGCTCGGAGAGGAGAGCACGCGAGATCGGCAGTCCGGTCTCTGCGGATGTCGCCGTGACAAGAAGAGCGTAGGTGGCACGGCGCGCGTGGGTCGCGACCGTCGCGTCGCTTCCGATGGCGAGCTCGCCGTCGTCGACGACGAGGCCGGGGGGGATGTCGGCGGCGTCGGGACCGGGGCCGCTCTGTTGCCCGGAGGAGGCGCGGCGGCGACGATGCCGGGTGACGCGCCCGGTCATCCGCCGCCAGGCGTCGTCGCTCTCCCAGGCGATCTTGCGCCCGGCTGCCGCCACCGTGGCCATGAGGGCGTCTGCGTCTGCCAGGCCGAGGGAGCTTGCGACCCGGTCTTGCTCTTGGAGAAGGAGCCGGTCGAGCGCCCGCCCGGCGCAGCGATGCAGCTCGACGCGCACCTGGAGGAGGACCGCGGCTTCGGCATCGAGAGCGGCGGCGTCGAGACCGTCCGCCCAGGACCCGGACGCCGCAATGGCGACCCGGCGGGCATGCACGTCGCGCAGCCCTCCGTGCGCTTCTTTGAGGTCCGGCTCCAAGAGGAATGCCACGTCACCGTGGTGTGCGTGGCGGGACACGATCGACTCGGCCATCGTGACGAGCCACCGGCGCGCGTCCCGTCTCCAGTTCGCCTGCGCCGTCGCCAGGAGGCCTGTCGCGAGCTCGGCGTCGCCGGTGATGAGACGGCCGTCGAGCAGGCCCAAGGCGGCCCGTAGGTCGTCGCGAGCGACGGTGAGGACGTCGCTCGGGCGCCGGACGCTGTGGTCGAGGTGGATCCCCTGGTCCCAGACCGGGTACCAGAGCGCTTCCGCCACCCGGGCGTGATCGCGTCGACGATGGTGGACGAGCACGACGTCGAGGTCGCTTCCCGGGCACAGCTCGCGACGCCCGTAGCCGCCGACCGCGATCAGGGCGAGCCCGCGTGGATCGCCGGCGACCGCAGCGCCGAAGAGATGGCCGAGCCAGTCGTCGGCGGCATCGGCGTAGGCATGGCAGAACGCCAGACCCTGCAGCTCGGAACGCGCGACCAGCGCATCTCTCCTGGCCTTCAAGGAGCTGCCGTTCGCCTGGTCGCCCACAGAGGCGGGCGTGTCACGCGACATAGATCAGGGTAGCACCTGACCGGATGTCACTAGCGTTGTGGCGGTGCCATGGGTCACAGCGGGCCAGCCCGATGAGCAAGCCGGCCGGAGACGGAAGTGGTGGGGCTGGGGTTACGAGGACGGCGACCTGACTCCGGGCGAACGAGACCAGATCGTCGCCCCGCTCGCCGCGCACTTCGGTCGTGAGCTCACGCCGGTGGTCCCGCCACCCGTGTCGGGTCTCGCTCTCGCCACTCCCCGCGTCAAGGTGCCCGCGGCGCTTGCGGATATCACGCGGTCGGACCCGTGGACCCGCGCGAGTCACAGCTTCGGGAAGGCGTATCGCGATGTCGTGCGCGCTCTCAAAGGGGAGCTCCGTCACCCCCCCGACCACGTCGTCTTCCCGCGCGACGAACAAGAGGTGGCGGCGGTGCTGGATTGGTGCACGCAGGTCAACGCCGCGGCAATCCCCTATGGCGGGGGCAGCAGTGTCGTCGGCGGCGTGGAGCCGGATGTCGGGGATGGCTATGCGGCCGCGGTGACGATCGACATGTCGGCGGCGGGCCGCGTCCTGGAAGTCGAACCGGTCTCGCGGGCGGCCCGCATCCAAGCGGGGGCGCTGGGTCCCGCCATCGAAGGACAGCTGCGCGCGGCCGGTGGGAACCTGACGCTGCGGCACTTCCCCCAGAGCTTCGAAGTGTCGACGATCGGAGGCTGGGTGGCGACCCGGTCCGGTGGGCACTTCGCGACGCGTCTGACGCACATCGACGATGTCGTCGAAGGCCTTCGGGTCGTGACGCCGTCAGGCGTCGTGGCAACACGCCGCCTGCCCGCGACCGGTGCCGGGCCCTCGCCGGACCGGCTTTTCCTCGGATCCGAAGGAGCTCTCGGGATCGTCACGGAAGTGTGGGTGCGCCTGCACGAACGCCCGACCTTCCAGACGGCAGAAGCCGTCTTGTTCCCCACCTTCTCCTCGGCCGTGGTCGCGGCGCGCGGGATCGCGCAGGCCGACCTGTTCCCGTCGAACTGCCGGCTGCTCGACCCGATGGAAGCGCTCATCTCCGGTGTCGGGGACGGAAGCGCTGCGATCTTGCTCGTCGGGTTCGAGTCCGCGGACCATCCCGTCGCCCCGTGGTGTGACCGGGCCGTAGAGATCTGCGCCGACCATGGTGGCGTGGCCCGGCTGTCCCCGGGCGGTGGAGGCGATGGCCAAGAGGACGGCGACGAGACCAGGAGGTGGAGATCTGCCTTCCTGCGGGCTCCCTACGTGCGAGACGCGCTCGTCACTGCGGGGATCCTCTGCGAGACCTTCGAGACGGCGGTGACCTGGGACCGCCTCGACGCTCTCGACGAGGCCGTGCGCGCTGCGGTGGCAGGCGTGCTGGACCCGGTCGCCTTTGGGGCCGCGGTCGTCTCGTGCCGCTTGACGCACGTCTACCCGGACGGCGCCGCCCCCTACTACACGGTGCTGGCCCCGGCGCGTCCCGGTTCCGAGGTCGCGGTGTGGGACGACGTCAAGGCTGCCGCCTCCGAGGCGATCCTCGCAGCCGGCGGGACCATCACACACCATCACGCGGTCGGGCGCGTCCATTCCCCCTGGTACGACAGGCAGGTCCCTCGGCTGTTCCGACAGTCGCTTGCCGATGTCAAGCAGGTTCTCGATCCGGGGTGGATCCTCAATCCCGGTGTGCTCGTCCGCCGCTCCGGCTGAGCCAGATGCCGGCCCGCGGTGGGCGACCTACGGCGAGGGAAGGCGCTTGGCGAGAACGAGGGCGTCGATGGCGCGGCGGGGTTCCTCCGGCGTGCCGATGTCCCGGGTCACGTGCTCGGCGCGCTCTATCGAAAGACCGGCGGCCGTGAGCCATCCGGCCAGGTCGTCCGGGTCGTAGAGGACAGCCGGCTCCTGGGGGCCACCGTGGCCGTCATGCAGGTTGGCAAGGGCGTGTCCGACGACGAGCAGGTACCCGCCGCCGGCGAGCGCGCCGGCGGCGTGAGCGAGGACGCGGGCCATGTCCGGGGCGACCAGATGGAGGTAGGCGGTGACGACGAGATCGAAGGTGTGGGCCGCAGGCTCCCAGGTGACGATGTCGTGCTGCTCCCAAGCGACCTCGACGCCCGCCGCGGCGGCAAGGCGCCGGCCCTTGTCGATGCCGACGGCCGAGAAGTCGACACCGGTGACCGACCAGCCGTGCTTTGCCAGCCAGATGGCGTTGCGGCCCTCTCCACATGCGAGATCGAGCGCCCGGCCGGGCGGCAGGCCGCCGGCGATCTCGGCGACGAAGATGTTCGGCTCTGCAGACCAGACGAGGTCAGCATTGGCGTAGCGATCGTCCCAGCCCTGGCTGTCCATCGGTGCGCATCCTCCTTGTCGACCCTTGCCCGCAGGCCCGTTGCAGGGGACCGGCGCTTGCGTCCCTTATGTTGGCGCATCTCGGCGGCGCGCCGAAAGCTGCCCGGCCGGCGGCCGGTCCCCGAGGAGGCGATCGGCGCCTTTCGGATGGGACGGAGGGGCGTCCGAGCGTGCATGCTCGTCCCATGACGCGCAACGGTTGGACCCTTGCCGGGCTGGGCGCGGCGTGCGCGGCTGCGGCTGCGGCGGCCGACCCGCCTGCCGCCCGGGGAGCTGCGGCGCAGGACTGGCAGGCCTTCGTGCTCGTCGGCGGGCTTCTCCTCGTGGGGCTGGTCGCAGAAGAAGACCGGCTGTTCGCGTCAGCAGGGGAGTCCTTGGCCGCCACGCGCGGCGGCCGGCGAGCGTTGTTCGCCTGGAGCATCGGGCTGGTGGCCGTCGTCACGGCAGTCCTGAACCTCGACACCTCGGTCGCCTTCGTGACCCCGGTCCTCGTCTACGCGGCACGCCGCCGAGGCGCAGACGAGGAGCCCGTTCTCCTTGTCGCCTTGCTCGTGTCGAACGCGGCTTCGTTGCTCCTGCCGGGTGCAAACCTGACCAACCTGATCGTGCTTGGGCACCTGCACCTGTCCGGTGCCAGATTCGCCGCGCGCATGGGCCCAGCGTGGATTGTGGCGATCCTCGTGACGGCCGGCGTGCTCGCCGTCGCCACCCGAGATGAACGTGGGGCGGCCTCGGCCCCGGCGGCATCCCCGCCCCGCTCCCTTGGTGACCGGGAGCGCCGCTCGGTCGTCGGCCTTCCGGCCGTCGCAGCAGCGGCGGTCTTGACGCTCGCGCTTCCTTCGCCCGCCGTGCCGGTCGCCGGAGTGGGAGTTGTCGCCGCGTGCGTGCGCGCGGCAGGCGTGCGCCGACAGGGTCGTGCCCCGCTCGAAGAGCTGCGCCGGCTTGCCACGTCGCTTGGGCTCCCGGTCCTCGCCGGTCTGTTCGGCGTCGCCGTCGGGGTGGGGAGCCTGGGCCGCGCCTGGGCCGGCCCCGCCCATCTGTTGGGCCATCTTGGGAGCTGGGGCACCGCCGGGATGGGCGCGCTCGCATCCGTTGTGCTGAACAACCTGCCGGCCGCGACCTTGCTGGCCGCTCACCGTCCGGCGCACCCCTTCTCGCTTCTCGTCGGGCTCGACATCGGCCCGAACCTGTTCGTCACCGGCTCGCTTGCGTGGTTCCTGTGGGCGCGCGCTGCTCGCAGCGCCGGGTCGCGACCTCCGGTCGCCCGCGCGACACGAGTGGGCCTCATCGCCGCTCCGGCTGCAATGGCGGGAGCGCTCGCGATGCTGGCGCTCATGGGTCTGCGCTGACCTCCTTGAGGGTGGCCCGGCCGCCCCTGGGCAACGGGTGCGCATCGTCCATGTGCCCTGTGTGCTGCGGCGCCGAGGGCCGGTACGCCAAGGGGGAGGTATGGTGCCCGGATGCAAGCGCACCTGCGCTGGCGAAGAGATGGAGGAAGGTCATGACCTCGTTTGCAAAGAGATCGCTTGGGGCGGTCTTGGCCGCCGGCGTCGTCTTGGGCGCGTGCGGTGGGGGGACTGGATCACTGTCGGCAGCTCCCGGGCATGATTCCCCGCAGGCGGTCCTTGCCGGATTCATCCAGGCAATCAAGGGAAAGAACCTGCAGCCGCTATGCCAATACGTAGCGCCCGCGTCGCAGAGCCAATGCCGGAGCAGCCTCGGTGCCGTCAAGAGCGGCAGCATCGCGGTCGAGGGCGCCAGCATCGGCAATGTCAGCCGGCAAGGCAACCGCGCTCTCGTCGTTCTCATGGCAGACAAGTACTGCGCAGGAGGCAAGTGCTATTCGAACCACGACCCGAATGCGGGCCTTCCCCGTGGCTCGGAGACGTTCAATGCCGCTTGGAGCAAAGCGCAAACCGGCACCTCGCAGGACCCTGCCGCGCCGGTGCAGATGGTGAACGGCAAGTGGTACCTGGCGTCCTGACGGGCACCCGCTACGGCGTGGACGCCCCCGGCCAGGCCTCAGCCGGTCGGGCTGCGACGTTCCGGGCGCCGGTCGTGGCCTGGGGCGCGGTCGGCGCCGGTACCGGGCCCGGGCCCGGTACCGAAAGATCCTGCCCTTTGCCAACAAGGTCACCGCCCGCCCCGCGACGGGACGGGCCTCCCGGCAGGGTGCCGGTGACCGACAAGGCGGCCTAGGGAACGAGCGTCGCTACCCGTACCAGCCGACGACGTCGACGATGAGGTCGGTCGACCCCGCGCTGTTGTACACCTCGATGGTGCCCTGGGCGGAAACTTGGACGACGACCAAGTTGGGGACCGTCTCCCCCTGAGCCCAGTTCAGATCGGACGCAGTCGGGCGCGGGCTCGACGGGTACACGGTGAGGTAGCCGTTCGACGACGTGTTCGTCGCCGTGACGTTCAGGACGACCGCGGCGACGCCGGTCGACGGCAGGCCCCCCGTCCCTTGGACTGTCACGGCGAGCGAGCTTCCTGGAGCCAGGGTCTGGCCCGTGCACTGGTTGTTCGCCTGGGTGGAGCGCGTGTCGCAGATCCTTGCCGGGGTCACGCTCGTGAACTGGTCACCAGTCGCCGACGGGTTCGACGAGTCGGTGAACCATCCGCCGACGTCCACGATGACGTCCGTCGTTCCCGCACTGTTGTAGATCGTGACCTTGCCACCGGTCCCGACGGGGACGATGACGCGGTTTGGCCTCGTGGTGCCCTGTGTCCAGTTGAGGTTCGACGCCGTCGGGGGAGTGGTGCCGGTGGGATAGACGCTCAAGTAGCCGCTTGACGCCGTGTTCGTCACCGTGACGTTCAGCACCACAGCGGCGACCCCGGTCGAGGGCACGCCGCCGGCACCTGTCGCCTGGACGTCGAGCGTGCCACCGCCCGAAAGGGTCTGGCCCGCGCCCGGCTGGCCGGAGCCGGGGCGCGTGTCTTCGATCCGCGCCGGCGCCAGGGGGTTGTAGAGACCGGCACCCTGTGCGGTGGCAGCCCCCGTATAACCCTCGACGTCGACGATGACATCGGTGTTGCCCGACGCGTTGTACACCGAGACCTGCCCTGAGGTGCCGAGTCCGACCTCGACAAGGTTTGGCGTGTTCTCGCCGGCTTGGAAGTTCAAGTTCGACGCGAGGGGGCGGGTCACGCCGGTCGGGTAGACGGTCAGGTACCCACCGACCGAGGGTTGAACTGCCGTCACGTTCAGCACCACGGCGGTGGCACCGGCTGGAACGCCGTCGGAGCCGGATCCGGTTCCGCCGACCTGGATGTTCAACGTCGCTCCCGTCCCGAGGGTCTGGCCGGCGTAGGGCTCGCTCGATCCTGCACGGGTGTCGGCGACCCGATAGGGGGCGACGGGGTGATACGGCTCTGGCGTCGGTGGTGGCGGCGCGGTGGCGCAGCCTATCGTCGTCGCGAGCGCGCTGGCGACGGGCGTCCCGAGGCCTGAGGCCATGTCGAAGCCGACGCGAGCGGTGAACTTGCCCCCGTTGGTGGCCGTGAGGTCGTTGTTCCCGCTCGTCACGTCGTTGACGATCCCCGGGTCCTTCTGCACGGCCGCGTACAGGGACGGATTGATGAATCCAAGGGGCGCTGTGCAGCTTTGGTCGAGCAATGCGGTCACCGACGCCCACAGCGGCGCCGCCGCGCTCGTCCCGCCGTTGCCTCCGGACCAGTTCCCCTTGAAGTAGACGACGTAGCCCGTGTTCGGATCGGCATCCGCCGAGACGTCGGGTACCTCCCGGCAGTAGCTTCCCGTCGCTGCGCCACACGGAGTGCCGCTGGAGTCTGCGTAGACACCAAGCGCCTGCTGCCAGGACGGCATCTGCCAGAAGGTCGAGATGCCGCCGCCTCCGGCCCCGGACGTGCAGTTGGACGGGTTGCACGGGCCGTTGTTCCAGACCGACTCGGTTGGCGGGGGCCCAGCAGACGCGAGTGAGGTGCCGCCGACACTCGTCACGTTGAGCTGGCTCCCCGGATCGTCCACCGCGAGGCTGGTGTCTCCACTGTTCGAATTGACGCAGTCCTCCGACCCCTGGTCGCCGGCTGCGGCAAACCAGCTCTGTCCTTCGGCCGCCGCCTCTTGGAAGAGGGTCTGCTCCGCTTGGGCGCCCGCCAATCCGAGGTCTGCTTCGCACTCACCCCAGCTCGTCGAGACGACGGACGCGGGCTTGGCCGCCGACGTGTCGCATGTCCCGGTTGCGCCCGCTGGGAAGCTGCAGCCGGTCACGATCGCCTGGGTCACGTCATAGGGCCCCGTCGCCCCGTTGGGCCCCTGGTAGACGGTCAGCGAGACTCCCGGGGAAAGGCCGAGAACCTGGTCGATGTCGAGTGTCGCCTCGCGGCCGTTGCTCGACGTCACCGGTCCCGGGCCGCCGTCGACGTTGACGTTCGTGATCGGCACGTTCGTCCCGTAGCACGCCTGGTAGGCCGCAGCATCGCTGGCAAGGTACGGCTCGAGCTCGTAGAGGGCGAGTGTCACTCCCTTGCCGGTCGTGCCGGCATTCTCCAGCGAGGTCATCGAGTAGGCCTTGGCGACCTGGTTGGCGGTGTAGGAGCCCGAGTTGGACGCGGCCGTCGCCGCCGCCGTGCACGGGCTCGCGACCGCTCGGGGCGAGATGGTTTGACGCTGGCCGGTTGGGGCCGCACCGGCCGGGGTCCCATGCGCTGCGTTGCGCGAGGCGTTCTGGACGCCGAGCGAGTGTGAGAGATGCAGGTTGTCGAGACCGAGGACGGTTGCGAGGGCTCCGGCGAGCGCGGCCGGCAGGTGTGGCGCAGTCGTGTTCGCAAATGCCGTGCGACCCGACGCGAGCTTGTAACGGTTGAGGTGGAGCCCGAGTGCGCCCTCTATGGAAGCTGCGGTGGCGACGACGGGAACGGTGAGACCGTCGACGGTCGTCGGACCCGGGTCGAGACCGGTCGATCGGAGCCAGGCGCGCAAGGCCGTGATCGTCCCGGGCTGGGGTCCGAAGACGTGGCCGAACCGGCCGGGGGCAAGGTAGTGACGGTATTCGGGAGAGCCCGGCGTGGACACGGCGTTGACGAAGGCCTGGAGCGATGCCGGGTCCCGTGGGCGCAGGACGACGTCGAAGCGGATGCGTGTCGTTGCCGGAACGGCTCCGAGGACCCGAGCGCCATTCGGCACGTACGGGGCAGTGCCGATCGCGCGGACCGCGACCTTCCCGGTGGCGGCGCCCGCGGGTGCCGCCGAGACCGCTACCGCGATCGGTGCGATCGAGGAGACGGCCAGCAACGCCGCGAGGACGGCAGTGCGCCGAGGCGGACGCCTCCCCCCGGTTGTTTCCGCCTCATATCCGAGTGCGCCCATTCGCCCCTCCTCGACCCCTCACATCGCTGGGCCGGTATCGTAACTGATTTACGATAAGGGCGAGCATGTTCCGCCTCAACTACGGAGCCGCCCGCAATCCGGGCGGTGCTCTCACCTAGGTGGCTGGGTCAGAATCCACCACTGACCCGCTGAACGAGAGCGCCTCGGGCGCCCGGCAACCTCTTCACACGCCGCGAACGCTTCCCTGAATCTTCTGGTCATTGCGGCGGTCGCGCTCCTCCGCGGTGTCACCTTCCCTCACGAAAGACATCGATGCCACAACGGCCCCGAGCAACAGCGCGGCATGGGCGAGTGGCAAATAGAGATCCCGGAGGCGGGCCGCTTTCGCGGCGTTGATCGTGTCCTGCTAGCCCCGGCGCCTCGCCCTCGAGCCGTTAGGCGGACCGTTAGGCGGTCAACCGAGGTGCTCATCGCCATCCGATCCGACATGTCCGTCTACCTGGGCTTATGGCGTGGGCCGTAGAGGACTCGAACCTCTGACCCCTTGCGCGTCATGCAAGTGCGCTACCAACTGCGCCAACGGCCCGCGCCATGAAAATAGCACCGTCCGCGTCGTGCAACGCACGGGGAAGGTGCACGCCCCCAGTCGTGGGGGGGGCATGGAAAGTGCCCGAGGAGGGAGTATCCTGGCCCTGTGATTCGCAGCAAATCCGAGGACGTGGTCCCCGGAGGAAGCAAGTCGGGCATCCGCCCTTTCCACTACATGGCGGTGGGCATCGGGGTCATCGCCGCTGCAGCCCTCGGGCTCTGGATCTTCAACGCGGTCGTGGGGATCCTCCTCTGGCTGCTGCGGGTGGTGGTTGTCGCCGCGGTCGTCCTGGCAGTGACCTGGGTGATCGTGCGCGTCTTGCGCAAGAGCTGAGCCAGCAGCTCCCGTAGACCGGCTGTGGCCGGAGGCGGAGAGTCGCAGCTACGTTTGCGCGTCAGCTGTCGTCCAGGATCTTTGTGAAGAGGTCGAGATGGTCGGCGACCATGCGATCGGCGGAGAAGTACCCCTCGGTGACTTTGCGGCATGACGCACGATCGATCGTGGCGACTCGCAACAGTGCTTGGGCCATTTCCTCCTCGTCGGCGCAGATGAAGCCAGTCCTGCCGTCGTCGACGACCTCGGGGGCAGCGCCTTCGGGGAAGGCGAGAACCGGGGTCCCGCAGGCCATCGATTCGAGCATGACGAGGCCAAAAGGCTCCGGCCACCGGATCGGGAAGAGCAGCGCCTTTGCACCCCCGAGGAGATCGAGCTTGCGTGCATGGTCGACCTCCCCCAGATACTCGACTCCCGGCCCGAGCTGTGGCTCGACGTGTTGGCGGAAGTAGCTCCACTCCCAGGGTTCGCGCATCTTTCCGGCGAGGATGATGGGCATACCGGCAGCCTTGGCCACGGCGATGGCGCGGTGGGCACCCTTGTCGGGGGCGATGCGGCCTAGGAACAAGCAGTAGCCACCGTCGCCATTCCCCATAGGGAAATCGCGCGCGTCGATCCCATGGTGGATCACCCGGGCAACGGGCACGTCCGGCGCGCTCCGGCGCTGGCTCTCGGAGATGCATACGAGGTGGACACGGGGTGTGACGGCCCTGTACAGGTCGTGTAGCTCCTCGTTGAACGGGCCGTGGATCGTCGTCATGACGGGGAGGCCAGAGAACCGCTCGGCATAGACGGGGCCGACGACCGTGTGGTCGTGGACGATGTCGCAGTCGCGGACGACCTCGTAGGCGTGGAGGACGTGCCGGATCTCGGGAACGGCCATTCCGATGCGCATCCCTTCGGACTCGGCGAGCGCCCACTTCATCGGGACCGGACACGTCGAGTCTCCAGTCGTAAAAAGGATGACGTCGTGCCCGGCTTTCTGGAAGCCACGGGCGAGTAGGTCGACGACTAGCTCGATCCCCCCGTACAGCGGCGGGGGGATCGGATTCCACGGCGGGGCCACGAGACCGATTCGCACATACGCGATTCAAGCATGCCGCTCGCCGGAGGGGGCCCTCGTCCCGCTCCGCCCGGTCCCGCCGTCTGCCTGCGGCCTCCCGGCCTCGGCCGGCCGGGAGGGGAACGAAGGAGGATTCTTTGACGTTAACGTGAAGGTATGGGTAGATTTGCCGACGCCGTGCACCTCACCCGACGCCATCGTGCCGATTCCGTTGCCCCGGAGGCACAGGATCGAGCCGGTCGTGGTGGCGAGGAACAGGCGGTGCGAAGCGAACGGTACAAGTGGATCGCTCTTTCGAACACGACTCTCGGCGTGCTCATGGCCGTGCTCGATTCGACGATCATGCTCATCGCCTTGCCCGACATCTTCCGTGGCATTCACATCAACCCACTTCAGCCTGGCAACAGCTTCTACCTGCTTTGGATGATCTTGAGCTTCATGATCGTGTCGAGCGTTCTCGTGGTCGGCCTTGGCCGGCTGGGGGACATGTTCGGCCGGGTGCGGATGTACAACCTTGGATTCGCGATCTACACGTTCTTCTCGCTGCTCCTGACGATCACGTGGATGTCGGGGAAGGCGGCAGCGATCTACCTCGTCGTGATGCGCGTGTTCCAGGGAGTTGGCGCCGCGTTCCTCATTGCCAACTCGGCTGCCATCCTGACCGACGCCTTCCCGGAGAACCAGCGCGGTATGGCCCTCGGGATCAATCAGATAGCGGGTCTGGCCGGTTCGTTCATTGGACTGGTGCTTGGCGGAGTCCTTGCTCCGATCGAGTGGCGGCTCATCTTCCTCGTGTCGGTGCCGATCGGTCTGTTCGGGACGGTGTGGGCGTACCTGAAACTGCACGAGGTGGGGCAGCGTCGCAAGAACGCCCATGTCGACTGGTGGGGGAACCTGGTCTTCGCAATCGGCCTAGTTGCCATCATGGTGGGCATCACGTACGGGATCCAGCCCTACGGCGGGAGCACCATGGGCTGGCAGAGTCCCTTTGTCCTCAGCTGTCTGGCCGGGGGAGTCGGGCTCATGGTCGCCTTCGCCTTCATCGAGCCGCGGGTGCGCGAGCCCATGTTCCGCCTCGGCTTGTTCCGTATCCGGGCCTTCACGGCCGGCAGTCTCTCGACGCTCTTGGCCTCGATCGGCCGGGGCGGGCTCATGTTCATGCTGATCATCTGGCTCCAGGGGATCTGGCTCCCGATGCACGGCTATGACTTCGCGCGCACACCCTTGTGGGCGGGTATCTACATGCTGCCGTTGACGGCCGGTTTCATCTTGGCGGGACCGGCCTCGGGAATCCTCTCGGACCGCTTCGGATCGCGTCCGTTCGCGTCCGGGGGCATGCTGCTTGCCGCCTTGTCTTTTGCGTTGCTCGAACTACTGCCCGTCAACTTCGGCTATGTCCCCTTCTCGCTGCTCTTGCTCCTGAACGGATTGGCGATGGGCGCATTCGCGGCCCCGAACCGGGCAGGTGTGATGAACAGCCTCCCGCCCGAGCACCGTGGTGTCGGCTCTGGGATGAACTCGACCTTTCAGAACGCTGCACAGGTGCTGTCGATCGGAGTCTTCTTCACCCTCATGATTGTCGGTCTCGCTGCGACACTCCCTGGGGCCCTCTACCATGGTCTCGTGGCGCAGCACGTTCCCGCGGCAGCCGCGTACCGTGCTGCGCACCTGCCCCCGGTGTCGACGTTGTTTGCGGCGTTCCTTGGCTATAGCCCGGTTCAGCATCTCCTTGGGGCATCGGTCGTGGCGCACTTGCCAGCGGCCAGCCGGGCGGTCGTCACCGGTCGCAGCTTCTTCCCGGGGCTGATCTCGGCGCCGTTCAAGAATGGCCTGCGCGCGGCCTTCGATTTCTCGATCATCGCCTGCCTGGTAGCGGCTGCAGCGTCGTGGTTGCGTGGCGGCCGCTACGTTTACCAGGGATCACGAGGACAATCGCAACACGACATGGCCCTGGCGGGGGCCGAGGAAGTCGTCCTTGGCCAAGCGCAGAGTGGAGCATGACAGCTCGAACCGAATCTCCGGACGGTGTCGGGTCAGAGTGCGCGGCGGTGTCCCAGCGCATCGGAGTAGCAGCGCGGGCGTGCGGGGTAACGACCCGCACGCTTCGGTACTGGCAGGAGATCGGTCTGCTGCTTCCGAGCGGCATGAGTGAAGGCGGGGAGCGCCTCTACGGTGACGAAGACGTCAAGCGTGCGGCGCGCATCAAGGAGCTGCAAGAGCTCTTGGGTTTCTCGTTGTCGGAGATCCGCGTCGTGCTCGAGACGGAGGACATTCTGGACCGGGTGCGGAGCGCGTACAGGGCCGACATGCGGCCGGCGCGCCAGCTGGAACTCCTGTCGGAGGCGATCGAGGCCAACGACACGCTTCTTGCCCGCCTCGACGATACGCTCGCCCGCGTTCGCGCATTCCGCCGGGAGCGCGCCCAGAAAGCCGACCGTCTGCGGGCACGGGTAGCCGAGCTGGAAAGCGAGATGGCACGAGGACGGAGACGCGCGAAGTGAGCAAGAGTACTCACCCGGACCGCTACAAATGGGTGGCACTGTCCAACACGACGCTTGGCGTCCTGATGGCGATGATCAACCAGTCGATCATCCTCATCGCGCTGCCGAATATCTTTCGCGGGATCCACCTGAACCCTCTGGTTCCCGGCAATACGAGCTATCTGCTCTGGATGCTCATGGGGTTCATGGTCGTCATGGCGGTACTCGTCGTAAGCCTGGGCCGGCTGGGGGACATGTTCGGTCGAGTCAAGATGTACAACATCGGCTTTGCCGTCTTCACCCTTTTCTCGGTCATGTTGTCGGTATCGTGGATGCAGGGCCCCCACGCCGCTCTGTACATGATCCTCATGCGCGTCGGCCAGGGCCTCGGCGCAGCCTTCCTCATGGCGAACTCGGCCGCGATCCTGACCGACGCCTTTCCCACCCACCAGCGCGGTCTTGCCCTCGGCGTCAACATGGTCGCCGGTATTTCCGGATCTTTCATCGGGCTCGTCCTCGGTGGCGTGCTTGGCCCTCTCGACTGGCGACTCGTCTTCCTCGTCTCGGTGCCGATCGGTCTGTTCGGAACGATCTGGGCATACCTGAAGCTGGAGGAGCGAGGCGTGCGGCACCCCGCCAAGATCGACTGGTGGGGCAACATCACCTTTGCGGCCGGGCTCGTCGGCCTCCTCTACGGGATCACCTACGGCCTCCTTCCCTACGGTGGGCACACGATGGGGTGGACGAATCCCGACGTGCTCGGGGCGATCGGCGGTGGAGTCGTTCTCCTCATCGCCTTCTGTGTCATCGAGATGAAGGTGGCGAACCCGATGTTCCGCCTCCCCCTCTTCCGCATCCGGGCGTTCTCGGCCGGCAACGCGGCGGCGTTTCTCTCTGCCATCGGCAGGGGAGGGATGATGTTCATCCTGATCATCTGGCTCCAGGGGATCTGGCTCCCGCTGCACGGGTATGCCTTCTCGCAGACTCCTCTATGGGCGGGCATTTACATGCTCCCGCTGACGGCCGGTTTTCTCGTCGCGGGACCGGTGTCTGGTTATTTGTCCGACCACTTCGGTGCGCGGCCCTTCGCGACCGGTGGCATGCTCATCGCTGCCGCGGGGTTCTTCCTGCTCGACGCCCTGCCCGTCGACTTCACCTACGTCTTCTTCGCCCTTCTCATCTTCTTGGTGGGGCTCGGCATGGGCGTGTTCGCGGCGCCCAACCAGGCCGGTGTCATGAACAGCCTTCCGGCAAACCAGAGAGGCTCCGGTGCCGGGATGCTGAACACGGGACAGAGCACGGCGATGGTCCTTTCGATCGGGGTCTTCTTCACGCTGATCATCGTCGGTCTGTCGTCGAGCCTTCCCCACGCCCTCTACCAAGGTCTCGTCGCCCAGCAAGTGCCTGTGGCCACCGCACAACGGGCGTCGCACCTGCCCGCGGTCGGCAGCCTCTTCGCTGCCTTCCTCGGCTACAACCCCATGCAGAGCCTGCTCGGGCACAGCCTCGCCCACATGCCACACGCCCGTGCCCTCTACGTCACCGGCCGCAGCTTCTTCCCGAAGCTGATCAGCGGCCCCTTCGACAGCGGGTTGCACGAGACGTTCGATTTCGCGGCCGGAGCATGCCTTGTGGCTGCCGCGGCATCCTGGATGCGCGGCGGCAAGTACATCCACGAGGAGAAGCCTGTCGGGGTGCCGCGCGAGGCCCAGCTCCCCACGGGCGAGGCCGCGCAGCCGGCGAGACCGGCGAAGGCGGTCGGGTCCTGACCCCCTCCCGGTTGGCGGAAGACCCCGTCGGCGGACTGTAGGGTTTCGGCCACGGCGGCGTGGCCGAGTGGTTTAGGCAGGGGCCTGCAAAGCCCCGTACACCGGTTCGATTCCGGTCGCCGCCTCGAGGGTATATACCCAAGTCAGAGGCTATATATGGTCGCTGACCGGGAGGGCGGTGCTCACCAAAAACCCGCGAAAAACCCGCGGGAGATCTCACGTCCAGCCCTTCTCAAGCCGGTCTGATCCGGGAATCGACGGGCGACATATCGCGTTCCGGCGTGGGCCGGTGAGGGCGGTTGTTGCCGTCGAACGCGCCCGCTGGAACCGATCGAGGGGAGCGCGGCGACCTCGATCAGCAGGTGCACTGGGGCCAACACCTGTGCATAGATGGCTCCGTGGTGTGGCGGGACGGGGGACCACAGGGTCGGTCCCGTCGTTCGGTCCGCCGTCGCGGCGGATAGTGCTGAGCCGGAACGCGTATCCGAATCAGGACGACCTGTCGCGCCGGGGTGCGCCCGCGTTCCACCAATCGGGCTCCTCGCCCTGGTCTCGCAGGTAGCTGAGCATCCGGGCGGCTTGGAGCCACTGGCCTCCCGACGAGCCGCAGAACTTCCAGAGCTCGGTGGCGGAGCGCTTGTAGTGGTGGATGAGCTCATCGAGGCCGAACTCGTCGATCTCGCCGGCATCCAGTTGAGCGAACCCGGCGCGGACGCGCTCCAGCAGGGCGCGTAGCTGCGTCTGGTGATAGACGCCGATCAGATCCTGCGCGGCACGGCGCTCGGCCTTGTCGTCGCACTCATCCGGCGTGTTCCCGGTCCCGGCCACGGCCGAACGCTACTGCGGCGAGCCGACGGAGGTCGCAGCAAGACCTGTTGGTGGCACTGTGCATGCGGGTGTTCTTCCCCGCGGGTGCGTCGTACGCACCTTGGGCCGCTAACGCCGGAGCCGCGCACCGCATGGACGCGCCGGGCATCGACGGCTCGTTCGCTCAACAGGCCCCCAGGCGTGCTAAGCATGGCCCGCGCGAACTACGAACCTTCGGCTCCCGCAAACGCGGTGACGCGTGGCTTCGCAGGGGTTATCGCGTCGAGATGTGTGTCGAGAAATGCTGCGACCTGACGGTCGCGTTCCGCGGTGGCGTGCTGGTAAAGCAAGGCTGCGCGGGGTGACGAGTGACCAAGGCGAGCCATCAGCTCTTTGGTTGTGATTCCCGGCATCTGCGCCATGAGCGTGGCTGCGTGGTGACGGAGGTCATGTGGACGCATTTCAGGATCGACGCCAACGGTGGCCTTCGCAGCTTTCCAGGAGGTCGAGAGACGCGCCCGACGCGCCGGACCGCCCTCCGGATCGGTGATCAGTTCGCCGCTCGCGGCGCAACCGTAGACCGCGAGGTGGGCTGCAACAGCCTCCATCGCCTGCTTCGGGAGGAGCACTGTCCGACGGCCAGCGCCGGATTTCGGGTCCTTGACGATGCGCCCGAGGCCGGGGATCTCCTGGGCTGTCTGGCGGATACGGACAACGGAGCGCAACGTGTCCACATCAGCGAGACGGAGCCCAAGGATCTCGCCCATCCTGAGCCCACCGAGCCCGGCGAGGACGAGGACCAGCCGGTAGCGGTCGGGCATGGCCTCGACGAGGGCGAGAACTTCGGCGGTCGTCGGCATCGGGCGCTCCGGAGCGGTTTCGGCGCCGCCGCCCCTGATGCGGCACGGGTTGCGGGCGATGCGTTCGTCGCTGACCGCCGTGTTGAGGATGGCACTCAGCAGCCGGTAGCTCTTCGCGGCCTGGTCGTGTCCGGCTCTTACGGTGACGGCGCCGTACCAGCTCCGCACGCGCTCTGGGGTGACGGCCCTGAGGGGCAGCATTCCGAGATGGGGCAGGATGTTGCGGGCGAGCAGCCGCTCGTACCCGTAACGTGTCGACGGGGACAGGGGCCGGCCTTTGACCACACGAGCTTCCAGCCAGCCGGCCGCGTAGGTCTCAAGGGTGGCCTTGCCGGTCCGCGGATCGGCAACCAGTCCAACCAGCTCCTCTGCTTCGACCTTGGCCCGATAGGCGTCGGCGTCCTTGCGCCGGGCGAATCGCTTGGATCGTTCACGGAGTCCGGCACGCCACCGCACCTCGTACCGCCACTCGCCCTCCTTCGTCCGGCGACGCTTGATATGTGCCATCGATCGTCCTCTCGCGGGGTGAAGCTCGTTCCTTACGCTCGTTCCTTGCCAGTCGGGCCGCGACAAGCTTACGAAGCCGATGGGACACCGGGAGCCCGCTCGCGCTCGTGGTTCTGGCGGTCCAGCAGGCGGTCGATGTACCGGTCGACCTCTTTGAGCGGGATGCGGCGGCTGGCGCCTCGCTTCACCGACCGCAGCTCCCCGGCGTCGAGCAGTTCGTACAGGGTCGAGCGGCCCATGCCGAGTAAGTCGGCCGCCTGGTTGACGGTGAGCAGAAGGGGCATGATGGGCCACGCGTCCCATTGCCGCGCAGATTGAGGTTTCCGGTCAGGTCCGGGTGACGACATGCGCTGGACCTCCCTTCGCGTAGCGGCCATGACGAGGAACAACGGCGTGTGGCGTGTTCTCGATCGCGGTCGGCGGGCCGGCGAGGAGTCTGTCGAAGCGGATCGCCAGGATCTCGCCGCAGGCGACCATCCCGTAGGCGAGCGATTTCCAGTGACCGAGGAGCCGGGGGACTTCCTCGACGCTCAGGGCGATGCGCCCCGAACCCGAAGGTCGTCTCGCATCGGACCCAGGGTCCTGGTCCCTTCCAGCACTCGCAGCGGCCGTGTCGGTCGTGCCCATCATGAATCTCCTTGGTCTGGCATGCGAGCTGGGCGGCACTTGCCGGGGTGGGGGATCGTCCCGATTGCATTCCAGGGGGTGCCCGTGAGTGCGCCTGGTCTCGAAGGCCGGTCGTTCGGACCACGTGGGATTCGTGTCATCCATGGTGGTCATCTCCGTGCCTCGGCGTGTGTCATCGTTCGCCCCGGTTCTCTCGAAAGCGTGGCCGTGACCGCGGTCCGTGAGGCTGCCCGCAAGGTCCGTCGGCGGCGCAGCGCTTGAGACGGGCAAGGTGCCTGCCATCCTCGCGGGCGTGGTCGTCGTTGGCCGTAGTGGACGGCCTGGGTGCATCCTCGACGGGGGGTCACTGGTACGCCTTCTCACCGATCCGGCGGGAGAGGCGGCTGCGGCCGCCACCCGGGGAAGGTCACGTTCGCTGCCGGCTTCCCGGACTCGTGAAGGCGGCCTCGGCCCCAGCGCATCGGCTTCCCGCACCCGGCATGGTGCGCAGCTTCCTGCGCGGCACACACCGTAGAGCGGGCCGCAGGGCGACGTCCCTCCGCTCGGGCGCCCGGGTCGGGAGAGGGATGCGGCGACGGGCGGGACGCCGAGCACGCGGTCGCCAGCGGGGTCCGGTGGGAGCTCGTCGTCTCGGCACCGCCGTGCTGCCGGGAGCCCAGCCGGATTCGCTGTCGCGCCCCGGCTTCGAGACGCCCCCGTGGCGGCGCGGGCCTCGCGAGCCTGGTGGCCACCCGAGCCGGTCGCCGGGCGCTGTCGCGTGCGTGGCAAGAGCCGGCGCGCGACACCACCCGTGACGACGGCGATGCCGACGACGGCGAGCGACGCGGAAGCGGCGATGGTCCTCACACCCTTCCCATGGATCTGAGCGCTTCCTGAGCGCTTCCTGACGCCGTTTCGGGGCCTTGCCGAGCGCTTCCTGAGGGCCATCGTCCCTGGTCCCGGGCTTTTGTGCCCGAAGCAGACTTTTTTC
>JAJZBS010000132.1 GCA_021851885.1 Actinomycetes bacterium | reverse complement strand
TCAGGGCTCCGTCGCGCAGTAGGTACGAGCGTGAGTCGCCGACGTTGGCGAGCGCCATTTGGGCACGGTCCTTGCCGTCGGGACCGCCCGGTGCTGCGACGTCGCCCGCCGGAAGCAAGACAGCGGCAGTCAGCGTCGTGCCCATGCCACGCAGGTCTTCGTCTTCACGCGAGCGGTCCCAAACGGCCGCGTTCGCGGCGCGCATCGCCTCGACGAGGGCGACAAGCGTGACGGGCGCGTCCGGCGCCGAGAAGGCGGCGGCAAGGGCCTCGATCGCGGTGTGCGCCGCGACTTCGCCGCCAACGTGGCCCCCCATGCCGTCGGCGACGGCGAACAGTGGAGCCACGTTGTAGACACGGTCCTGGTTGACGGCGCGCTGCGCGCCGACGTCGGTCGCCGACGCCGAGCGGACATCGGTCACCGGATCACCTCGAACACGGCGCCCCCCACCTGGAGGAGATCTCCCTTGTGGAGAGGTGCGGGCGAGGCCAGCCGCTGCGCGTTGAGGAAGGTCCCGTTCGTCGACCCGAGGTCCTCGACCCAGAGGCCCCCCTCGCGTAGAAAGAGGCGAGCGTGGAGGTTCGAGACGAAGGCGTCGTGGTCGACGGCAACCCCGCATCCGGAAGCCCGGCCGATCGTCGTCTCCTCGCCGACCTCGTAGACCCTTCCTTTGAGCCCCGCCGGTTCGAGTGCTTCGATACGGAACCGGCGGCGGCGAGGCGTCGACGCGGGGACGGCTTCGATGACCTCACGGCGGTCCCGGCGCGCCGGCTTGGGAGGGCGCACCTCGACGTAGACCGCCCGGAGGACACGCAGGAAGAACAGCCAGATCAGGGCGATGAGGAAGTACTTGAGAGTGTTGAGAAGCTCGGGAGACATCTGCCGGAGGCGGTCAGGATGTCTCGAAGTGCAACACCGTCGTCCCGACTGCGACCTCGTCCCCGTCAAGTAGCCGCTGGCGCCGAACGGCAACGCCGTTGACCCGCGTGCCGTTCGTCGACCCGAGGTCGGACAGGACGACGGCGCCGTCCTCCCAGCGGAGCTCGGCGTGATGGCGGCTCACGTTCGGATCGGACAGGCTGACCGCACAGGCGGGAAGACGCCCGATCACGGACGGCTCTTCACCGATGACGACCCGGGCACCGTCGGGCAGCACGAGGGCCGCGTAGGGCACGGCCGAACCCCCGTCGTCCATCTCGCTCGTCAGAGAGAACGTCCCCGCGGCAAACCGGGAGCTCGTCTCGATGGTGACGGAGACCGGACCGACGAGCTCGTAGTCCTCCGAGCGCGCGTGGTCGCGTGCGACCTCAGCCAGCTCCCGCACGAGCGCGTCGGCAAACGGGGCGAAACGATCGGCGTCTTTGTGGGACAGCGTCACGAGGAAGACGTTGGGGGCCATCGCCCCACGCGGCCCCATGCTCCGGCGCAGATCCATCTCTCGCGTGAGGCGGCGGCCGATCTCCACCGGCTGGAGCCCACTCCGGAACATCCTCGCGAACACCCCCTCGACGAGCCGCTCGAGCCCATTCTCGAACTGCTGAAGTACCATCTTGGCCTTTCAGCCTACCCAGCCACCCGGGGCTCAGGTGCTCACTGGGGAACTCGGAGCCAAGCGTTCACCGCACGGAACCCCAGGTCACGCGCTCTTGGGCCTTCGAGCGGGCCGCCGGCGCCGGGGCGGGCGGGAGATCAGGTGGGTGACCAGGGGGAGTATTGTCTTGCCCCAACTGCTACGGGCGAGTGGCGGAATTGGCAGACGCGCAGGATTCAGGTTCCTGTGAGGGCAACCTCGTGGGGGTTCAAGTCCCCCCTCGCCCACGACGGTCGCGTGCCGCCCCTCCGGTCATCGGGGAGTGTGCCGACGCGAACCTGCGGCCTGCCTCGGCATCGTCTGCGGCAGGGGAACCGGGTACTGGGGCATCGCCACGTTCAGCTCCGAGAGCTGGAGGGGCTTGCACTCGCGGGCGAGGACGGGCGGGTTCTGGGACGTCCCGGGAAGGCTCGGCGTCGAGGTGTCCGCGCTGCCGAGGTGCAGGGTGGTCGTCAAGTCGCCCGTGACGCCGCGGCGCCACGCCGACAGGTTCGGTACGTCGACGCCGAACCGGGTCTCGAGGAAACGCAGCTGGGAAGTGTGGTCGAAGGTGTCCGAGCAGACCCATCCGCCGCGGCTGAACGGGGAGACCACCAGCATCGGCACGCGGAACCCAAGCCCGATCGGACCGGCGATCCCCGAGGCGTCTGCGGGCAGAGGCGAGGCGGACACGTACTCGCCGGCCGTCCCCGCCGGTGCGGACGGCGGGGGAACGTGGTCGAAGAGGCCGTCGTTCTCGTCGTACATGACGAACAGGGCGGTCTTCGCCCACACCTTGGGGTTGGCGACGAGGGCACTGAGCGCCTGATCGATGAACCAGGCCCCGCGGGCCGGGGGTGCCGGGGGGTGCTCGTCGTAGCCGATGGGGGGGATCAGCCACGACACCTGGGGAAGGCTGTCACTCTTCACGTCTGCGGCGAAGTCGTTCGGGAAGGTCGGCGTGAACGCCTTCTTGTAGAGGGGCGACGAGGGGCTCGAGTACTGGCGGAAGTACAGGAGGATGTTGTTGGACAGGAGCATGGAGTGGGTGCTCGCGGGTCCGTAGGCGGGGTTCGGGGGGTTGTAGACCTTCCACGAGACGCCTTTGTCCTCGAGGCGCTCGGGCATCGTCTCCCACGAGACGCTGAACTTGGCGCCGTTGTCCTGGTTCGTGATGAGGACAGGTCCGCCGGCGTGCCCGGCGGGATCCAAGGTGGCCGACAGCGCGTACAGGCGGTTGGGGTGGGTCGGGCCTAGGACCGAGCAGTGATAGCCGTCGCAGATGGTGAAGGCGTCGGCGAGAGCCCAGTGGAACGGGAGGTCCTGGCGCTCGTAGTAGCCCATGGTCAAGATACCGGCCGTCGGGCCGTCGACGGAGGCCGCGACATGGGTTTTCACGAAGGCGTCCATCTTCCCCTTGTCCCAGCTGTCGTGCTGCGCCCCCCAGGCGTGCGAGAGGTCCGTCGTGCACTCGGCGTCTTGGGTCGCCGTGTCGAGATGGAAGGGCAGCAGCTTGCCGGCGGCTGCCGCGGGCGCGCCGGGCCATGCCTGCGCGAAGACGCCCTTGATGGCCCGCGGGTCGTCGAAGCCGCGCACGCCCGGGTACGCGCCGAAGTAGTGGTCGAAGGAGCGGTTCTCCTGCATGAGGAAGACGACGTGCTCGATGGCGCCGAGGTCGGAGCCGGCAGGCGCCGTCTGGACCGCTTTGGAGACGCTGCCGCCGCATGCCGCGAGGAACGCGCCGGCCGCGATGCCCGCCGCCCCGGTCAGGCCGGCCGCGAGCACCTCCCGGCGTGAGCGCACGGAGCCGAGGGACAAGGGGTGGGGTGGGGTGGGCGGGGCGCCGCCAGGTGTTTGAGGTGCCGGGGACATACCGGGATGTTACGACTCGTTCGCCCAGTTGTTACGCATCGTGCCCCACACGTCGAGCGCCGCGGACGCCTACTCTGTCCTCGAGCGGGGCTCCCGCAGTAAAATTGGCCGCTCAAGGAGGACCATTGCGAGCGCGGCACAAGGGCTCCGCACGGAGGGACAGGACGCCTCTCCCGTCCACACCGGTCGGCATCGGGACGCTCCTCAGAGCGACGCGCGAGGAGATCGGCACCTCCTTGCTCACCGTCAACACGGCGACCGGTGTCACCCTCGGCTGCCTTGAGGCCATCGAGACGGGGCACGTCCTCGGTTACGGGGATCAGGTCATGATCCTCGCCGGGTTGCGCCGATACGCCACCTACCTCGGGCTCGACGGCGACAACCTCGCCCTCGCGATGCTCGACGTTTGGCCCGCCGCCGCGCCGGTGACGGGCGGACTGACGCGCGACGGTCAGGTAGGCCCACATATGCCGACGGGTGCCGCGCTCCATGGCGGGCCGGCGGTTGCAGCTGCACCACAACGGGATCCGGATGCGACATGGATGACGGGCGCCGTGGCGGGTCCCTTGATGCCGAATGTGGCTCCGGCACGTCCCGCGTCACCGATCGAGGCGGCCGCCCACCGCGGCGGGGGGTCGGCGGCTCTTGAGGCGCCGCCTGTGCCGGCAATGGCCAGCCCGTGGTTCTCCTCGGACGCGCCGACGGGGGTGCACGACATCCTGACAATGACCTCGCAGGTGCCCATCGTCAGCGGCCCGGGCGACCCGCGGCGAGCGAAAAGAGATGGGGCTCCCCTCGTCTACCGCAAACGGCGTCGGATCCCGCTCGCCCTGCGCTTCGCCTTGTACCTGACCGTTGCGCTCCTCATCGTCGGGGGTGCCGGACTGGCTGTCGACCGCTGGCACCCTCAGTGGCTCCAAGATCTGCACATCGTCCGGTCGCACGTCGCCTCCCCGGGGTCCGCCATGACAACCACGACGACGACGATTCCCCACTTCCACTCGCTGACCTCGTCTCCGAGCGGGGCGACGTATGCGGTTCCGACGCGTCAATTCGCCGTCAACATCGGCATCTCCCAGCCCACGTGGATCCAGGTGACGACCTCTTCGAGCTCGGCACCCGTCTACACGGGCGTGCTGCAGCCCCAAGGCCAGATCCAGACCTTCCGGGCCAATGGCGATATCTCCGTCGTCATCGGCGCCGGTGGGACCGTCGTATCGGTCTCGGTGAACGGCAAGGCCATTGCCATGCTGAAGCCACCAAACGCCCCGTACACGCTCACGTTCACGTACCGGAACTAGGGGCGCGGGCCGACTTCGCGCCCACAGAACGAAGATCGATTGCCCCTCGGAGCGCGGACCTCGGCGCCAGCGGCCGGGGCGGCCGCCAAAGCGGCGCTGTCGAGTACCGGCGTTATAGGGTTGGCTTGCGGCAGCGGTGGGCTGCCCTTCACAGCGCCTTGGGGAGGTGGCTGGCATGTCTGTCCGTCGTCCGATCGTGATGACCGTCGTCTCCGCGCTCGCCCGGAGTGCGGCCGCTGTCGGATTGGCTCTCGTCCTGATCGCAAGTGCCGGGACACCGGACGCCTGGGCGGCCGGAAGCCCGACACTCGACCGCTACATCATCTCGAACCCCGAGCCCGGTTGGATAAAGGCTCCCGCCTCCGCCCTCCAGAGCAGCCTGAGCTCCCTGACCGCGAACCTGTCCAAGTCTCTCGGCGCCCGCATCACCTCTGCCGGAGGCGAATGGGCTTCGCCGACCACCGGGGAAGCCCTTCTCATCCTTATTTTCCGCATGCCGAACACGATCCCCAATCCCGGGCAGCGATCCAAGACGGCAGCCGATGCGGAGTGCGCCACCGCGACGGGCACAGTTTCATCCACCGCGAGCGTGCCGTCGGTTTCCGGATCCACCGAGATCGTCTGTGCGAGCGGTTCGGGTATGACGATGCATGCCATTTGGTTCATCCGCAACAACACTCTCGTCAACCTCACGTACGTCTCCCTGTCGTCGGCGTCGGCCCTCGGGTCGTCATCGAGCCGTCTGGCGGCGATCGCTGCTCGCGAGAACGCCGCCGTTCCGTCGTCGGGAATCGATCCGCCCAGCACGGGCCTTGGCGTTGGGATCCTCATAGGCATCGGAGTCGGCGTGCTCCTGATCGTCGTGGGGATCATTCTCTTCTCCGTGCGCAGGTCCCGGCGCTCTTTGGCCCTCGCACCCGCACCCGCACCCGGAGCCATGGCGGGAGATCCCTGGGCACCGCAGGGCACTGGCTGGGGCAGCGTGCCGGTGGGCACATGGTCGGTGCCGGCGACCGGCACCGGTGTCCCGGAGTCCTCTCCGGTGGGTCAACCAGGCGTCCCTTTTGGCGCCACGCAGTCAGGACCACCACCGTTCCAGGGATCCGGGTCACAGGCGCCGGCGATCGGCTCCCTCCCGTCGTTCGAGACCGTCATGGGCCGGCTGACGAGCGACGACGAAGTTGCGCAAGCCGAAACGGCTCCCGGCGGGCAGGAGACAACGCCCACGGCAGGCGGCGGCACCTCGGAGTCTTCCGCTTCCGCCGGAGATGCCGTGCCCGACGCCGAGCGGCCTGTGGGCTGGCACCCCGTGGAGGGGGACCCCCAGCACCAGCGCTACTGGGACGGCACCGCCTGGACCAGCACGATCCGCTGGGACGGCGCGGCGTGGATCGATTCCGAATGACCGCGTTCGTGACGGCGGCGAGCGGCGAGACCCGTCTTGGCGCCCGCGCGAGCACGGGCAATATCCCCGAAGCCAGTGGCGTCGGCGGCGACCTTGTCGTCCGCCTTCCGAGCCCCGTCGGGATCCTCTTCGTCGCCTACGGGCCACGAGGCGTCACCCACGTCGTCCCCGCTGACTGGATCGCCGGAGACGCCGCTGCCTTCGGCCGTCTGCACCTGACCATCTGCGCCCGGACGGCCGTCGCATCAAGGGACCTCCCGCGCGCGCTTGCCCGCGCGGTGGCGAGTGGATGCTGGGAGAGCGTGCCCGTCGACCTCGGGGCCGCCGTCGCCTTGACGCCGTTCTGCCGTGAGGTCCTCGAGGCAACGCGCCCGATCCCACCGGGAGAGGTGCGCAGCTACGCCTGGCTGGCCGGTCAAGTCGGCCGCCCGCGTGCCGCCCGCGCGGTGGGAACAGCACTGGGCCACAACCCGGTACCCGTCGTCATCCCATGTCATCGGGTCGTCCGCAGCGGCGGCGACGTCGGGAAGTACGCCTTCGGGTCCCGCATGAAGCGCGATCTGCTCGACGCAGAAGCCGCTCAACTCTCGATGGCGGCTATGCGCGTCTGAGTCCAGCGAAGTTGCCGGACAAGACAGCCCGGCGACATTCCTTCTCAGGGATCTCTCATGCAAAGCACAGAGAGCTCCTAGACGCGCTATCTATCCTTGACCGATGGTCTTCACGCCCCAGACGGAGGAGAAGCCGTCTGGCGCCGCAGTGCAAGCCCGCCGAGAGGCGACCGGTGGTGGTGTGGATGCGCCGCCGTCACATCCTGGGCCTCCGCCAGCGCCCATTGAGGACCGCGAACGTCACCACGGGCTGGTCTTTGCAGAGATCGCCGTCGCCGTCCTGGGGTTCGCAGCCCTTTGCGTCCTCGTTCTCACGAAGGCCAGCCAGTTCCTCGAGCCGGACGACTACGCCTACCAGGCGTCGATCGTGGCGCTCAGCCATGGCCACCTGACTTTGACCACGGCGCAGTACGACGCTCTGTCACGCTCGCTCGGAGACGGTGGACGGAGCATCATCCAGTGGACCCACCTCGCGAACGGGAACTGGATAAGTGAGAAGAACCCCGGATATCCGTTCTTCGCGGTCATCTTCTCGATGCTCGGCATCTTTCGGCTCGCCCCGTTGTTCTACGGAGGCCTTGCCTGTATCGGTCTCTTCTTCGGTGCCCGCAAATGGCTCGGCCGCTACGGAGGGACCTTCGCCGTCCTCCTCTTCTGTACCTCGGGAGCTGCGATCACCTTTGCCTGGCGCGCGACGATGCCCTCGTTCACCGACGCATCCCTCGTCGCGGCCGGCGCAGGAGCCCTGCTGTGGGCGATGCTGGCCGCGGACGCATCACAACGGCGGCGCCTCGTCGTCGGGCTCGCCGCCTTCGTCGCCTTCGCTGGAGCGACGTTCATCCGCTACACCGATGTCGTCGAGATCCTCGTCGCTGCTGCGGCAGTCGTGGTGTTCGCCAAGCGCGCCGGCTTGACATGGCGCACCGTCGCTTCGTGGCTGTCCGTCGTCGCCATTGCCGGTGCCGGAATTCTCACCTTCAACGGACTCATCTACGGTTCACCCTTGAGCACCGGCTATTCGGCAGGAGAGATCACCTTCTCGCTTTCGGCGATCG
>JAJZBS010000131.1 GCA_021851885.1 Actinomycetes bacterium | reverse complement strand
CGACGGGTACGCGCGCTGTGACGTCGTCTTCCAGGACGCCTTCGCGACCCCGCCCACACCCTTGGACACGGTGCTTGGAGGCGCCCATGAGGCGCCCGTCGACGCCGAGCACCTCTACGAGGACCGCTGGCTATTCCACGGCCCCGCCTATCGTGCGGTCGATCGGCTCGGCCTGATGGGCGACGACGGCATCCGCGGGGTGATCACCAACCTTGCAGCGCCAGGTGCGCTGCTCGACGGCGCAGGCCAGCTCATGGGCTTCTGGGTCATGAGCCGCGAGGAGCGCGACCGTCTCGCCTTGCCCACCGCCATCGCCTCGATCGCCTTCTTCGGGCCCCCGCTTTCTGTCGGTGACCATCTGGGCTGCACGGTCCGCATCACCGAGCTGTCGGCCAAGCGCGTCGTCGCCGACATGGACCTTCTCGCCGGCGGCGCAGTGTGGGCACGGGTGACCGGCTGGGAGGACCGGCGCTTCGACAGCGACGCCGTCGTATGGCCCGTGCTGATCTACCCGGAGCAGAACACGATCGGCGAATCCCGCCCCGGGGGCTACGTCGTCGTCCGGGAACACTGGAAGGACGCGGCGTCGCGCGAGCTCATGATGCGTCGCTACCTCGGCCAGGCCGAGCGCGAGGAGTACGCGGGCAAGAACCCCCGCGCTCAGCGCCAGTGGCTCCTCGGGCGCATCGCCGCGAAGGACGCCCTCCGGCGCTGGTTGTGGGATCAGGGGGCCGGCCCCCTCCACCCGGTGCAAGTCGGCGTTGCGACGGGTCCGGCGGGCGAGCCGATCGTTTCCGGTCCCTTCGAGGCCGACTTGCATGTGTCGATTGCGCACCGCGACGATGTCGCCGTTGCGTACGTACGTGAGGGGGTTGTCCCGGGGATCGACATCGAGACCGTCGTTCCCCGCGACGCGGTCTTCACCGACCTGGCTCTGAGTCCGGCCGAGCAGCAGCTCCGGCCTGAGACGCTGACCGGGGACGAGTGGACGGCAGTCGCGTGGGCGGGAAAGGAAGCCGTCGCCAAGGCGGATCAGACAGGCCTGCAGGGGCGCATGCGGGATTTCGCCCTTACCGAGGCCGGAAACGACCGGCTTGTCGTCCGTGACCGGCTCGTCCGCTGGGCTCGGGAAGGCACGATGGTCGTCGCGTGGACCCCGGCCGGCGAGGAAGGCCCCGTCGCCGCCGGCGGATCGGGTAGGTCGTCCGGGCAAGATGACGCGACGGGCGGGCCGGGAGATAGCAGGGAGGATCATGGCCGCGCACACTGACACGGCACCGGGACAGGCCGGAGAAGCCGCATGGACGCAAGACGCCATCCTGGCGGCTGTGGCGACCCTCGTCGGGGAGGTCATCGGCGAGGACTATCTGGAAGGCATTCCCATCACGATGGCGACGTCGTTCGCCGACGACATCGAGATGGAGAGCATCGAGTTCGTGGCGCTCGCCGAGAGGGTCCGGGAGCGCTTCGGCGACAAGGTCGACTTCATCGGGTGGCTCGCCGAGATGGAGCTAGACGAGATCATGGGTCTGACGGTCGGGCAGCTCGTGGGGATGATCTTGGCGTGCCTTACGTCGTAGCCGGCGGGCTCCGCTTCCACGTCCAGCACCTCGGCGCGGGCTCTCCCGTCGTGATGGTGCACGGGCTCTTCACCGGCAGCGCCGCCTCGTGGTATCTGGGGGCCGCGCCCGTGCTCGCCCGGCGCCACCACGTCGTCTGCTACGACCAGCGCGGCCACGGCCTCAGCGACCGCCCCGAGCGCGGCTACGACCTTGCCACCCTGGCCGGCGACTTGGACGCTTTGACCGGGGACCTGGAGCCCTTCGCCCTCGTCGGGCACTCCTATGGGGGGGTCGTGGCTCTGCGTTTTGCTGTGGACAGGCCTGGGCGCGTCACGCGTCTCGTCCTCGTCGACTCCTTCACTCCCGCAGAGGGTGATCCGATCCCCGGGGTGAGCGACGCCACGGCACATGCCGGCGCCATCTCCTGGACAGACGTCGTGAACAAGGCCATCCGGTCCCGGCGGCCTCGCCGCAAGAGCGCGGCGGTCGCCCTCGCGGACTCCACCTCTCTCGTCGCCGACATACGCGTGGCTGGGCAGATCACCGATGACGAACTTGCTTCGATTGCGGTGCCCGTGATGTGCATCGCCGGGGAGAGCTCGCCGTTTGGTGACGCCGTCGCCGCCCTGGCGCACAAGCTTCCCGGCGCGCACACAGTGACGATCCCGGGTGGCCACGCCCTCACGGTCGAAGGCGGCGAGATGCTCGACCGACTCTTGGTGGAGTACTGCGATGTCTGAGGTAACAGCCAACGGGGTGCGGATCCACGTCCAACACCTGAGCACCGGCTCGCCGACGGTCGTGTTCATTCACGGACTCATGATGGACAACCTGTCGAGCTGGTACTACACGATGGCGCCGGCCATGGCCCAGAGAGCCGGGGTGTGCCTCTACGACTTGCGCGGCCACGGCCTGTCGGAGTGCCCGCCCACCGGATACAGCGTCGAAAACCAGGCAAAGGACCTGATCGGCGTGCTCGACGCTTTGGGCTTGACCGAGCCCGCCTACTTGATCGGCAACAGCTTTGGCGGCATCGTGGCTCTCGAGTGCGCCCTTGCCCACCCCGATCGTGTCGCCGGGTTGATCCTCGTTGAGGCACACATCGCCGTGGCCGGTTGGCGGGACAAGATGGCCGGCGGTCTCGAGCTTGCCGGCATGGTCCTCGAGAACGACGAAGCACAGATCTGGCTGGACCGGGTCGGGGGGCGCAAGCTCAAGAGGATGGCCCGGCGCAGCGAAGTCCTACTTGATCGCACGACGATGGTCGACGAACTTCTCGCCTCGCCGTCGCTGACCGACGAACAGCTCGCGTCGATCACCTGTCCTGTTCTTGCCATCTACGGGGACCGCTCGGATGTGATCGGCTGGGCTCGCGATCTCGCCAAAGCACTGCCCACCTGTGAACTGCACGTTCTGCCGAACCAGTCGCATTCGGTGATGATGGACTCTCCGGCGCAGCTACGCGACATCGTCTTCACGTGGCTTGATCGCCAACCGGCACCCACCCACCGCGAACCCGTCCGTCCTGCCCCGGCCCCGGCGCACAGCGAGCAGCGGGGCTGACGAAGGCGACCCGGTCAAGGCATGGCGCGCATACTCTTCGTCGTTCCCCCGCTCGCCGGTCACGTCAACCCGACGGTCGCCGTCGGGGCTGAGCTCGCGCGCCGCGGCCACGTCGTCGCCTGGTCCGGCCCTCCCGTCGTGCGCCCGCTCCTTCCGCCGGGAGCGGAGCTCTTTGTCGCAGGCGAGGCAATCGACGACGCGATGGTGGGAGCGGTGCGCCACCGCACGGCAGGCATGCGCGGAGCGGCCGCCCTCAAGTTCCTCTGGGAGGACTTCCTCGTCCCGCTCGCGCGGGCGACGGTGGCCGACGTGGCCGATGCCATCGTGTCCCTTAGGCCCGATGTCGTCGTCTCGGACCAGCAGACCGTCGCCGGCGCCCTTGAGGCGCGCCGTGCCGGCGTGACCTGGGTCACCTCGGCGACGACCCCGGCCGAGCTTGTCGGTCCTTTCGAGGCGCTCCCGAAGGTCGGCGCGTGGGTCCGCCAGCAGCTCGTCGACCTCCAGGTCTCTTGCGGCGTCCCCGTAGAAGACGCCGCCCGGGGAGACCTGCGGTTCTCCGACGAGCTCGTCATCGCATTCACGACGGCGGAGCTCGTCGGCGTTCCGGTTCACGCGCCGAGCCCCGTCGCCTTCGTCGGGCCCGCCATCGGCGGGCGGCCCGACGGTCCCGACTTCCCCTGGGAGCAGCTCGGACCACACCCCCGGGTCATGGTCTCGCTCGGAACGGTCAACGACGCGGCCGGCTCGCGCTTCTACGCAGCGGCCTGCGAGGCGCTCGGCGCCCTGGGGGGCAGCCATGTCCTCGTCGCCCCACCGGACGACGTCGCCGCGAGCACGGGAATGCCGCCGGCCAACGTTGTCGTGCGCCCCCGTGTGCCTCAGCTCGCCTTGCTGGAGCACCTTGACGCAGTTGTCACTCACGGTGGCAACAACACGGTGTGCGAGGCTCTGGCACACGGGATTCCCCTCGTCGTCGCTCCCATCCGTGATGACCAGGGGATCATCGCCGAGGAAGTCGTGCGCGCAGGCGCGGGCGTGCGCGTGCGCTTCGGTCGGATCCGCCCGGCCGAGCTGCATGCTGCACTCGCCGCGGTCTTGGAGGTTCCGACCTATCGGGACGCCGCCAAGCGCCTCGCCGGATCGTTCGCCCGGGCCGGCGGGGCTGTCGCGGCGGCCGACCTTCTCGAGGCCGTTGCCGCAAAGGCGCATGGTGCGCCGTTGGCGCAGGAGGGCTGATCCTGATGCCCGGATGGGGTTGGATCTGGATCGGACTCGGATGCATCTATCTGTTGAACGGCTTGCGCCTCCGCTTGCGCGTCGGGCGCCTCGCGGTGGCGCCCGCGAGTGCCGAACCTGCCGATTCCTCCTACCGCCTGCTCGTCACCGGCGGCACACGCGTGCCCGGCGCGGCTCTGCAGGCCGCGCAGGCCTACGCGCGCGCCCAGGGGATCGAGGTCCTCGACATCGTCCCCGCCGATCTCCGCGTCGAGGCGGCCTATGACCTCGTGCGTGGCGTCAACCCCGCGACATACCGGACCAACCGTCTCGCCGCGGGTCGGGGCGCGGGGGCCGCCCTGATCGTCGACACCTCGGTCCTCGACCGGGCGACCGGGGTAAAGGCCGCGCCGCTTGCGGGAATCGATCTCGACGCACCGCTCGACGAGATCACCTACTTCCGCGTGCTCAGCACGCTGAAGCGCTATGCCCCGACAACGACCGACCTCGCCGTGGTCGACGGCGTCGCCGCGCCACCGGTCCGCCTCAGCCGCCGCAAGGCATTCCTGCGATCTGCCCTCGGTTCGCTGTCAGTGCTTGCTTATTTGCTGCCGGCTGCCCAGTACGCGCTCATCGCCACCGGGCTCGTGCTGTTCCCCGTCTGGGGTGGCGTCGCCCTCGCGTGTTTCTGCGTGCAGCCCGCCGTCGTCACCTGGGGGACGCGCCTGCGGCCCCCGGACCGCTTCGTCCTGCCGCCGCTGCGCTGGCTCCTCAATCCGTTGTACCTCGTGCTGACGGTGTTGGGGAGCTGGGCTCCGCAAACGGAGGCGGACGGAGCCGAGGCCCTGCGTCCCGTTTATGGCGAGCTCCTCGCCGGAGGGACGGAGCCGTTCTTCGAACAGCCCCGGACGACGTGCCCGCTGTGCGGCTCAGACGCCCTCACGCGCCAGCTCGCCACGCCGGATCTCATCCAGCACAAGCCGGGGCACTTTGTCCTCGACCGCTGCACCGCATGTGGGCACATCTTCCAGAACCCGCGCCTTTCCATCGAGGGATTGAACTTCTACTACCGCGACTTCTACGAGGGCCTGGGGGAAGCCTCGATGGAGACGATCTTCGGAGCCTCGGGGCGCTCCTACCGGGGCCGTTCGGCGATGGCCAAACAGATCGGCCAGGCGCCGCGCCGGTGGATAGATGTCGGGGCGGGCCACGGCCATTTCTGTCTCGTCGCGAGGGAGGCCTGGCCCGAGACGCGCTTCGACGGCCTCGACATGAGCGAGTCGATCGAAGAGGCGGAGCGGAGGGGCTGGGTTACCAAGGGCGTGCGGGGCCAGCTCATCGAGCGTGCCCCCGAGCTTTCCGGGCGCTACGACGTCGTCAGCATGCACCACTACCTGGAGCACACCCGCGAGCCGGCTGCCGAGCTCGCGGCTGCAGCCGTCCTGCTCGCACCGGGGGGCCACCTGCTCATCGAGCTGCCCGATCCGGAGTCGCGATTTGGGCGCCTCCTCGGCAAGTACTGGATCCCATGGTTCCAGCCCCAGCATCAGCATCTGATGCCGATGGACGTGCTCGAGCAGGTCCTCGCTGGCCAAGGTTTTGAGGTCGTCGCACACGAGCGCGGCCCGGCACATCAGCCGATCGACTTCACCATCGGGTCGTACCTCTTCCTCAGCCGCATCGCGCCGCCGAGCAACCGGCCGTGGCGCGCCCCGGACGCCGGTCGCGCGCGGGCTGCCCGCAAGACCCTGGCCGTCCTCGTGTCCCCACTTCTCGCCGTGAGCGTGATCGCCGACAACGCCCTGGCTCCCTTCATCCGCCACTTCGGCGGTTCCAACACCTACCGGGTCTTGGCGCGCTTCAGGGGCCCGGAGCGGCCCAATGGAGCCCTGCCCGGCGACGAGGGGCAAGAGCTCGGTGCCGGGGCGATGGGTTAGCCTGGCACCTCCCGCCCGGGTAGCTCAGCGGCAGAGCAGCGCACTCGTAATGCGCAGGTCGTGGGTTCAATTCCCACCTCGGGCTCCACATAACGCCAGCTCAGATGGAGTGCCGGGCCTTGCCCTCTGACTCGCCCAAGGGTGGTCCCAACAGGTGTCCCAACAGTTGTCGGGACCGGGATCCGATCTGGCAAGGGGGCCGCGGTGGCTGGGAGCATCCGGCGCCGGCCCGACAAGGCCGCCGACGCCGACGAGCTGCGTGCCTTCCTCGGGCGTGACGCCTCGGGTCGCGTTCGTCACCGCGGCCGGCTCTTCCACGGCACGAAGCGCGGCCGAGCGGGAGCTCGCCCGGCTCGTCGTCACCCAGGAGGACGAGCCAGAGGTGGTTCCCGACGAGACGGCACGGCGGTGGTCCCCCGCCGCCACCGTCAACGACGCGATCGCCGGCTGGAGGGCGAACGGCTGGGATGACCTGAGCCCGGTAACGGTGCGCCGCTACGAGGATGTCTGGAAGCGCCACAGCGCACGCGGGATCGGCAAGCGAAGGATCGCGACGCTCACCCCCTACGACGTCGAGAACTACTTCCGCCAGATGAAGGCCAGGGGCGCCGGTCGGAAGACGGTCCGCTACGTGCGGTCGATGCTGCACCGGGCGTGCAAGCTGGCGCGCAAGTGGAGCGGCAACCAGCTCCACAACCCGGTCGCCCACACGGTCCTGCCGAGCTGGGGGCTCGCCGGCACTCCCGAGCGGTGCGTGCGCCGACCGTCGAGGAGCTCCACGCGCTGCTCGCGGCGGCAGCGGCCTTCGACCTGCGCTACGCGGTAACGATCAGGGTGGTGGCGGCGACTGGGTTGCACCGCGGCCGTCCGTTTCTCGGTCGAACCCGGTGGGGGGGGCGCCGTGCCCGGAAAAGCTGAGCCGTGAGTATGTCTCGGACTCGTTCGCGATCGGATTCGAGTACGGCCTCCTTGACCTGGATAGCCGGTACTATTCGCCAGGAACTGTTACCTTTATGTCTATCAGAAGTCGTAAATGATAATGACCACTCATGGGGAGGCGGAAGAGTGCGTGTACGCAGGTAAGGACCTGCTGCATATTGCAAGTGTCATCATGATTGCACTTAGTATCGGGGCGATGCTAATCGGCGTATTGCGTGGACAGATATTGGCGATTGCATCTGCGTTCGTAGCAATAAACTCTTCGATCGTGGTCATGCGTCTATCACGGCGGTTTCGATATTATGTCCGCAATAGTCCGCGCATCGCGCGATCCCCGAATGTAATCATGTCTATCAGTACTACTATGGTGACAGCACTAGTGTTCTTAGTCATAAGTCTCCTAGTCTCCTTTATCCAGTAATGGTGTGAACTGGAAGATGGTCCTTATCGATCAACGTGTTTGCGGGCAGTCGCTACGGCCTTTTCATAGTCGACTCTCCATGCCGTGGAGGGGCCGCGGGTCATGGGCTTCATCCGACGGCCCTTCGGTACCGGTTTCGGTCTCGATCTCGACTCTTGCTACGGCGGGAACGACACTGGGATCTCGACCCGGGAGGTTTGCCAACCTTGCGGCGGTCGTGTCCAAGTCGACTCCCGCCGTGCCACCGGTAGAGCGGCATCGGTGATCGTGTGAGCCCATGGCTCCTCACTCTTCAGAGGGCCCTAACGGCGACAGTCCGTGCGAGATGAAGAGGGCGCGGGCCGCGAACGGTCG
>JAJZBS010000015.1 GCA_021851885.1 Actinomycetes bacterium | reverse complement strand
AGGCATTTCGTGCACCAGTGCGACGCTTTGTGTGGCAGTCGGCTCATCTGCGAACGGATCGGGCTACGCAGACTCCCTCGTTGAGCAGTGGGACGGAACCGCTTGGTCGGTTGTGTCCAGCCCGAAGGAGAACACGGGGAGCTACGGGAACTACCTGAATGCTGTCTCGTGCACGAGCGCGACGTTCTGCATGGCGGCCGGGGCAGATTCCTACGCGCCCGGTCACAACGACACGCTCGTGGAGAGCTGGGACGGAACCGCTTGGTCGGTGGTCTCCAGCCCGAACCCCGGGAGTAGCTCGAACGACCTGAACGCAATCTCGTGCACAAGCCCGACCTTCTGCCTGGCGGCCGGGAACAACACCACTGCCTCCGGGCAAACCGAAACCCTCGTTGCACAGTGGAAGAATTGAACAACGACCGCGGCCTCCGAGGGTGGTCCGCAATGTCGGCAGCCACTCAGGAGATCTGTATGAAACACCATGGCAGCACAACGGTGCCTGCAAGGATCATCCGGCCTGGAACAGGCCGAACGGTGCCGACGATCCACCGCCGACATGGTCACGCATTGAAGGTGCCGAATGCGTCGACACATAGTGACAAGCTCCGCTCGCTACCGAATCAGTGTTGTGAAGACACGGCGTAGTAGGCCAGATGACACTCGCACCACACTTGCCAGCCAGCGCTCAGATTGCGGAGATCAATTTGCCTCATTCGCCGTTCCTTCCAGGTATCTTCCCTCTGACGAATTGAGAGATTCTCAAGGTTGACGTCATAATGAAAGGCTATGTGCCATCACATGTTTGCGTCAGCCCTGACCACTGCGCCTCACAATTATTGACGCTATCTCATATCGACGGCCCAGTAACTGTGACCCGCTGAACCCATTGGCTCAATCCGACTGCTAGCTAGCGGTGAACGAGCTCTCGTTTCAGCGACGACCACAGGGATTCCGCGGCTGAGTTGTCGAAGGCAGGTGGCGACGCGGCCTGCCGACTGGGTGACGCCGAGGCGCCGGTCATCCGTTGCGGGGTTTTCTCTGGTGAAGACTGTCAGGCAGTAGGAGCAACGGTCGGTCACGATCAAGGATCGCTAATTCGGCGACGCATGCCAAGAGTCAAATCGGGAGCTGAACAGGCTTTGTCAATGACGAGGACTTTCGGAACAGGAGCGACTGTTCCCCATGTTCGTCGCTTCCTGCCAGGACATCGAAGCCCCAACGCACGTCAGGTCGGCTCGGCCGCAAGGCGGAAGCCCTTCCGCGGGACCTGCTCGAGGCGTGCGTACGGCGGACGAACAGCTGGCTGCTTCATGCGCTGCATCGTGATGTAGGCGGTCGACTCGGCGTATGCGGTGCCCTGGGCGACCATCTCGGCGTAGACCTCCCGAACTGTGAAGATGTCCCGCTCGCCGCCGCGCTCCACGAGCGCGGTCATCGCAGTCAGGACTTCATTTCTGCAGGTCGGCGAGCTAAACTTACGTCTGCCGAGCTGGATGGCGCGGCCGGCGAGGCTCGGACTGTGGTTCGTATCCGGTGTCGTCCTCTCCACTCCACGCGTCTTACTGGAACCCTCGACATGATGGGTGAGGGTTCGGGTGGGATGCGTGCCTGCGTGCTGTTGCGGGTCGGCCCAGGTGAGGGCTTGTTGTTGGGTGTCGGGGTCGAGCAGCAGCCCGAAGGATCGGGTGGGCTCGGTACGGATCGTGTCGTCGGCGTCGAGGTAGATGCGGGTGAAGAACGCCTGGTTTGCCATCTGCCTGGTGGTGTCCGAGCCGCAGGCGTAGACGGTCTGGCAGTCCCCGGCCAGCGCCAGGCACTCGTGGAGGTGGGTGCGGGCTTCCTCGTAGGTGGTGTCGAGGGCGTCGAGGCGGGCGGTCACGAGGTCGAGCTGGCGGGCGAGGCGGTCTTGCTCCTCTTTGAGCAGGTCCAACGGTAGGGCTCCGGCGTAGTGGGCGTGGAGGCTGGTGCGGCGCTGGTCTTGGATGCGAGCTTGCTCGACGGTGAGCTGGTGGCGCTCGGTCTCGCTGGAGGCGTGCAGGGCGGCGAACTCGGCGTCCAACATCCCGAGCATCGCCTTCCTGATGTCCGGCGGGATCTGGATGGTCTTGTAGTAGTCGGCGACGAGCTGCTCGACCTTGTCCACGAGGACCGCGGGGCGGGTGCAGTGGGTGCGCTTGGCGTGCCGGCCGGCGCACACGAAGTAGGGGTAGATGTTCCCGCTGGCGCTGCGGGCGTTGGAGATCATCAGCCGCGATCCGCAGGCGCCGCAGTAGACGGTGCCCTTGAGGTAGTGGTCGTGGCGGCGGCGCCGGTCCCCGGCCGAGTTGTGCGCCGAGAGGACGGCTTGGACGCGGTACCAGACCTCGATCGGCACGATCGGCTCGTGCGCTCCGGCGTAGGTGACGCCCTTGTAGGTCACGTCCCCCTTGTAGTACGGGTTGGTGAGCATCCGATGCACCGACGAGAACGCCAGCGGCTTGGCCGGGTGCCGCGGCGTGGGCAGCGTGGTCAGGCCGCGGGCGATCAGCTCCTCATAGACTTGCGCGGTGGTCCAGTTCCCGGTGGCGTACGCCTGGAAGGCCCAGGTCACGTGCGGGGAGCGTTCGGGATCGACCTCGACGGTGCGGACCTCGCGGCCCAGCTCGTCACGCTTGCGGACGTTGAGGTACCCGATCGGCGCCCGGCTGGGGGTGCCTCCGGCGGCGGCCTTCTGGACCAGGCCCTTGGTGACCTCGGTCGCCAGGTTCAGGGAGTAGAACTCCGCGATCGAGGACATGATCCCGTGCACCAGCATCCCCGAGGGGGTCTCGTCGATGTTCTCAGTGGCGGAGACAAGCGTGACGCCGGCCTGGCGCAGCTCGTAGTGGATCATCGCGTCGTCGAGCCGGTTGCGGGCGAGCCGGTCGACCTTGTGGACGATGCAGTAGGCGACCGGGTGCTCCTTCACATACGTCAGGAGGCGTTGGAGGGCGGGCCGGTCGGTGGTGGTGCCCGACTCGCCAGGCTCGACGAACTCCTCCACGATCGCGGCGTTCAGGCTCCCAGCCTTGCGCTGGTTGGCTTCGCGCTGAGCGGGCAGGGAGAACCCCTCGTCACGGCCGCCACGCTGGGCCTGTTCCTTGGTGGAGACCCGCAGGTAGGAGACGGCCAGCGCGCCGTCCTCGGCGGCTGCCGGGCCGCCTAGGGGGCCGGGGGTGGATCGTTTCGGCATCGGGTGTTCCTCTCGTCGGTTGCTCAGGTGAGCCGACCGGGCCGGAGAATTCGATGGGCGGGGTAGTCAGTCCTGAGAGATATGGCCCCGACGAGAGGGGCGGGCACATCCCGAAGATGTGCCGAAACGTTGCTCTGCTACCACACCGGCCAGGCCAGCGTGACCCTTCCAGGATACCGCCCCCACCTGACCGACAAGCGGAGCACCGGGCGCCAGGGGCGGTCAGGATGTGCGGCGGCTGGCCCCGCTGGTGGTGTCGGCCTTGGGGTGCTGGGTGTCGGCGCGCTCCAAGGCCATCTGGATGAACAGCCGCGCGAGCAGCCGTGGGTCGAGCGGGTCGCGGCGGACCGCCCGAATCCGCCAGCTCGGCTCCGGCCGTCCAGGCGATCGGCGGCGGCTCGCGGCTGTCATGTGCGGTCGTCTGCCTCTGGCTCGTCGCGGCGAAGGAACTCGGCTTCGGCCTGGGCGCGGCGGTTCACGTCGGCGATCACGAACGCAACGAACTCCTCGTCGCGGTTGACGATCGGCGTCTCCGGCATAGGAGGTGTGGCCTGCTCTCCCGGCCAGACGGTCTGGCGGGTCGGGCGGTCGCGGTCGAGGCGGGTGCCCGAGAGCGCCACCCACTCGCGCAGGCGAGCCTGGGTGGCGTGGAAGTCGGCCAGCCAGCCGATCGGGGCGGAGGCGTGCTGGGCGGGGTCGTAGGCGCCGAGCCAGTGCAGGTGCAGCGCGGACAGCTCCCAGACCAGCTCGGGGTGGCGGTGCCAGTACGGCGGGACGATCGGGGCGGGCAGGGCGAACTCGTGGCGCAGCCAGTCCACCCACTCGTTGAGAGCCAGCCACTCGTACTCGGCGTCCTCCGCGGTCAACGTGCGCCAGTTGACCGGGTGCGGCACGTCGCTTTCGCCGCCTGCGGCCTGGGCGGTGATCTCCTCTGGCTCCGGCTCGGGCTCCAGGTCGGTGTTGTCGGGGTCGTTTGCCCAGTCGTAGGGGCGGTTGCTGGGTGGTTCGGGAGGCTGGTCGCTCATCGCTGGTCGCTCGCTTTCCTGGGGGGGTCGAGCACCGGCGGTCCGGTGCCGTTACCGGGCAGGTGCGCTGTTGCTGCCCAGCGGCGAGCGAGGTCGGGGCGGCTACCAGCTCATGCCGGGAGCCGGCCGTGGCTGGCTGGTGTCGTGTCCGGCTCGGACGAAGGTCGGCGGCTCTTGGCGCTGCGGCGTCGGTCTGGCGGGCGGGTCGCGGTGGGCGTGGAGGGTCTCGACCGTGATCCGTTGGTCGGGCGGCGGGTCCGATGGTTCAGGCGGGGCCTCGTTGAGTTCTGCGAGCTTGGCCTCGAGGTCGGTCAAGTGCCGTTCGGCGTCGCGCAAGGCTGCGGCGTGTCGGAAGGGTTGGCCGATCCGCTGGGTAGCGTCGGCGATGGTCTGGCGGGCGGTGGTGAGGTCGTCGCGGGCGTGGTCAAGCAGGGACGGGATGCCCGAGACGCGGTTCTCGATGCGTTGGATGAGCCCGACGCCGCCTTCGAGCAGCGTGTCTCGGGGGACGGTGAAGGTGCTGCGCGGTACGCCGTCGAGGGTGATGTCGATGTTGGCGCCGTCATAGCCGGGCCGGAGCGCGAGGTGGATCGGGAAGCCGCTGATGGTGCCGACGATGCCGTAGTCGCGGCTGGTGTAGCTGGGCGCCCATTTCAGGTCGCTGTTGTTCGCCCATCGGGCCAGCGCAGTGCCGGCGTCGACGCGGGAGGTACAGGTGCGGTCGTGGAGTTGGATGCGGAAGCGGTCGCCGGCGGTGTCGGTCACTCTGGGCAGGGCGGCTTCCAGCCCGGCGATGTCGGCGGTGGCTCGTTCGGCGGCGTGTTCGCCGTCGCGGCGGGTGTGGATGAGCATGTTCTCGTTGCGCTGGTAGGCGCGCTCCAGGCGGCGCAGCCGGCCGACCTCGTTCTGCACGGTCGAGTGCTCCAACAACAAGGGGTTGCCGGATGAGATGGCCTTGGCCTCAGCGGCGGACAGGGCGCTTGAGTCGATCTCGTCGATCTCGCGGCTGTCGAGCTTGCCGCGCATGACTTGGGCGATGAACGTGGCCTTGCGCTCGACGCCCTGCCACATATAGGAGTCGAAGGACCGCTCGGTCACGAACCGGACGATCGCGACCTCCGGGTTCTGGTTGCCTTGGCGTAAGATGCGGCCCTCGCGTTGCGCGATGTCAGACGGCCGCCAGGGGCAGTCAAGGTGATACAAGGCGACCGCTCTCGCCTGCACGTTGGTCCCGACGCCCATCTTCTCCGTGGACCCGATGAGGACGGCGATGTGGCCAGCGCGGGCGGCGGCGAACAGCCGGGCCTTGTCCACGTCGGTCTTGGCTTCGTGCATGAAGCGGATCGCGTCGCTGGGCATCCCGCGGGCGACGAGCTCGCGGTGCAGCTCGTCGTAGGCGTTCCATCGGTCCGGGTTGGGGGTGCCGATGTCGGAGAACACCAACTGGAGCGCCCCGCGGATGGGTGATGGCTGGCCGGTGATCGTGTCCAGGTACTCGTTCTCGCGGGTTTGTTCCCAGACTCGGTGGATGGCGTCGGCGGCAGCATCGACCTTGGTCGGCCCCGACGGGTCGTGCGGGAGGACCATGCGGATGTCCAGGGCGGCCTTGCGGCCGTCGGTGGAGATCTTGAGCATGTTGTCCTCATCCGGCCGGACCGCTTTGGCCGCGACCCGCTCGGCGCGCTCGCCGAGGTGCTCGATGAACTGCTCTAGCTCCAAGGTGGGCTGCACCGCGACCGTGACCGGGGCGCGTTGGCCGTCGTCGCGTGCCGCCAGGTCGGGGGTGGGGAGACGGAGGTCGGCGGCAGTCTTGACGTCGGCGAACACCGACCAGACGCGCAGCATCTCGGGGACGTTGGAGAACTTCGCGAACCGGGTCTTCATCCGGAACCCGTTGCCGGTCGGGGCCATCTCCATCTGCGTGACCGTCTGCCCGAACGTGGCGGCCCAGGCGTCGAACGCGCCGATCCCGGCCTTGTCCAACAGGTCCGGGCGCAGGTAGCGCTGCATGACGTACGCCTCGGTGACGCTGTTGGCGATCGGCGTCGCGGTCGCCCCGGTCGCCACGCGGTCGCGGCCTTGGGCGCGCAGGTATTCCAGCTTCATGTGCAAATCCGAGGCGCGCTCGGACCCCTCGATCGCCGCGTCACGGATGTTGGAGTCGGTGGCGAGGTTCTTGTACATATGCATCTCGTCGACGATCACGTAGTCCAGGCCCGTGTCCTCGAAGCACACGCCGCGGTCACGGCTGAGGTCGGTGCGGGCCTTGAGCTTGTTCTCCAGCAGGAGCAGGCGCCGCTCGATCCGCTTGATGCTCATCCGCTCTCCGGTCTTGGCGTCTTGCAGCACGCCGCGAACGTCGTCCACTTGGCGTTGGATGTACGCCGTCTGCGTCTCGGGCCGTAGCGGGATCTTCGCGAACGCGCCTTGGGTGAGGATCACCGCGTCCCACTCGTTGGCCGCTACGCGGGCGACGAACAAGCGTCGCCGGTCAGCGGTGAGATCGGCGCTGGAGGCGGCGAGGATGCGGGCGCGCGGGTAGATCTGAAGCCACTCCCGGCCGAACTGCTCCAGCATGTGATTCGGGACAACCACGACCGGCTTGGCGATGAGCCCCATGCGGCGCATCTCCATCGCGCCCATGATCATCTCGGCCGTCTTGCCCGCCCCGACCTCGTGGAACAGGCCGGCGGCGGGCTCGGCGATCATCCGCGCGGTCGCGGCACGCTGATGCGCGCCGGGTGTGAACGACGCGGCCATGCCGGGCAGCGACAGGTACTCCCCGGCACCCGTGTAGTCCCGCAGCACGATCGAGTTGAACCGGCGGTTGTACTCGTCGACCAGGGTCTTGGCGCGGGCGGGGTCTTCCCACACCCACTCGCTGAAGCGTTCTTGGAGGGCGTCGGCCTTCTCCTGCGCGGCGGTCGTCTCCATCGGGTTGAGGACGCGGCGGGCCTTGCCGTCGGCGTCCTCGTGCTCGTCGTAGACCAGCAGCGTGCGCTGCTCCATGAGCGCCTGGGCGATGTCGGGGGCCGGGCGGCGGGCGGTGCCCCACTCGCTGGTGGCGAGGATGCCTTGCCGGCCGCCGCGGACCTCCCACATGCCCGGCAGCGGGTTCTCGACCGCCACGTCCTCGGAGCGCAGCAGCTCCCGCAAGAACTGCTGGTGGGTGCCCTCGCTGATCCACACGGCCCCGAGGCGGGCGGTGATGTCCTCGACCCCGAGGTCGGGTGGCAGTACCTCGGCCAACGCGTCGACGTTCGCTTGGAAGCTCGGGTCGGCGGCGGCGCGGGCGCGGGCGGCGTTGAGCTTGGCCCGGACGTCGCCGGACAGGTAGGCGGGGGCGTGGACCAGCTCGGCAGTGTCGGGGTCGGTGAACACCATTCCCGCCAGGGCTTGGCGGGCTTCGGGCTCGGGCATTCCGAGCAAGTCGGCGATCAATGCCAGGTCGATTTCGCCGGTGCGGTCCAGGCTGACCGCGACCGCGTCGACCGGGGTCTCCACCCCCCGGACCTCGGCGCGGGGGGCGACGACCCGGCGGTGCAGGATCGCGGCGGGCAGGGCGGTCTGGTCTTGGTCGTCGAAGCGCTCCAATGCCAGCACCAGCGGCCCGAACGGGTCGGAGCGCAGCAGCCGGACCGCGCTCGGCACGATCCGGGCGAACGTGGGGTCACCGGTCTCGTTGATCCGGCCGGTCGCCCGCAGCGTGTAGCGGTTGATCGGCCCGTACCGGCTGACGTAGCGCTCGTAGTCGTGCCTGAGTGCGCTGCGAGCGTCGGTGACCTCCTCGCTGTCGTCCACCGTGGCCGCCTCCAACGTCAACAGGCGGCTGGCGCCGTCCCGGAGGCCGAGCAGGGCACGCAGCTCGACGGCGACCGATCTCGGCACGTTCAGCGGTTGCAGTTCGCCGCCGGCGACTGTCGAGAAGCCGCCGTGGCCGGCGACGATCGTGCCGTCCCACAGCTCGGCTGCGGCGGGCACCGCCGCAGCCCGGCGTGCCTCCTGCTCGGGTGACCGGTCGCTCATCACCAGGCCCTCTTGTCGAGCGGCGGTGGTGATCTGGTCGAGGATGTCGGCGAGGTCGTCCTCGAGGCGGCCGAGGTCGCCGGTGATGGTGAGCGTGTCGGCGCCGTGCATCCCGCGGCTGGTGCCGACCTGGCCGAGCATGTTGTCGGGGCGGTTGTCGAAGTAGCTGTTGATCTTCATCGGCGTGCCGTCGATCGTGGTCGGCACGACGGTTTCCCACGAGGTGTCCGCCGGTGACCGCTCGGGCTCGCGGCGGCGGAAGAGCAACAGGTCGGTCACGACGTCGCTGCCCGCGGTTCGACGGTGTGCCCCGGTCGGCAAGCGGACAGCGCCGACGAGATCGGCGAGGTCGCTCATCTCCCGGCGGGCGCCAGGGTTCTGGGCATCCATCGTGAAATGCGACGTCAGCACCGCCACCATCCCACCCGGCCGCGTCAACGCCAGCGACTTGAGAATGAAGTGGTTGTGCATCGACTGCCGGGCCGGGTTGTGCACCGGGTCGTGCAGGGTCACGTTCCCGAACGGCACGTTCCCGATCGCCGCGTCGAAGCTCCCCTCCGCCAGCCGGGTGTCCGCAAACGACTCGGCCCGAATGGTGGCGTGCGGGTACAGGGCCGCGGAGATCGCGGCGGTGATCGGGTCAAGCTCAACACCCGTCATCTGTGCGGTTCCGGGGGCGAGGCCGATGAACGTCCCGACCCCAGAGCCCGGCTCCAGCACCGTTCCGCCGGTGAAGCCGAGATCGCGAAGCGCCCGCCACATCTGGCGGGCGATTAGCGGATCGGTGTAGTGGGCGTTGATCGTCGTGCGCGCCGCCGCGTCCCACTCGGAGTCCGACAGCAGGCTGCGCAGCTCGGCCCGCTCGTCGGCCCAGTTGTCCTTGGCCTGGTCGAACACGTCGGGGATCGCACCCCAGCTCGACCAGCGGGCCAGCACCCGCTGCTCATCCGAGCTTGCTGGGTGGGCCTGCTCGCTAAGGGTGCGGGCGAGGCGGATCGCCGCCACGTTTGCCTGGAACCGGGCCTTCGCCCCGGAAGGGGCGAGATCGTCTGGGGTGGCCGGGACGAACCGGCCCGCCGGCTCTAGCTGTTGTTCACGCGGCGCAGCTCGCGCCAGAAGCGGATGTTCGCCGCCTCCGCCAAGGCCGGCTGGTTGGCGAGCATGTAGTCCCGCGGCGGCTCGGTCGCCACCAACTCCTCCAGGAACTCCACCGACAGCGCCCAGGTCTGCGCCATCTCCTCCAGCTCCTCGGTCGCGGGCATCGAGGCCGGGTAGTCCTGGATGCGCTCCGCCCAGGCGATCAGGTTCTCGTCGGCCGGGCGGGTCTGCTCCCACTCCTCGCGAGCCTCGGGCAGCGGCAGCTCCGGGTCCTTGATCCACACCAGCTCTGCCATCACGACCTCCTCCGCTGTTCTCCTGGCCGTCTGAAACCGGGCGACCTTCTCCAAGTATGGCTCTGTCGAACAGGGTTGGCGCAGCGACGCGATCCTCGCCGCCAGGTCGTTCACCTGGGCCTCCACCTCGGCTCCCAGGTCGCTGAAGAACCGGGTCGGGTCCGGCAGGCCCGCCACCAGGCTCGGCGCGTGTCTCTCCCAATGCTGCCGGGCGGTCCTCCCGTAGCGGTTCATCACGGTCCTCCTGGCTCACTGGTTGATCGCTGCCGGCTGGTTCTGCGGCCCGGTCGGCGGTGAGCTGCTCGTCCGCCTCGGCAGGGCTCATGCCCCACAGGTCCAGCTCCAACTGGCCGGGTGCCTCGCGGGCCACGATCCACGCCTCCGATTCGCGTAACCGCCGTGGTCAGTAGCCCAGCCCATTCGACTCAGCGCCGACCGCCGACTGCTCGGCGGCCGGACGGGCGCTGTTGCGGCTGGCAGGGCCGCGGTCGGCCGCGGGAGCCTCGCGTTCGGCGCGGGGGCGGCGATCGACGGTGTAGGTGGTGAGGTTCGGGTCGTGGCTCAGGCGCTTGGCGACGAACTGCTCGTCGGTGCGCTCCTGCCCGTCGACGACGCGGGTGTAGTCGCGGACGTAGCCTTGGGCGAGGAAGTTGTCGCCTTTGCGGAACCGCTCGGCGGACAGTTCGGCGCCCTTGCCGAACTGCACGAGATCGTGGAACGTCGGCTCCAGCTCGGTGAAGCTGCCACTTTCCTCGCGGCGGTAGTGCTGGATGCCGATGCGGGCGTAGAAGCGTGCCTCGCCGCCGTCGTTGAACGTCAGTCGCGGGTCGCTGGCGATGAACCCGTTGATCGACGGTGAAGTCCTGATCGCCACGATGTACCTCCCAGGCTCGGGTCATAAGCGAGCACCGGGCGGTGCTCCACCTGAGAGGTGCGCAGTCACTCCCCACCGCCCGCTCGGTGCCCACTAGCTCAGGCGGCGGAGCGCAACGCCTGCTCGATCAGGCGGCGGTCGGCGGTGAGCTGGTCGGCGTCTGTGCGGCCCGTCCAGGGACGCAGGTCGGTGATGATCGGTGGGGCGGCGCGCAGGAGGATCGTTCCGAGCCCGAACGGCATGGTTCGGAGCGCGTCCGGGGGCAGGATCGGCACGCGGCGGATCGAGCGCTGATGTGACCGGCCGCCGGTGGCGTCGGTGGTGGTCGAGTCGGTGGTCTCGTCGCGCTCGCCGATGAGGGTGGAGAGGTCTTGGAGGTCGCGGCTGTTGGACTCGCCGCCGAGGATGATCTTGACGATCGCGGTGTCGGAGATCGCGGCGGCCTGGTTCTCGCCCCACTTCTGCCGGGCCTGCGCCATCGACTGCAACACCGTCAGCGTCGTGATCCCGGTCCCGCCGCCGTCCGACATCAACGTCGGCAGGGACGGCAGCGGCGCGAGGCCGGCGATCTCATCCAGCGCCATGAGCAGCGGCGGGTCGAGGCGGGCGCCGGGTGAGCGCGCCGCGTGGCGGCGGGCGGTCTCGGTCAAGTCCTCGATGAACGCCGACACCAACGCGGCAGAAGCGCCGGCCCCGGCGCCGGTGGCGAGCAGGTAGAGGGTGCCGTGCTCGGTCAGGAAGGTGTCGGGGTTGAAGCCATCGCCGTCTCTCGGTGTTACGGCGTCGAGGACGCGGGGGTCAGCGAGCGCGTTGAAGGCCAGGCCGACGCCTTGCCAGATCGAGTCGCGGGTGCGGGGGTCGGAGTCGATCATCGACCCGAGCGAGTCCGCCCACCCCTCCGCCGCCCGACTGTCGGACTGAAGGACGTGAACAGCATCCGCCGCCGCGGTTGGGTTGAGCGCCCACTGGTACAACGTGCGGGCGTCGCGGCCGTCCAGCGCGGCGGCGTGCAGCAGGGCTTGGATGGCGGCGGCGGTCTTGCCCTCCCAGAACCCGCCACCCTCCACACCGCCACCGCCCAATCCGGTGCCGGCGGCGAGGCCGGCGGCGCGGATCATCGCCGTCAACGGGTCCTCACAGCCACGGACCGGCGACCACCGCAACCCGGCGGGGAGGCCGGGCGCCAAGTGCTGGGGGTCGAACACGGCGACCGGCCCGACCTTCTGCCGGGCAGTGAGAGTGACGGTGAGGTTGTCGGGGCGGGTCGAGGTCGTCACCACCGCACCGGGAGCGTCGAGGATCGCGTTGATGACGACATGGAGGCCCTTGCCGGAGCGGGGCGGGCCGATCAGCAGCATCGAGTCCTCCACGCTGGCCCAAACCTGCTTGCCCTTCGCACGACCAAGCAGGTACCCGACCTCGGCCGGGGACGGCCTGTGCAGCGAGGGGCGCAGCGTGACGCCCCGGCGCCGCAGCGCCCGCCCAGAGGCCACCTTGCGCACCTGTGCGGTGGTCGCGAGCCCGGCCCGCCTGCGCGGGTCGTCGCCGGAGTCCTGCGAGCGGACCAGTTGCGCCGCCAGCCAGGCGACCAGCCCGGCCACGATCAGCAAGACGGTGACGACGGCCCAGTAGGCGAACGGGCTCAGCCCCGGCGCCCGCAACGCCACCGCGGGCCGGGTCGGCTGGGCGAGCACCGCCAGCCCGGCGCCGATGCTCCCGGCCGGCCGCCTGACGCCGGTGATCCAGGCGGCGATCGTGCCCGCGGCGCGCAGCAGCCCGGCGAGCACGCCGAGCGCGGCGATCAGGCCGAGCCCGAGGTTGATGGCGGTGTCGTTGCCCGACCGGGCCGTCTGGCGGCTCATCGACGCCACCACCGACACTTGCGAGCTACCGGGACTGTGGGGAGCTGTCTTTGGACGACGCGCCCGGATGCGCCGCCGAACAAGATCACCTCACCGCCGGATCGCACCGGGCCAGGCAGGGCGGCCAGCGAGGCCGAGCCGTCCGGCTGGGCCTGCACGGTCGCCACGACGACGGCGACAAGCACCGTCTCATCCGGCAAGAACCCCTCCCCCCACAACAGCGGCGCCTCATCCGGCTCATCCCTCTCGTGCTCGCTGTCGGGGTCAGGAGCTGGGGTGCGGGGCTGGAGGATGTCGGCGTAGCGCGACCCGTCGGGCTCGCGAACCTCGACCCGGACCGGCCCGCCGATCTGCTCGGCGATGCCCGCCAGCACCACGCCCATCTCGCCGCGGCCGATCGGCCTGTCTGGGCAGTCGATCGCTTGGCAGTCGATGTTCTCGACCGCGATCCGGGCGTGGCCGCTGTCATCGACGGTGACGACCGCCTGCGGCAGCACCACCGGAACCGCCACGGCCGCGGACCGATCGAGATGAGTGTCAGGTGCACCGTGGCGGGCGCGCGTCAGCGTGCCGTCACTGCCACCCGGTTGTTCTGCTCGTCCCACGCCCGGTAGGTGCGTGGGACCGTCCATCTGCCAGTACGTGCGCAGCCAGGCCGCAGGACACGCGACCGGGCCGCCGATCCTCACCGTTGCCCGGTCGAGTCGCGCATCCTGGCCGTGGTGTCGAAGATCGTCAGCTCGGCCGGGTGGAGCTGGTGCTGCACGACGAAGCTGCGGTCTTTGATCCGCCAGAGCCCTTGACCGGTGCCGAGCTGGGGGAGCATCTTCTGCTCGGTGCCGGTCAGGTTGAGCATCGCGGCGGTGGTGCCGAGCTGGTCGGACTCCTGGCGGTAGATGATCCTGGTCTCCGCGTTCGCCAGCAGCGAGGACGCGAGGGCGTGGGCGGCGGTGCCCTGGTCGCCCACGTTGTCGAGGTCGGACAGCTTGTGGAAGATCAGCATGTTCGCGATCCCCAGGTGGCGGGCCAGCCGCCAGTGCGCGTCCATCCGCCGCAGCAGCGCGGGGTGTTGCATGAGCTGCCACGCCTCGTCATAGACCACCCACCGCTGCCCGCCCTGCGGGTCCAACAACGCAGACTCCATCCACGCCGACGCGCACGTCATCAGCACCGAGATCAAGGCGTTGTTCTCCGCCACCCGCGACAAGTCCAGGGAGACCATCGGCAGGTCCGGGTCGAACGCCACCGTCGAGGGGCCATCGAAGATGCCCGCCAGGTCGCCGGCGACCAGGCGGCGCAGCGCGTGGCCGACGACCCGGCCGTCCTCCGCGAGTCGGGCGTCGCTGCCCGCGTCAGGGTTGAGGATGCGCTCGACGACCATCGGCAGGATCGGCGTCTGCGAACTGGCGACCGCGGCGTTCAAGGCGATGTCAACGGCGGTGTGCTCGACCGGCGACAACGGCCGGCCGAGCACCGTTTCGGTGAGCGCGCCGATCAGGTCCCGGCGGCGGGCGGTGACCATCCCGGCCCACTCCACGTCGGAGACGCCCGAGGGGCGGCGGCCGGCGTCGAGCGGGTTGAGGCGGTTCGGGAGGCCGTGGCCGAGCACGATCGCCTGCCCACCAACCGTCTTCGCGACAGAAGTGTGCTCGCCCTTGGGGTCGCCCGGCACGTACACGCGGCGGCCGAAGGCGATGGAGCGGGTGTAGAGCGCCTTGGCGAGCGCGGACTTGCCGGCGCCGACGATCCCGGCGAGCACGACGTTGGGGGCGGTGATGACGCCTCGCTGGTAGAGAACCCAGGGGTCGTAGACGAACGACCCACCGCTGTAGAGGGCTTGGCCGACGAACACGCCCTCGCCGCCCAGGCCGCCCTCGGCCAAGAACGGGTAGGCGCCGGCGAGGGTGGCGGAGGTGTCTTGGTGGGCGGGGAGCCGGAACTGTCGCCACGCCCGCAACGCCGCGGGTCCCGGCTCCCCACTGCGAGGCAGGTACGTCGCCGCCGCCCGCTCCGCCCGCTCCGCCTCCAACTGAGCCCGCGCAACCGCTTTGCGCTCGGCGGCATCGGCCGCGTAGGCGTGGGCGGCGGCCCGGCGAGCGGCCCGGCGGTCGCGGCGGCGCTGCCCGGCGCGGCCGACCAGCACGGTCGAGTACAGCTTCTTGTCACGCTGAGGGCTCATCAGCGGCCGGCTCCCTTCACGGCAGAACAGGTGTCTGCCGGTCAGGTGCGCCGAGCTGACCGCCGCCTCAGCGGCCGAGCGGGTTCGGCCCCTCCCGCGAGGCGGTGTCCGCGGCGAATGCTGACGGCGGCGCCAGGCGCCCGGGCCCGCCGCGTGGCCGGCGGGTGAGGTCGCTGCTGGGCTGCCAGGCGATCCGGCCGTTGTGACTGAACGCCTCGTTCAGCGACCGATGCGCTTGCCGCACCCGGTCGGCGGCGTCGCGTAGGGATACGCCGGTCGATACCGCTTCGTGCCTACCGGCACGGTGGCCGCCGTCGTCGGTCGCGGCACGCCCGGCGTTGCGGTCGTTCCAGTCGGCGAGCTGATCGAGCGACTGCTGAAGGGAGGCCAGGGCGGTCGAGAGCGACCCGAGCACCCGGTAGGTCTCGCTCGGGTTGGTGATGTTCCGGCTGGCGTGCGCCAGGCCGCGGAGTGCTTCGGCGGCCTCGCCGGCGTCGGCCGCAGGGTTCTCATAGGTCGGCATCAGCCACACTCCGCATTGGAAGTCCGGTCATGCCGGTCAGGTGCGCCGGCCGCACCCGGCCTACAGGCCGCGGCAGAGCGGCAGGGCGGCGGCGGTGAAGGCTTGGGCCTGCTGGCCGACCAGGCGGCGGGTCTCGCACGAGGCTTGGATGGCGGCCTGCTCGACCGCGGCGACCGCGGCGTCCAGTTCGTCGGTGGTGGGGGCACTGATGGCGATCAGGCCGATGTAGCGGAGCACGCCGTGGCCGGCGATCAGGTCGGCCTCCTGCTGGAGCACATCTCTGTACTCGGCGGTCTGCTCGGCGTCCTCGATCTGCCCGATCCTGGCCCGCTGCGTCGCGTCGGAGAGGTACCCGGTCTTCTTCTTGCGGATGTCGCGGGCGGCTTGGTCGGCGCCTACCGGGTCGCACAGCAGCGTGAACGCCCGCCGCACCCCCGACGAGAGCAGGATCGGGGCGAGGAAGCCGGGATACACCTGCGAGCGGGGCCACTCGCTCACCCATAACACCGCGTGGTAGGCGGAGTCCGAGCGGAGCCGGTCCCAGGTTTCCTCGACCGCGACGGGGCCAGCGGTGGCGAGATCGCGGCCCAGCTCGCTGCGCTCCAGGGTGGCGGCGACCGCCGGGTCGTACGCGGAGCGCAGCAGGACGGCGAGCTGGCCGGGGGTGTACCAGTCGCCGGGGGTGAGGTCGGCGGCGCGTAGCGCCGTGGTGAGGGTGCGCATCTCGGCGCGCAGGACCGCGGCGCCGCCGCGCATCCCATGCCCGGCCGAGCGGATCGCCCTGGCCGCGGCCTTCATGTCCAGGGCGAGGGAGACGGTGGTGACGTGGCGTTCGGCGGTCGGCCCGGCCCGCTCGATCAGCTCGGTGTAGGTCTGGGCGACCCAGGAGCCGTCATCGCTGCCGTGCGTGGCCCACCACTGCTCAAGGCCGGTCCCCGAGTCGGGCACCGTTCGCTCCAGCACTTGCAGCCGGGCGATGCGCCCGGAGCGACACACCGTGGACAGGGCGCGTCCCCAGCCGGTGACGCGGCGGGACTGCTCGCCGGGGTCAAGCAGGATGAAGCTCGGGTGCGTGACTTCCACCAGCGCCGTGAGGGTGGCGCGGTGCGGGTCGTGGACCATCACCGCCCCCGACTCCGGGTCGAGGTACTGGCGCAGCGCGGCGGCGTCGCCGGGCAGCGCGAGCGTCCCGGTGGGACGAGGCTTGGTGACCCGCCAGCGGTACACCGTCTGGCCCAACGCCGCCCGCACAGCCCAATGGCCGGCCAGCGGTATCCATTCGATCAGCTTGTGCCCGCCGACCGGCACCCACACCAGGGCCGCGCACACGCCGATCACCGGCACCACCAGTAGGAGTCCTTTGCCTCCGGCGGTGTAGAGCGCGCCGATCATCGTTGCCGCCCCGACGCCGAGCACGATCACCTGCGGCAGCGACAGACCCAACAGCAGCCCGCGGCGGGCCAGCCGGGAGAACTTCACCGGCGCACGCTCCCGGCCCGAGTTCTCACGCTCGGTCATCACGAGCCGCCCTCAGACGGCGCGGGCGGCGCGGGCGGTGACGGTGGGCGTGGCGGCGCGGGCGGGCGGTCCGCGGTCCGGTAGTCGCTGTCGGCCGGCGTCGGCGGGTTGGGCGGCGGTGACGCCGGTGGAGTCGTCGTCGGTTCGGTCGGCGACGGGGCTTGGCTCGCGGGGGGCGCAGCCGGACTCGGTGCTGGCGGTGCCCCTGGCTCCGAACCAGCCGGGGTTGCCTGCGCCGGTGGGACCGGAGCCGTCGTGGATCGGCCCGGACCGTTCGACTCGCCGGGCGAGGACGGCTGGCCGGCGGCCTCTTGGCCGGCGTCGGCGTGGCCTTCGGCGGAGCGGGCGACCGCTCGCCCGGCGGCTGGTCCGGCTTTCGCCGCGGCGGTGACCGCTTGGGTGCCAGCGACTACAGCCATGCCCTCCGGCCCGGCCGCAGCACCCTCCGCGCCGCTGGCTGCACTACCGCCGGACGTGCCGCCAGCACCGCCGCGTCTGGTCGGTTTGCGTGCGCCTCCGCCGCCTGGTGGGGGTGGGCCGCCAGCATCGCCACTGCCGCCGGAGTCACCGCCGAGCACCTTGCGGGCGTTGGACAGGCCGGGCATGGACGGGATGGGGATGGGCCGGTTCATCGCGCCCTTGGCCTCGCTCTCGGCGCTCATGGCGTGGTAGAGGTCGAAGCCGATGAAGCTGATGAACTTGTAGGCCATGTACGGCGCGAACGCCGCCACGAACATCAAGACGATCCCGGCGACCGGGTTGGATATCGAGGACAGGTCGAGGTTGAGCGGGGCGTTCATCTGGTTGATCGCGACGAGGAAGATCACGACCACGACCAACTTGGACACGATCAGCGCAACAACGAACGACGCCCACTTGGTGAACCAGCCGCGGGCGTGATCCCAGGACTGGCCCGACAACGCCACCGGCGCGAGGACCACTGCGACGAGCAGGAGCGCCTTGCGGATCAGCAGGCTGAACCAGACGATCGCGGCGCCGGTGATCGCCAGGCAGCCGAGGAAGATGATGATGACCGCCCCCGCACCAGGAGCGGAGAGGCTGATCGCGCCGATGCCGGCGGCCAGGGCGGCGATCTTGCCGCCCATCTCGGCCAGGGTGTTGCCGGTCGCCTGGATGATCCCGACGCACAGCTCGTCCACGACCGTCAACGCCAGGCCGGTGAGGGTGACGACGAGGAAGGAGCCGAGGACGGACTTCGCCAACCCGATCCCCGCCCGGTGCAACGCGCCGGGATCACGACGCACCAGGCCCGTGATGAGCTGGAGGCAGAAGAACAGCAGCATCAGGAAGATCGCGACGCCGAAGATGACGTCGTAGACGCGCAGGTAGTTGGGGTTGGTGACATCGACCAGCGTGGTGGAGTCAAAGAGCTGCCAGACGCCTTTGAACATCCACTCCGCGGCGTTGCCGACCCCCTCTGCGATCCAGTCGAACGGGGCAGAGATGATCGTGCCGGCGGCTTTGCCGGCGACGTGGCAGACGGTGGAGATAACGGGGACGGAGCAGACACCCATCGCGGCGCGCCTTCAGATGCCCTGGCCGACGTTCCAGAAGAAGTTGATGAACGCGACCGCGCCGCCGGTGACGATCGCCGCGCCACACGCGATCAGCACCCCGGCCTTCCCGCGCGTCGCCAAGTGCGGGTTCGCGGAGTGCGACCCGAACGCCCACACCACCGCGGCGACGATCAGTGCCAGCACACTCAGGATGAGGCCGACGGTCATGACCGCCCCGACGATCTTCTGCAAGGCGGTGATGCCGGGCAGGCCGTTGGAGTTCGGCGAGATGTTGATGTTGGCCAGCACGAGACTGGATCGGTCGAGCACGCCGCGCAGGCCGGTCGTGACGGAGGAAAGGACAGAGATCATCGGACGGGCTCCCTTGCAGCACGGACCCGCACGCCACCGACAACAGGCCGGTGCTCACGGCGGGGTTCACCTCGCAGGTGCGCCCGCCGCGCCACCGCTCCGTCTCGACCGCGTAACCGGCCGGGCGGTTACAGGGTGGGGCCGATGCTCAGCAGGAAGTTCAGCCACGCGATCCCGGCGCCGTCGAGCGCGGCGGCACCGACAGCGACCAACAGGCCGGTGCGGGCTTTGGTGGCCGTCTGGTAGTTGCCGTGCGCGGAGGCGACCGCCCAGGTGGCGGCGCAGACCGCGATCATCAACACCGCGACGATCAGCACGATCGTCATCAGCGCGCCGATCACGGTGTCGAGCTGGCTGGCGCCGCCAACACCGTTGAGGTTCGGGTAGACGCCCACCGCAGCCACCGCGATGGCCGCTGAGGCGTGGATGGAGGTCAGGAGGTTCACGCACCACAGGTGCGCCGCCCCACCAACCCGGCCGGTCCCGGTTAGCCGAGGCGGCGGACGGTGGCGGTCTGGCCGGTGAACTCTGACAGGGTGCCGTAGCCGACGTCCTGCCCGGTCTCGGGGGCTTGGAGGATCGTGCCGCCGCCCAAATAGATCACGACGTGGTGGGGCACGGTGGCGCCGGGATAGGTGTAGAAGATCAGGTCGCCGGGCTGCTTGTTGGCCCAGGAGACGGGCTGGGTCTCGTCGACCTGGTCGCCGGTGTAGTGCAGCAGCCGGACTCTGCCGCCCGAGGCTTGGTAGGCCGCGTACATCACCAGGCCCGAGCAGTCGAAGCCTGGCCCCTGCCCGTCAGTCGCTGCCCCCGAGGGGCCGGTGTAGGTGCCGCCGCCCCACACGTACGGCAAGCCGACCTCTTTCTCCGCGGCGGCGATGAACGCCCCGGCGAGCCCCGCCGGCAGCCTCCCCGTCGTGGTGGTCGCGCGTGGGCATGAGCCGCCGCTGGCTGTGCCGGTGAGGGTGACGCCGGTCAGGGTGCTGGCGATCTTCTCCGCGACCGGCTGGTAGTTGGCGTAGCGGTTGGGATACTGGGAGACCTCGACTGCTTGGGCGGCGGCACCGAGCGACATGGCCTGCCAGCCGGGGATGTCCAAGAGCCCGGCGGGCGAGCCGTGGTTGGGGCCGGCCGGCCCGCCGTAGAAGGCGCGGGTGGACCACACCGGGTCCATCAGCTCCGCCACCGTCCCCCACCCGTCGGGTGGCTGCATCTGGAACAGGCCGAGCGAGGCGTGGTCGCTGCCGTTCCCGTCGTTGGGGTAGCTCGCGGACTGGGGGTAGGCGGTGGTGTTGGCGAGCACCCGCAGGGTGGACTCGGTGAGCGCCGCCATCAGCGCCACCAACTGGCCGTTCCCGTCGATGCCCTCGGCGTTGCCGACGGCGATGATCGTCGCGGCGCGCTCCAACTGGGTGTAGTCCAACGTGACGGTCTGCCCGTCCGCGGTCGTGGCGGTGAGGCTTTGCGGGACAGCGCCGCTGACGGCCAGCGACGGCCCCGACGACCCGCCCCCGCTGCTCGTGAGGGTGCAGGTGGCGGTGGTGGTGATCGCCGGGTCGAACAGCGCTGCCAGGGCCACTAGGGCGATGCCGGGGCCGAGGCACACCAGCGCCACGAGCACGCCGATCAGGACCTTGCGGACCATCACCGGCCACCGGGTCCGCTAGCCGAGGGGATCGTTGAGCTGGGACAGCCGCAGGGTGTGGCAGTCAGGCCACGACGGGCTGCACGCCTCAAAGATCGTGAAGCTCACCGGCCCGTTCGTCGAGGCCGGGTGGCCGTACCAGACGCCGCTGCGGTGCTGGACGCCGGTGATCGTGATCGCCGTCGTCCCCGGCCGGAGCTGGCCGTGCGCCTCGGCCAATGCCTGCGGCCACAGCGACGGCACCACCGCGGCGGTGATCGTCAAGTGCTGGACCACCTGCATGGCGGCGAGCTGCGTCCACTGTTCGGTGGTCGGCTCGTAGCTGGCGACGTCGCCGACCAGCCCGGCGATCTCGTTGCCCGAGGGGTCGGCGCCGGCCAGCACCGGCGCGGCGTAATCCGATGGCGCATAGCCGGTGGTCGTGGACCAGTCGAACAGCGCCGCCGCGACCGCCTTGGCGTAGGTCACCGGGTTATCGGTCTTGGGAAGCACCGCCGGAGCTGGACCGCTCGGCGTGCTGCTCGTCGCGCCGGAGCTGCCCGAGCCCGCCGAGCTGGACGTGCCGGCCCCTGGCGAACCGTGCCGCGAGGTTGCGATGTGCTCGGGGCCGCGGACCAGCCCGTAGACACCGACACCAACGGTCGCCAGCACGACCACAGCGACAACGGCGAGGACAACAGCCAGGCGACGAGGCAGACGAGCAGCGGGCACGGTCACTCCCAGGCAGATCGAGGACGGGTCGCCGGTCAGGTGCGCCACTCGCCCCTGTTTGCTCGTGGTGTCGGCTCAGAAGCACGCGGCGCGTGGTGGCCGGTCCGCTACCGGCTCGCCCGGCGGGCGGTCGTGGCGGGCGTCGCCGATCGCGCGGATGAGCTCGGCGCTGCCGTCCAGGCAGGCGCACAACCGCTGCCACTGCTCATCAGACAGGCCGGCGGCGATCTCGGCGGGGTCGTAGTGGCGCCACCAGCCGTCCATCTCATTGACGGTCGCCAGGAACGCGCGTAGCCCGTACCGCTTGACCGCCACCAGCCGAAGCCCGTCAGCGCCGTCATCGTCGGCGCTCAGGTTCGTGGCGCGGGCGATGGCCGCCTGCGCGGCCTTGACCAGCTCCGCCGGAGGCTGGCTGCGGTCCAACGCATCCAGCTCGCCCGCGGCGCGCTCCCGGACCGGCTCAGGCTGCGCGGGGTCGCCGGCCAGGCGAGCGAGAGTGTCGGTGCTGGCGGCGGCCTGGACACTCATGTAGTGGCCGTGGACCCGTCCGTCGGAGTCCATCTCGGCCAGCTCCCGACGCGCAATCTCCCGCACTGGGTCCGGGGTGGCGGGGTCGTCGGCCAGGTGTTGAACTTGGATCACGCGGTCCAGCGACTTGGAGGAGTCCTGGCCGGTGATCGCCCTTGCCGCCTGCTCGCGCGCCTTCCCCGCCGGGGCCGGGCTCTGCGGTGGTGGAAACTTTCCACCACCGTCGCTCTTGTCGGAGCCGAAACGAGTCGCTTGCTGGCGGCGAGCCGCGTCAGCCGCATACAGAGCCTTCAGTTCGACATAGAGCGCGGCGGCCTCGGTCGGGGTGAACGGCTTGCGGATCGTGTTCTCATGCTGCTCAGCCAGCACCTCGCCCAGCCGGGTCGAGACGGTAGCGGTGATCCAGACCTTGACCCGCTCCCACCCGAGCCGCTTGACCGCGGCGAGGCGGCGGGCGCCGCAGACCAGCGTGCCGTCGGGGGTGATCGTGATCGGCTGCAACAACCCGAGCCTGTGGATCGAGTCGCACAGCTCGTCCAGGTCCCCGAGGTCGTGGCGGAAGCGGTAGCCGACCCGGATCGAGGCGACCGGCCGGTCCAGCTCCACGCCACCACTACTCATCGGCGTCGTCCCCCAACGGCGCGACGGTGTGGGACCGTGGGCGGCAGGCGAGCACCGAGCGCACCAGGGCGGTGTCGTCCAACAGGTCGCGCACCGTCTCGCCCAAGAGCAACCGCGCCAGGACGCCTTTGCGGGTCGGGCGTCCCGGCTGGGGCCGGGAGCCGAGCAGCACGCCGAGCAGCCCGGCCCACGCCTGGCGGTCGAGGTCGAGCTGCGCGCAGAACGCGGCGTCGCGCCGCAACGCCTCATAGGCGGCAGGGATGCCGCCCGCGTCGGCCAGCCGCCCGGCGACGTACTCCACGACCGCGCCGGCCAGGAGCGCCGGCCAGCCCAGCAGCTCCAGCAGCACGATCGCATCGGCGATCACCGGCTCGACTTCCGGTTCGCGCTGCGGGTCGAGGATCGCGAAGGGGAGCGTGTCGGTCAGCTCACCGGCCCGGACCGGCGCGTCCTGCTCGGCGTGCTGGGTGCGCCGCGCCTTCTCGGTCGAGGTCAGGTGCCGCTCGGCGTGATTCTCCGCCGAGAGGCTGACCTGCACCGCGCGGGTGACGACCGCCCAGGGATCGTCCGCCCGGCGTACCCCGTCTTGGCGCATCGCCACGAACGCCGCCGAGGCGGCCTCGCCGGGGTCGCGGTGCCAACTGCGCGCCAGCGGGGCGTACCTGTCGATCGTGTACGCCAGCAGCGCGGTCGCTTCGGGGTCGCTCCGCCATGCCCCGTCCCCGGCCTGATGGAGTCGGTCAAGGAGCGCGCGCAAGCCCGCCGAGCTGGCGAACGCCGGCTCGGACCCGGCGCCCGGCATCGTGGCCGGCGCGGGAACCTGGCGGGGAAACGGGTGGGCGGGCATGGCAACCAACAGGTGCGCGCCTCGCGCCACCGCAGCCGCCCAAGGAACACCACTGAGGTTCGCCCGCGGGCGTCAGGCCATCAGCAACATCCCCGAGACGGGCCGCTCACACGGCACGGCAGCGCAGGCACGCAGACGGTGGAGGGTCAACCGCCGACCACCGACCGCTCCACCGTCACCGGCCCGGCGCCGGCCTGCCGGCCGAACGCCGACAGCGGCGCCAGCCGCGCCCGCACGCTCTCGCGGACCTGACGGTGGGCGGCCACGTGCGCCGCCACCGCCCCAGCGGCAGACCTCGCCGCGATGCGGGCGGCCAGCTCGGTCGGCCGCACCCACTGCACCGTCACCCCATGCCCGCGACCCACCGGCTGCGGCCCTTGACCAGCGCGCCGCTTGGATGGGTCGTGGACCGCGAGAAGGTGCTGCGGCGACTCGCCGCCGCTCGGCCTCACGTGCTGTTGGTCGTTGCTGTGACCGGCCGTTGGCCGGTCGTCGTTGGTGCTCACTGCTGTCTCCTTTCCTCAGATGACTCGTGCTCGCTGCCGCCGGGCAGCTCCAACGGCGCTCGCGCCGGGGGAAGCGTCGGGGCGTCTCGTGACTTGAGCCAGCGGCCGACCGTGGAGGGATGCACCCCGAGCCGGACGGCGATCTCCCGGTTCGTCAACGACGTGTGCGCCCGCAGCCGCAGCGCCTCACCCACCGGCCCGCTCCCGTCGACTCGGTTCGCCGTCCTCACCGGCCGCGCCGACCGCTGAGCCGTCCGGCCCGACGTGTCTGCCGTGCTCGCCGGGCGCGGGTGTGGGCGGCGGGTCAGCTCGACGGTGAGATGCGTGATCGCGACCAGCACCACCGGCGGGACCGCCGCCACCAACGCGGCGAGCACCGACGGCACCCTGGCGTCGGCGGCGACGATCGCGTGGCTGGCGTTCGCCAGGACCGACACCGTGGCCCCGGCGCTCAGCAGCAGCCACGGGTAGCGGGCCGCGTGGCGGTCCTGGCCGTTGCCGCTCACCGCGACGACCGAGACGGTGGCGACGACGATCACGCCGTCCACGATCAGCGGCCACATCCACGCCCGCCCGGCCGGAATCCCACAGGCACGGGCCAGCGCCGACAGCGACGTGAACGACAGCCAGAACGCGCCCAGCGCGATGAACACCGTCCCCGCCACCGCGACCCCGAGCACCAGCCGGCCCGAGCCACGCGGAAGGACCACGGTTGCGCTCGGTGCCGGCGCAGTCATCGACCCAGCCCTCCCGACGCGATGCTCGCGGCCGGCGCGTTGTGCCGGCGGGTAGTACTGCGGTAGGCGGAGGCCAGGGTGGCGTCGATCTCGCGCTCGCCCAGCCCCGTCCGCTCCGCCGCCGACCCGAGCAGATGCCGTGCTTCGTCTTGGGGGACCCCGGCTTCGGCCTGTCGGCAGGCGGCCCAGAACAGCGCCCGGTTGCGGTTGCCCTCCGCCTGGAGCGCCAGCCATGCCCCCAGCCGCTGACCAGACCCACCAGCCAAACTGACCCCCGGCCGCGCAGCCGGACGTGGCCGTGGCGGGGCAAGCAGGCGGCGCAGCTCCCCGGCCTCGACGGGCTGCGGGGCGCAGCCCGCAGCGATCAGCCGATACCCTCGCACCGCTCCACGCTCAGTGGTGATCCGGGAGGGCGGGGCGATCACATAGCCGCCGGCCCCGCGAAAGTCCACATGCCTTTGCGGCAACGCCCACGATCGCTGCTCGCGCTCGGGATCGACCGGGAAGTAGAGATGCACCCCGCCCGCCGGGCTACGAGCCAACACGGTCCACCCATCGACAAGTCCGGCCTGGCGTGCCCGGCGCAACGCGGGGAATCCCGATCCGCCCGGATGCACGTCGATGTCGAGCACGTCGAATCCGCCGGGCCGCCCGGTCGCAAGTCCGATGTTGGCTTGCGGCCACCGCCGCCACCACGCGGCGACCCGGTTCAGATCGGTGCTCGCGTCGGTGAACCCGTGCTCGGTCAACGGACGCTTCTCGCCTGGCACACAGGGGAACACCGACAGGCCCGCCCTGGCATACGCTGCCGCGGCGTCCGGTAGCGACAGCGCGCCTGCCTCGGCCACAACCTCGACCGGCGTGATCGGCGGGGTCACCACCCCACCGCCGCTGGCTCCCGCACTTCTACCGGCGCAGCCGCTGGGCGGGCGGTGACCGGCGTGGCACGCTCTGCGCCTGGCCGTTCCCGCGCTCGCTCTCCGAGGCTGCGGTCGAGGCCGGGCGGGTCGCCGTCCCCGACCGGCGCCTCCGGCAGCCCGTCGAGGATCGCCAGCGCCGCTGTCCGTGCGCGCTCGCCCGTCGCCCGGATGACCTCCAGCGGGGAGCTGTCTTTGAGCTGCGAGGACCATGACGCGACATACGGGACCGTGTAGTCGGTCGAGTCGAGCCCGAAGCTCGCGCACACCATCAGCGCGACCGACTCGGCCTCGACCTCCCCGATCCCGCGATGCAACCCGTCCGGGCGGCGATCCTCATGCCCCAACTCGATATGCGCCAGCTCGTGCGCCAACGTCTTGACCCTCGCCGCGTCATCCATGTCCGCCCGGACCTGGACCGTGCGCGCCAGGAAGTCCGTCACCCCGTTCGCGCCGCCCAGCGCCACCGCATCCGGCGCATCGGCCAGTGTGAAACCGTGGTCGCGGACCTGGGCGGCCAGGCCCTCCCACAACCCCGCGGGTGCCTCACCAGCCAGCAGCCGCGGGCGGACGCGCTCGGGGACCGGCTCGTCGCCGGTCTGGCTCACGTCCCACACGTAGGCCGGCTTGACGCCGACCATCTTGGACCGCACAACCTCACCCGGCCGGGCCTTCTCGCCACGATCTAGGCGACGCCACGACTCCGCATCCGCCGGGCTCGTCGTCGCGAACCGTGCGGTCACGGGCGCGTAGATCATGTAGCCCGTCTGGCCCTTGGCGACCTGACGGCCCAAGGCTTTCCACTGCTCGTATCCCGCCACATACGACGGGAACGGCTCGCTCACCCGCCCCTGCTCGAAAGCGTCCTGATGCTGGGCGAAGATCAGCAACGTGTTCGCGAACGACCGCGACCGAAACCGCGCCGCGAACCGCACCGCCGCCACCCAATCCTCACCCGACACCAGCCGACCGACCGCGCCCTCCAGCCGGCCCGACAGCTCAGTCAGCTTCGCTTCACGAGCCTCCCGAACCTCATCCGCCGTCTTGGCTGTCGTCCTACCTGGCGCCATCGCCGCTCCTCCTGACCCACATCAGCCGCCGACCGGCGGCGTGTCGTAGGCCAGGTACGCAAGACGAGCCCGGTCACCACTCCATCCACTCCAAACAACACGGCAGGCTCACCACCAGCCATAGCACCCGACTCCGGCACAGCCGGGGCCACCAGGCGCACGATGCGACCGGCCCGTATGGATTCGCGCCGTCCAGAAATGCCCATGCTGTCGCCGCCAGTTCCCCTGCTCACGGCCGACATGGCAAGTCTCTCGCCGAGTGCTCTGGCAGGTGCCTCTCGACACTCGATCCGCGCGCAGCGTTAGGTGAGAGGGCGTGGTCAGGCGATAGGTGGCGGCGTGGTGTGCTGGCGGCGAAACTCGGTGGGCGAGACGCCGTAGGCGGCATGAAAGCACTGGCTGGCGTGAAACTGGTTCCTCCAGCCGACCGAGCGGGCGGTCTCGGCAACCGAAAGGTCCGTGGAGACCAGCAGCCGCGCCATCCGCTCGACCCGCATCTGACGCAGATAGGCCATCGGGCTCATGCCGACCGTCGCATCGAAAGACCGCGCGAGTTGGGAACGCGAAAGGTGAACTTCCTCAGCCAGAGCGTCGAGAGTCCAGGGCTCGGGCAAGTGATCGCGCAACACGCCGATAGCTGTGACGACATGGCCGCGGACGACGCCCCGGCGAGCGGTCCTTGGCTGATGAGATGAGCGTGGGCGCTCGGCGTCTGTCGAGGCTGGATCAGGTGGCATCTGCTCGTGCGGCGGTGACGGTGACGGCTGCGTAGGTCATCGTGAAGCTGCCTCCTGCGGCGTCGATGGCTGCGCCGATGCCGGCAAGCAGATCGTTGAGCTTGTCTTGGGGCAGTTGGTTGAGACCGCCGGCGGTTGGTAGGACGGAGAGCCATTCGTCCCGTGAGTAGGTCTGCTGCCAGTCGGCGCGCCACTGCTCTGGTCCACCGAACCCGCCTGCCTGGCGTATCCCGTCGGCGGTCTTGTCAAAGATCGGGCCATATGCGTCGGGGCCGGCGAACATGCCTCGGGAGAAGGGCGAGTCAGGCAACACGCTGGCGTAGACGGCCGAGAGCGATTCGGCGAGGTCGGGCGGGAACTGAAAGGTGTTCCAGAACGCAGCAAGCCGGCCGGCCGGCCGGAGCACCTGAGCGGCCTTGATTGCGCCCGCCACAGGGTCGATCCAGTGCCAGGTCTGCCCGGCGATCACCATGTCGAACGAGCGACCAGCGGGGTCCCAGTCCTCGAACTTCGCGACCTCGACATTGAACCCTTGGCCGCGAGCGAACTCGGCCATCCGCGCGTCAACCTCGACACCGAGCACCCGACACCCGGCCGCCTGAAAGCCCTGGGCCGAGATGCCCGTACCGATGCCCACGTCGAGCACGTCACGGCCGGGGTTCGCCGCGATGATCCGGTCCGCCAGAGCTTGGGGGTAGCTCGGCCTGGCCTGGTGGTAGGCGGCAGCGTCGGCGCCGAACGACTCCGCGATGCCTCGGGCGCGGTGCGAGTCGGCGCCGGTGAAGCGGGGCGGTAGAGTGGTCATGCGCCCACTATAAATGAGCGCGTGCCCACTTGCAACCCGAGAAGGGACGTAGCTTGCCGACCGGAGTGCCGATGCACGATGCGCAACAACAGCTCTTTGACGCTGCCGAGCGCGTCCTGCTGCGCGGCGGGCCAAACTCGTTGACCAGCCGTGCGGTCACTGCCGAGGCGGGAGTCGCCAAGGGACTGGTACATCGGCACTTCGCTGACTTCGACGCCTTCTTGTCCGAACTCGTGCTCGACCGGATCACCCGTCTGGAGGCACAAACGCAGGCCCTGCTCGACTCGGCTGGAACGGGCACCGTGGCCGACAACCTCACCGACGCTCTTGTCGAGATGTTCTCTCCCGTCGCGGTCGCGATCGTCGGGCTCATCATCGCTCGTGACAACCTTCGGACCCGGCTACGCGAGGCCGGAACCGCCCGCATCCCCCTTCTCGGCGAAGGAACCGCCATGATCCGCGCCTACCTCGCGGCCGAGCGGAACCTGGGGCGCCTCGCCCACGACACCGACGTCCGCACTCTCGCTCCCACTCTCACCGGTGCCGTCCACCTGCTCTGCACCGACCAGGAGACCGCGCCGCCCGACGGCACGGAAGTCCACAAGATCGTCACGACGGTCATCGGCAGCGCGTAGCGACTGCTTCGATCCTCCGTCAACCCCGTGCCGCTACGACGGTCCGAGCTACTGCCCCTCTGCCGCTCGCCGAACACACGCTCGCTCCGCCCTGAGCCTCAGCCGCACCGGGCCGGTCCACACCTCTTGCACCACGAGGTAACCCCGGCGCACCTGACCGGCGTGACGGTCTCGATGCGTGTGATGTCGGCCGGGGACGGCTACAGGTACCTGCTTCAGTCGGTCGCCGCTGGCGATGGGAACCGGCCGCTGACCACGCCGTTGATCGCCTACTACACGGAGAAGGGCACGCCGCCCGGCTGCTGGCTCGGTACCGGCGTCCACGCCCTCGGCACCATCGACCGGCGGGTCGAGCCGGGCGGCGCGGTGAGCGAGGATCATCTGCGCCGGCTGCTGGGCCAGGGTCGTGATCCGGTCACCGGCGATCCGCTCGGCCTGCCGTACTTCCGGCACAAGACGGTCGAGGAACGCATCGCTACACGGGTCGAGCACTTGGACCCGGAGCTGAGCGCCGACGAGCGCGCCGCGGCGGTCGAGCGGATCGGGGTTGAGGAACGTGAGCGCGGGAGCAGGCGGACGGTGGCGGGGTATGACTACACCTTCTCGGTCCCCAAGAGCGTCAGCGCATTGTGGGCGGTCGCGGACCCCGCCGTGCAAGCCGCAATCGTGGAGGCGCATCACCGGGCGGTTGCGGACGTGGTTGCGCTGATGGAGCGCGATGTTGCAGCGACCAGGGTCGGGCACGCCGGGGTTGCACAGGTCGCCACGCGCGGCCTGATCGCAACGGCGTATGACCACTACGACTCACGCGCTGCTGATCCGCAGTTGCACACGCACGCGGTAATCAGCAACAAGGTGCAAGGCGAGGACGGCAAATGGCGCTCGCTGGACGGGCGACCGATGCACCAGGCCGTCGTCGCCCTCTCCGAGCACTACAACGCCGTACTTGCCGACCACCTGACCCGAGCACTCGGGCTCGGGTGGGAGCGACGGGAGCGGGGTCGGGGTCGCAACCCGGCATGGGAGATCATCGGCGTGCCCGACGAGTTGATCGCGGAGTTCTCGTCTCGCAGTGCGGCGATCGACGCGGAGACCGACCGGCTCATCGACATCTACGTGACCGACCACGGCCACCGGCCGGACAAGCGGACGGTGTTGCGGTTGCGTCAGCAGGCCACGCTCTCGACTCGGCCGGACAAGACGCATTACTCGCTGGCGGAGCTGACCGACCAGTGGCGTCGCCGCGCTGACCGCGCACTCGGTCAGGATGCTGCGAGCTGGGCGCCACACGTCCTCGCCACCGACAGCGATCGAGTCCTGCGCGCCGAGGACGTGAGCCGTGACGAGCTCGTGGTGCTCGGCCAGGCCGTGGTCGAGCAGGTGCAGGAGAAGCGCTCGACCTGGGGCCGGTGGAACCTCTCAGCGGAGGCGTCCCGGCAAACGATGGGCCTCCGGTTCGCCAGCACCGCCGATCGGGAGGCGGTGATGGGGCTCACCACCGACGCCGCCGAGGCCGCGTCGCTGCGGCTCACCCCGCCCGAGCTGACCATTGCCCCCGCCGCGTTCACCCGGTCGGATGGGTCGAGTGTGTTCCGGCCACGCCAGTCCACCATCTACACGTCCATTGCCCTGTTGGCGGCCGAGGACCGGATGCTCAACCTCTCCCGCAGCGCGGATGGTCCGGCGCTCAACCCAGCCCATGCCGCGCAGGTTGCCAGTTCCCCGGATGAGCAAGGCAGGGTGCTGTCGCCCGATCAGCAGCGCATGGTCGAGCGGGTGGCGGTCTCGGGCCGGACGGTGGACGTGCTGGTCGGCCCGGCCGGGGCGGGTAAGACCCTCGCCTTGGGCGCACTGCGTCGCGTTTGGGAGGCCGAGCACGGTTCGGGTAGCGTGATCGGGCTCGCCCCGTCCGCGGCGGCGGCCGACGTGCTGGCGAGTGATCTTGGGATCGGGACGGAGAACACCGCCAAGTGGCTCTACGAGCACGATCACGGCCGCTGGAACCTAACCGCTGAGCAGTTGGTGATCGTGGACGAGGCATCCCTGGCCGGGACGATGCTTCTCGACCAGCTCGCCAGCCACGCCGCTGCGGTGGGAGCGAAGGTGTTGCTGGCCGGTGATCCCGCGCAGCTCGCCGCGGTGGACGCTGGCGGTGCGTTCGGGCTGCTCGTCCGGGATCGCAACGCGACCGATGAGGATGGGGCGCCGGAGCTGGCCGACATTCGCCGCTTCAAGAACGAGTGGGAGAAGGCGGCCTCGCTCCGCCTCCGCCGGGGCGATACCGAAGTGATCGACGTCTACGACGAGCATGGCCGGATCGTCGGCGGCGATCACGACGACATGCTCGACGCCGCCTACCGCGCCTGGCAGCACGACACCGCCGCTGGGCGGTCGAGCGTCCTGATCGCCGAGACCAGCGACACCGTGACCGCCCTGAACCAGCGCGCCCGCGCTGACCGGATGCTCGCCGGTCAAGTCGCCGTCGAAGGCGTGAGCCTGCGTGACGGCACGATCGCCGGGCAGGGCGACGCCATCGTCACCCGTGAGAACAACCGCCGCCTGTCCACCAGGAAGAGATGGGTGAAGAACGGCGATACCTGGACCGTCATCGAGAGCCACGAGGACGGGAGCCTGACCGTCCAGCGCCCCGGCTCGCGTGGGCGACGCGGCCGGGTCATCCTGCCCGCGGACTATGTGGCCGAGCACGTCGAGCTGGGCTACGCCATCACCGCGCATCGAGCGCAGGGCGCGACCGTGGAGACCGCGCATCTGGTCGTCCACTCATCCTCCATGACCAGGGAGGCGTTCTACGTCGCGATGACCCGCGGACGCCAGGCGAACATCGCCTACGTCGCTACCGACGAGGCCCACGTTGAGCACCACCAGCACACCCCCGGCCATGACACCGGGGAGGACACGGCCCGGACGATCCTCTACGGCGTGCTCCAGCACGAGGGCGCGGAGAAGTCCGCGCACGAGACGATCGAAGCCGAGCAGGAGAAGTGGTCCAGCATTGCCCAGCTCGCTGCCGAGTACGAGACCATCGCCCAAACCGCCCAACGCGACCGCTTCGCCAACGCAACCACTCGCAGCGGTTTGACCGCCGATCAGGCCAGGCAGGTGATCGGTGGGGAGTCGTTCGGGTCGCTGATCGCACAGCTCCGCCGTACCGAGGCCGACGGCCACCAGCCAGAACAACTCCTATCACGAGCAGTCCGCGCCGGTGGGCTCGATGACGCCCAGGACCCGGCCGCGGTGCTCGCCGCGCGGCTCGCCAAACTGACCGCCGCCCGCTCCGGCGGCACCCAACGCCGCCGCCGACCCCGCTACGTCGCCGGGCTTATGCCCGAGGCCAGCGGAGCGATGCCCGCCGACATGAGCCGCACCCTCACCGAGCTACGCGACCTGATCGAGCAACGAGCCACCGCACTCACCATGCAGGCGATCCAAGCAGGCCAGCCGTGGGTGCGGCGGCTAGGCCCGCCACCCACCGACCCCGCCCGGCTCGCGGTCTGGGAGCAGCAGGTCCGCACGATCGTCGCCTATCGCGACCGCTACGGCGTCATCGGCAACGATCCGCTCGGACAAGTGCCCGGCGGCCAGGGACAGCGGCTTGACTACCAACGCGCTGACCTCGCGACCCGCAGGGCGCAGGCCACGGCCAGCGACGAAGCATGGCGGCGTCGCGGTCCACAGCAACAGATCGACACCGGCCGCGACCTCAGCCGATGACACCCACGCGGGCCCCCGTGTAACAGCCGAGAAGCAAGCCGCTCGGCCGTGATCCACGCCGGGCCATCCACGGGTTCCATCTGCCCACCCGCCGCGCTATCCTGGGTGGCGGCAGATTATGTCATCGACGCTTCGGCGCCGCACCCGCTTCGGCTGGGTTGCCTTTTCTTTCTGGACTGCCTCCCGCAACTGACGCGCTGCGCGCGTCCGCCAGAAAGAGGCCGTCATGATCTTCGTAGCCAGTTGGGCACTGAGCGCCCGCATCTACGGTCTGTTGCAGCGGTTCTGCCCGAGCAACATCGTCATCCGCCGGGTCCACACGCGCACCGGGATCAAGTGGGGGCCGCTCGTCGGCCTCGCCGGAGTCGCCTTCTACGGGCTGCTGATGGTCGCCACCGGCACGATCGTCCGCGACGGCGGGCCGGGCTGGGTCAACCTGTTCTTCATCGTCGGGTTCTGGAACACCCTGCGCTTGGCCGTGCTGATTCCGGTCTCGGTGGTCCGGTTGCTGCGGGTCCGCCACCACGAGAAGATGCTGCTGCGTGACTGGCAGCGCACCCATGCCACCGACCGCGAGGCCGGGCGCATGGACGTTCGGGCACCGGCCGCTCAGGCGTCATGAGCGCCGAGGACTGGTCCCCGAGCGACCTGCCCGCCGTCTCCTATATCCGCGTCGCCCCCACCACCACCGACGAGGCGGAACGTCAGGTAGAACGCCAGCAGGCGCAGATCGTGCTCGCCGCCGACCGTCTCAGGTTGCGGATGGCCGACGAGTTCATTGATGTCGGCTACTCGGGGATGAGCATTGACCGCCCCGGCCTGCGCCGCCTACTGGACCACGTGGCCGTTCATAGGGTCGGGTTCTGCGTCGTCGCGACCCGTGACCGGATCTCTGAGGACCCCGAGCACATGGCCGACATCGACCAAGCCCTGGACGACGCAATGGTCGCGATCGTGGTCGCCGCCGACCACATCGGCCCCGCAGCAAACTGACCTGACCGCACCCAAGGATGACTGTCCGGGGGTTGACGTAGAGGGACCGCCGCTACCCGAGCGGCGGGGCCGTCTGTTGGCGGCGGAACTCGGTAGGCGAAACCTCGTAGTGGGCATGGAAACACTGGCTGGCGTGAAACTGGTTCCTCCAGCCCACCGACCGGGCAGCCTCGGCGACCGACAGGTCCGTGGAAACCAACAGCCGCGCCATCCGCTCGACCCGCATCCGGCGCAGGTAAGCCATCGGGCTCACCCCGACGGTCGCATCGAACGCTCTGACGAGCTGAGAGCGGGACAGATGGATTTCCTCGGCCAGCGCTTGCAGCGTCCAGGGCTCGGCGATCCGCTCCCGCAGAACTTTGACTGCGGAGACGACGTGACCTCGGAGCACTCCGCGCATCGCGCGTGGAGCGGACGATTCTTGATCTTTTCGTGGGTAGCCGCTCGTGTTCCTTGCGTCCTCGCCAGCGTTGTCGAACCGTGGGCAGTGCGTTGTCATGGGCGGTAATCCGTGAGTTAGGCGTCCCGTCTTTGGATCAGGACTCCGGCGGTCAGCAGACCGGCCGCGGGCCAGGCGACGACCACGGCCAGCGATAGGAGCGGGGAGAGCAGGCCGGTGTGGGAGTGCTCGGAGACGAGCTGGTAGGCGGCCATCAGCAGAGTGAACTTGCCGATGGTGTCGTTCCAGGGATACGGAAGGGTCAAGACGACCAGCGGCAGGTAGATCAGCGCAGGGAGCGCAGCGACTGCCCCTGCGGTGTGGCGGATGATGGCGCCCAGCGCGAGGCCGAGCATCGCGATTGCAGAGAGCGAGAGGCCGGCGGCGAACAGCTCGCCGGGCACACCCGGATGGGACAGTGAGGTCGCGCCGTGACGGCCGGAGAGGATCGCCTGGCTGAGCGGGAAGGAGGCGAGGGCGAGCACCTCGCCGAAGACGAGCGCGATGATGCCGATGACGCTGGCCTTGGCGGCCAGCACCGTGAGGCGCTGCGGGACGGCGGCGAAGGTGGTGCGAATCTGCCCGCTCGCGTACTCGCTGGTGAGGCTGAGCACGCCGAGGATGCCGACCGCGAGCACCGGATACTCCAGCCAGGCGATAAAGACCCAGGCCACCGGGTCCCCGATCGGAGGCTGGCTGCTCGACCGCTCAGAGACGGCGACGAGAGCGCTGCCACCGATCGCGGTGACGGCCGCGACGACCAGCAGCCAGTACGTCGATCGGACCGACCTGATCTTGGTCCACTCCGAGGCGATCACGTCGGCGACGCGCGTGGTGATCGGCGGAGTCCGCTCGGTCGGCGCGGAGTCGAGGACGGCCATCAGGAAGCCACCGTTTCCTTGTCGATCTCATTGCCGCTGGGAACGCCCGCGGGGTAGTCCACGCTTGCTTGGGTGAGGTCGAGGTACGCCTGCTCAAGCGTCGCGTGCCTCGGGGTCAGCTCGTGGACGGGGATCGCCTGTGCAGCGGCGAGGTCGGCGATCGTCGGGGCGTCGAGGCCGGTCACCGCGAGCCCGTGGTCGCCGTCTGCGGTGATCGCGGCGCCGTGGCTGGCGAGCAGGGTGGTGAGCGCGTCGGCTTGCGGGGAGCGGACCAGGACATCGGAGCGAGCGTTGGCCTTGATGAAGTCCTCGACGGATGTGTCGGCGAGGAGTCGGCCGCGGCCGATGATGATGAGATGGTCGGCGGTGAGCGCCATCTCGCTCATCAGGTAGCTGGAGACGAACACCGTCCGGCCCTCGGCGGCGAGCGTCTTGAACAGCTCGCGAATCCAGTGGACGCCCTCTGGGTCCAGGCCGTTGACCGGCTCGTCGCAGATAAGGATCGCCGGGTCGCCGAGCAGCGCGAGCGCGATCCCGAGGCGCTGTTTCATCCCGAGTGAGAAGGTCCCGACCGGCCGCTGCGCAACGCTCTCCACGCCGGTCAGGTCGAGAACTTCACGCACTCGACGTTTGCCGATCCCGTTGCTCTGTGCAACGGACCACAGGTGCTGCCAGCCGCTGCGTCCCGGATGCATAGCGTTGGCGTCGAGCAGCGAGCCGACTTGACGCCAGGGTCGGATGATCTGGCCGTAGCCGCGGCCAGCGATCAGAGCACGCCCGCCGGTGGGGGCGTCGAGCCCGAGGATCACGCGCATCGTGGTTGACTTCCCCGCGCCGTTCGGCCCGAGGAAGCCCGTGACCCGGTCGGGCTGCACCGTGAAACCCAGGTCGTCTAGGGCGGTGAGCGAGCCGAAACGCTTGGTCAGCCCTTCGACCTCGATCACCCCTGGCGGACCCTTACGGATTGTCATGGGAGACGAGTGGCTGTGGTCGGACGTGACTTGCGGCAGGGGAGGTTCGTGCGGGGCGGCATGGTCACGGGTCTTGCCGATGCTCAGGTAGACGATCCCGCCGAACGGGATCGAGATCAGGCAGATGACCGCCCACGCCCACTTCGGTCACCTGCGCGCTACTACGACTTCGGTGGGGAAGAGCATCTGTGAGAGGTACTCGCGCTCCACAGAGTGATAACCGAGATCCTCGAGCACCGGGGCAGCGAGCACGCCGCGGCAGTTGGCAGTGAGGACGATCCCGCGCTGATAGAGGGCGTCCCACAGGCGATGCGTGGCCCGCTCTCCGATGGTCATGTCAGCAAGCACCAGGCGCCCACCCGGGCGCAGCACTCGCTTCAGTTCCGACAACACCACCGGGATGTCGTCCCGGGGTAACAGATCGAGCAGGTAGCAGCAGACGACCAGGTCGAAGCTCGTGTCGGCGAATGGCAGGATGCGGGCATCAGCACGCTCGAGGGCAACCCGGCCCGATAGGCCGCCAGAGCGCAGACGTCGGCGGGTTTGGGCGAGCATGCCGTCTGCCAGCTCCACGCCGACCACCTGGCCCGAAGGATTGGCTCGGGCCAACGCGACGAGCTGGACCCCGGTGCCCGTAGCGACCTCGAGTACGGCCTCGCCGTCGCGAACCCTGGACCGGGCGAGGACCGCTCGGCGTGCCTTCGACTCGGCCAGTCGCGCCCAGAACTCGTAGACGGGCGCGATGCGCGAGTAGATGGCGGGAACGGATTCTGGCGGGGTGTGCACTTCCAGTATCTGGGAACGCCAGGTGGCCCCGGGACTGTCTGGCGGCCGAGGACGGCCGGTCCCGTCTGGGCGGTCGCGTGACATGCCGCCGCCCTACGCCTCGCCCACCTCGGGCTTGCGGGCGCGGATGATGCCAGATGCAGCCTTGTCGTGTACTCGGTGGGTCTCGGTGATCTCGACGTCCACGAGGCCGGCGGCGGCGAGAGCGGCGCGGTACTCCTCGTGGGTGAGGGCTCCGGCGATGCAGCCGGTCCAGCGTGCCATGTCTTCGCGTGTGGCATCGTCCATGTCCTCCTCGGCGATGACGTCGGAGACGGCTACGCGCCCACCGGGGCGAAGGACTCGGGCGGCTTCGGCGAGCACGAGGCGCTTGTCACCGGCGAGGTTGATGACGCAGTTGGAGATGACGACATCGACGCTCCCGTCGGGCAAGGGGATGTCCTCGAGGTAGCCCTGGAGGAACTCGACGTTGGTGACACCCGACTCCTCGGCATTGCGCCGTGCGAACTCGAGCATCTCGGTGGTCATGTCGAGCCCGATCGCCCGGCCCCCTGGGGCGACGCGCCGAGCTGAGATGAGCACGTCTGCTCCGGCACCGGAGCCGAGGTCGAGGACGGTCTCGCCGGGGCGCAGGTCGGCCATCGCAGTCGGCACGCCACAGCCAAGTGACGCAGCTATGGCGGCCTCGGGCAGCTGGCCGGAGGCGTCGGGGCCGTAGAGTGCGGCACCGAAGGCGACCTCGGTCGCATGCCCAGCAGCGGATGGGTCAGCACCAACGTCACAACACGGTGGTGCCGCCCCTCGGGTTTCGTGGTGCTCACCAGTCCTGAAGTGGTTTGCCGCGGCGGCGTAGTGGCGCCTGACGGTCTCGCGGATGTCGGCAGTCTCGGGGATGTCGGCGGACATGGCTCCCTCCCAAACAGCTACTAGACGTATGCCTAGCTGTTACCGTAACATTCACCTAGATGTACGTCAAGGGGTGGGGCAAGTCGTGGGGCAACCAAGCGGCTCAGCAGCAGTTCGGGTCGATCACCCGCACCAGCGCAGCCAGCCCAGCGCGATCGGCCGCGTAGAAGACGCTCCTCCCGCTGCGCTCCCTGGTGAGGAACCCGGCCCGGTGCAGCTGGCCGAGATGGTGGCTCACGGTGGCATCCGAGAGCCCGAGGATCTCCATGAGGTCGACGTTGCGCAGGCCGGGGGCGCCGGCCGCGAGCACCAGTGAGAGCAGCTTGACCCGCACCGGATCAGCGAGGGCCTTCAGGCGAAGGGCGACCTCGAGCGCGTCGGCGTCGCCGATCGCGCCGGCAGCCACCGGGGCACAGCAGATCTCCCCAGAGAGGTCGATCAGCGGCAGGGACTTCGGCACGGGTCCAGTCTGGCACAGCACTTGACGTATGTCGAGTAGTCCCGTACCCTATTACCGAGACATACATCTAATACCTAGGAGGCCACCATGTCCCGTATCCAGCTTGCCTTGAACGTCGAGGACCTCGAGGAGGCCGTCGGCTTCTACACCACGCTCTTCGGCACCGAACCGGCCAAGCGCCGCCCCGGGTATGCCAACTTCGCCATCGCGGAGCCGCCCTTGAAGCTGGTGCTCTTCGAGAGCCCCGGGGCCGGAGGCACCCTCAACCACCTGGGCGTCGAGCTCGACTCGAGCGAGGAGGTCGAAGCGCACCAGGCTCGCCTCGCTGCAGGGGGCCTGGCCGTCGACGAGGAGAAGGACACCACCTGCTGCTACGCCCGCCAGGACAAGTTCTGGGTGACCGGCCCCGACGGCGAGCGCTTCGAGCACTACGTCGTGCTCGCCGACGCCGAGGACTTCGGCGGGCCGGTTGATGCCGGCGACCCGGCGTGCTGCGCCCCGGATACCAAGACGCCGTGAGCCTCGCGACCGAACAGGGCTCTTCGGGGCCTGCCTCCTGTCGGGGCCTGCCGGGGCGTTGCCGGGCACGCCGGGGCTGGGTCCTCGCTGTCCTCTCGGTGAGCCTGGCACTCGCGGCGATGGACACCACGGCGCTCAACGTCGCGCTCCCGAGCATCGGCCGCGACCTGCATGCCTCGACGGGGGAGCTTCAGTGGATCGTGGACGCCTACGTGCTCGTCTACGGGAGCCTGCTGCTCACCGCGGGGCGGGTCGCTGACCGGGTCGGCAGGCGCAAGGTGATGATCGCCGGGCTCGTGGTCTTCGGGGTGACCTCGATCCTCGCCGCGACAGCGTCCTCACCTTCGATGCTGATCGCAATGCGGGCCCTGATGGGCATAGGCGGCGCGACGCTCACGCCTACGACTTTGGCGATCCTCTACGACGTGTTCCCCGAGAAAGCCGAGCGCGCCCGAGCGGTCGCGATCTGGTCGGGCGCGCTCGGGCTCGGCGTGGCGATCGGGCCACTCGTCGGTGGGCTGCTCCTCGAGCGGTTCTGGTGGGGGTCGGTGCTCCTCGCCAACGTCCCCGTCGTGCTCCTCGCGGTCGTCGGCGGCCTCGCGGTCGTCCCGGAGTCCGCGGACCCTGGCGCGCCGAAGCTCGACCTCGCTGGCGTCGTGCTCTCGTCGGGTGGGCTCGCATTGGGTCTGTGGGGGATCATCGAGGCTCCCAGCCTCGGCTGGTCCTCTGTCGCGACCCTGGCCAGCCTGGCGGGCGCTGTGGTAGCGCTCGTGGCCTTCGTCTTCGTCGAGAGACGCTCCGATCACCCGATGCTCTCACTCTCGCTCTACCGGGACCGGAGGTTCGCTCTGGCCTCAGTGGTCTCGGTCCTC
>JAJZBS010000130.1 GCA_021851885.1 Actinomycetes bacterium | reverse complement strand
CCCAGGTAGGCGACGAGCGCCACCATGAGATCGACACGTCGGCGACCATGGATGGGAGTTGCACCGCCCACCTCGTGGGCGGTGCCTGGCTCTCGCATGGCAGGCGCTCCGGGGGCGTCGGTCACGTTGGCGGATCCGCGGCTGGCGACGCCGAGCCGAGGATGCAGGTGGCCACCGCCGGCGGCGGACGACCCACAGCAAAACCCGCTCCACTGCATCGGGCAAGCGCGGCGGCGGTCAATGGGACGGGTGGCGGAGCATGCGGCACGCCTGCCCATACCCAGGTTCCCTCCTGCTTCACAGGCGCCTCACCCGTTGCCGCGGTGACAACCGCCGCAACCCAGTCGAGGTTGCCGACCCGGTCATACGGGGGAAGCCCGACGGGATCGGGAACAGCAACGATGGTGACGCCCCACTCGTCGAGTGCTGCCCGGATAGCGCCCAACCTGCCGGCCACCGCTGCGGCGCTCGTCTTGTAATCGAGGGACACGGAGGCAAGCGTCTCATCACCAACCCTGACCGCGCCCGAGTAACTGGGCCACCCTTCCGGACCTCCGCCGCCTGCAAGATCGTACGGCATGTTCTCCACCGCCTGCCATGCCATCGCCGATTCCTTCAAGGCAAATGGCACGGGAAAGGAGAGGACCACCTGGCGACCAGGCAGGTGGGCTCCACGGTGTGCGAACCAACGAGGAACGACGACGGGGACGACAGTGGCGGGCACGTTGCCCGCGAGGGCTGCAGCGACAGGCACCAGGGCTGCCAGCAGGACCGCTGCAGCGGAGGCCGAGGCGGCAAATCGGCGGAGAACAGCCGTCCCCTTTGCGGTACCCCTAGCAGCCCACGTTCGCACATGATCCGCCACCACCGCGACCATTACGCCAGTGCACAACAAGACGATCGTCACGAAACGACCGGGTATGACGTTGTCGAGCACGGGGAGATGGCCTACAAGTCTCCACGGCAGCCACCAGCCGCGCACACTTCCGAGCGCAAGGAGTACGAGTGCTGCCGTGGTCGCCCCGAAGAACCGCAGAAGGCGATCAGATCGCAATCCGACCAATCCGAGGATGGAGATCGCTACGACACCGACGCCGAGATAGGCCGCGCCAGGCTGGGCCGGGCCCTGGTAGCCGCCCGCTGTGTGGAAGAAGAACAGCAGTTGCTGTTTCGCGTAGTGAGGCATCACCAGGTCGGACAGTCGGATTCCGGCGAGCCAAAAGTCGCTATGCGGCCAGACGGGATCACCCAGGTGCGCCGGCCCTGCCAACGCGAACCACGCCGGCCACGCCAGCAGCACGATCGACAGTGCGGCACCGGCGGCGAGGCCGGTGACGGCGTGGCGCCACCGCCGGGCCAGCTCGTCCCGGTGAGCCACCACCGCATGGGCGACGAGGAGGCCGATGCCGGCAACGGCGCTGATCGCCATGATGACGAGGAGCTCGGTGCCGAGAAAGAACTGAAGCACCAGCAGCAGACCGAGACCCACCCCTGACCGTATGGCCGATGTGCGCTGGCGCACCAGCAGTTCGTCGAGGACGCCGACCACCAATGGCGGTACGAGGAGGAACCCGTTCATCAGGTGGGCGTCGGCCAGGCTGCTCAGCACGAAGGGGGAGAACCCGTAGAGGAGGCCGGCGGCGAACGCCGCCGGGCGCCAATCGACCCACCGCCGCACCAGCCAGTACATGGCCCACGCCGAGAGGGCGGGTGCCAGCGTGAGCGCGACGTTCAAGGTAGCTACCGGTCCGAAGATCCAGGTGACCGGGGCGAGCGCCAGCCCGATGGCTGTCTCGGACGTGTTGGCCAGCAGGTTCACGCCCGTCGGATGGAACATTGCCGTGGAGAAGAACGGGTTGTGCCCGTGAGCGAGGGCCACTGCCGGCCAGTCGAGGAACCACAGGAACAGCGCGCTGTCTCCGCACCCACACGTCGTCACCGACGTGGGATGGGTTGACCACACCCCCCACCACACAGCGACAGCCAGACCCAGGTAGGCGACGAGCGCCACCATGAGATCGACACGTCGGCGACCATGGATGGGAGTTGCACCGCCCACCTCGTGGGCGGTGCCTGGCTCTCGCATGGCAGGCGCTCCGGGGGCGTCGGTCACGTCAGGGAAGACCGTGCCGGCAGCTGGACAGGCAGAAGCAGCTTCGGAGGGCCTGTGGAGCACACGCCATCGTACGGGCACGGTACCCGGTAGTGGAGCCCAGGTAGGCCAGAAGGCGGCCGACCAGGCTCGGACGGGGGTCGGGTACCATTCCGGCCATGCATGGGGGTCCGTCCGTAGCGCCGATGGACACCGCCGGTACGGCGCCGGATCGAGCATCACCTGCTCCTGTACCCGAGGGGCCCCTCCACGGCAACGGACGGTCGAAAGGCCGGTTCCGCCTCGGGAACAGGCCGCCGCTCACCGGCATCCGCGCCTTCCTCATCGTCGTGATCCTGGCGTACCACTCGAACTTTCGCGCCTTTCCGGGGGTCTGGGTCGCGGTGCAGGTGTTCTTTGTCCTCTCCGGGTTCCTGATCACGGCCGGACTGGCTGTTGAATCCGACCGGACCGGACACATCAGCCTGCGGACGTTCTACGCGAGGCGAGCGGCGAGGCTCCTTCCACCCCTCGCCCTCACAGTCGCCCTCATCGCGATCTACGCGGGAGTCGTCCACGTTGCAGACGCTGGTTCGCGAGTCTGGGGTGACATCGCCGCCACCGTGTTCTATTACGCGGACTATCGGCAGGCGCTCGGCCACAGTCCCTTCTTTGGCTTCCTGGCCCAGACCTGGTCGCTGTCGGTAGAGGAACAGTTCTATCTCGTCTGGTCAATCCTCATGGCGGTCGCCGTCATTGCACACCGGCGCCGGTTCGCCTACGCGCTCGGCGCCGCTGGCTTCCTCGCCAGCACAGCATCACGCCTGTGGATCGTGCTGGGCGCCACGCACTTCGACCACGCCGTCTTTTCCAGGGTGTACTACGCGTTTGATACTCGTGCGGACGCACTCTTCCTAGGGTCCCTCCTTGGCCTGGCCGCAGCCGACGGTCGCCTCGACGGATGGGGGGTCCGGCCGCGTCGAATGGCGGCAGGCTCCGCCCTCGTGTCGGTGGCAGTGATCGTCTGGGCTGCATTCGAAGTTCCATTGTGGACACGAGTCCTCGCGCTGTGGTGGTTTCCGATCGGCTCCGTCGCTGCCGGACTGGTCATTGTGCACTTCATCGTGAACCCTGCCGGGATCAGCTCCCGCGCCGTCGGCACAGGAGTTCTCGTCTACTTCGGCAACCTCTCCTACACCCTCTACCTGGTCCACTGGCCCATTTACTTGGCCATAGCCCCGTCGGAGACTCACTGGGGATACTGGCCAACGGAGATCGCTCGACTCACCGTGAGCATTGCCATTGCCTCCGCGAGCTGGTTCGCCCTCGAACGCCCTCTGGCCAGGTGGCGCCGCCGGGCCCTCGATCGGACCGCCTCGGCCTGAGGTAGGTCAACCCCGCCCGAGCACACACGCTGCCACGTCGGCGGCCGGTACACCGGCCGTGCACCGGGTGAAGGTCATAGGCGACTCAGGCACAGCGGGGGCGTTCACCTCCGCCAGGCTCCACACCCATGCCCCTGCACTACGTTGCGGTGGCGAGCCGATCACGGCGGTGAACAGCCCCACAGCGTAGGAGGTCGAACGGCCCCGGTCGTAGGGTGCAAGTTTCCGCTGATCAGGAACTATGACGGTCGTCACTCCCCATGCATGGATCGCTCCTCGCAAGGTTTTCGCTACGGGAGTGGTAGGGACGGGTGCGGGCCCGAGCGGCAAGGACGCATGGTCGAGGAGGCGGACTGCCGCCGCCTGGTCCCCCGCATGGGCGGGGGTGCCGGCCGGGCCGCCGGCGCCAGCCATCGAGAATGGCATGCCGGCGATCGCTTGCCACGCCTGTGAGGCCTGCAAGCCCGACGACGGCACGGGGTATGTGAGGACGACCCGGCCCGGCACGGGGTTCCTTCCCGGGCCTGCGAACCACGGCGGCGGCGCCACGGGGCGTGTAACCAACGGGACGTTGGAAGCCATGGCGACCGCCGGCGGGACGGCAACCACGGCGGCCAGACTGATGGCGCAAGCAGCTGCGGCAGTCGGTCGCGAAGCAGCGATCCTGCCCTTCGGCGAAACGAACGCCCGATGGACGTGATCCACGACGAGTCCGGCCAGGACTGACGCGCACAGGGTGGTCACTGCGGCAAAGCGCACCTCCACCACCTGCGAGAGCAGCGGAACGTGGCGAAGCGCACGCCACGGTGCCCACCCGACCTGCGACGGGGCGAGCGCGAGTAGGGCGGACATGACACCCACAGCACCGAACAGCCACAGCAACCGGTCGCGCCTGCGCCAGACCATGCCGGCAACAATGGCCGCCACCCATGTCCACCCCAGGTAGGCGAACCCGGGAAGCCCGCTCCCCTGGTAACCGCCGAGACGGTGCATGACTGATTCGAGAGCGGCCAGCCCGCCCGGCTCGACCGTCGATACCAGCCCCGTGCCGAACGTCGAAAGGGGACCCGTGCCCCATATAGGACCGGACAGGTGAGCTGGCCCAGCCGCGAAGTACCAAACGGGTACCGCGAGCACGAGCACCGACGCACCAGTCGCCCATGCCAAGGACCGGAGAGCGTGGGAGAGCCGGGCACGGGCAGCGGCGGGCCTCCGAGCACTGCCGGCAACTACGAGCGCCATGCCGACGAGCACACACACGGCAACGATGGCGAGGAGTTCGATCCCGACAAAGAACTGGACGACCACAAGGGCGGCCAGTGCCATTCCCGAACGACGCGCTCCTATCTGCTGGCGCACGAGGATGTCGTCGAGCACGCCGACCATCAGGGGCGGGATGGCGAGGAACGCCAGGTTGAGCTGATTGAGAGCCAGGACAGTCAGCATGAACGGGGAGAACCCGTACAGGAGGCCACCGATGAATGCGGCCGGGCGCCATGTCGCCCATCGTTGGAGAAGCCAGTACATGGCCAGCGCCGAGCAGGCCGGGGTCAGGGTCAGCACAACGTTCATCGATGCGACCGGGCCTGCGACCAGCGTGACAGGCATGAGCGGAATTGCGAGTCCAAGCACGCTGGTGTCCGCGAGCAGATTGAGCCCGGTCGGGTGCAGCAGGAGCGAAGAGTGCCACGGTGCGTTCCCGTGCGTAAGCGCGTAAGCAGGCCACTCGAAGAACCAAACGAAGCGAGCCGCGTCCCCGCAGCCGCACGTGGTCACCGTCGCAGGGTCGCCCGACCACACGCTCCACCACAGAAGTACGGCCAGACCCAGATAGGCGGCGCCGGCCAATCCCCACGGTGCCAGTTGGCGAGAAGTAGACGGCCTGGGCCCCGTGCCCTGCCCACGCATAGCCCTTACCTGCCCCCCACGACGGGACCGCAGAGCTGCCGTGCTGCGATCTGGGGCACCGGGCTGAATGAGAAGCCGGTGTACGAGAACGAGTGGACGATGTCCGACCACGCCCTGCCAGGCGTCATGGGAGCGGTGATGGCGCGCAGGTAGCCAGCAAGGGGCTGACAGCCAAGGGCCCGGTGAGCGGCGGCGATCTGAGTACTCGACGGACCGCCTGGTGCGGGCGGCGAACCCGGCACACCGAAACGGGCGATCATCCACGCTGGTCCCAGGTACTTCTCATGCCCTGGGCGTGTGTGGACGGCTACCGTCGTGTGGCTACCGATGGGGTTGGCGAGCGAATAGCTGTCGAAGACGTAGACGTCGGGCCCCACCAGGTCGCCGATCACCCCGATGGCGGGTAGGTTTACCACCAGCGTGAAGGGGAGCGGCGACCGTGCCGGGCGGATGTCGGCACTGTCGATCGGTGCGTACGGATCGGTGATGACCAGTAGCTCCTGATGGCCAGCCTGCGCGGAAGCGGCAAGGGACCGGAGCACCGCGCCGTCACGGCCCGAGAGTGCTCGCCGGTAGTCGCCGGTGGTGATCGGGTGGGCCACGCCGGTTGCCGTGATCCAATTGTTCCGCTCATTCGAAATGTAGGCCGTCATGTTTCCCGGAAGGGTCGGGCTGGGGACATAGCGCAGCCAGCCAGCACAGACGACCGCCCACACCGCGACCACCGCAACCATTGCCGCCGTCACTCCTCGCAGTTGCCGGGTGGTGACCACTATCGGCAGGCTGACTGCAAAGAACGCTGGGAGGAGTAGGCGGGCGTGCATGTAGTCGCCGCCAATGGCCACCACGTACAGAAGGTCGGCACCCCCAGCGACGATCGGCGTGGCCAGGAGGAGGACACCAGCACGGTCTCCCTGGCCCCACCACCGGATGGCAGGCGACACCACCAGCACCGCACACGCCGCCAGTGGCAACCACAGCCAGTAGGGGCCCACGAAGTTCCACAGGTAGCGAAGTCCCTGGGACCACCATGTCGAAGCGGCCGCCTTGGCTAGTCCGGTAGTGGGAATGACCAGTGCGTAGTAAGCCATGCGGGCGATCTCCGTGGCGACCGGGATCACGGTGGCGGCGGCAACAGTGGCGAGGATCCGTCGACCTCGGGTGCCCCGACCGCGCCACGACGGTGCCGCCACCAACGACACCAGCGCAGCCAAGAACACGGCTGAGCCGAGAGCAAGCTCCGGGCGGACGAGGACACCGAGCCCGGCCACGACCGCTGCGGGCACAGCACGGATCCGGGTCCGCTCGACCCGGACAAGCAACAAGAAGCTCGCCGCCAGCCACAAGAAGACCATCGACATCTCCAGACCGGAAGTGGCGAATTCCCACACACCGGCAACCGCTGAGACCATGGTCAAACCGACGGGCAATGCGGTCCCTTCCACCCGCTGTTCGTACATCCGGACGGCGGCGCGCCCGGCGACACCGAATGCACCTGCAGTGCAGATCAGGCCGAGGACCACCGACGTCCAGGCCAGGCTCACCATAGGCAGGACCAGGTGGGCAAGAGTGAGGGTGACCACCCACAATGGGTCGGAGTCAACTTCTACCCGCTCGCCCACATTGAAGACTGGACCGTGCCCGGCCAAGAGGTTGTGGATGATCCGGAAGTTGATGAAGGCGTCCTCATCCACCCAGCGGTAAGTCCACGTGCCCACCAAGACGACCACCAGCGGGACGATGATGGGCCACGATGTCCGGACCACCCGCACAATCCGGCGCGCGGCACGGCTCCGTCGATCGCCACTCTGCGCGCCGAGTTGAGGCTCGGTGCTGCTGGCGATCCCGAATTCCTTACGGGTGCCAGCCGGCACTCCAGTCACGCGACCATGCCCGTCCACGGAATCACCGTCGATACCGAGCACGATCCAGTCCGGCTATGAAGGGTGGGCCCGCGCCTGCCTCGCCGTCCGGGCTCACGGCGCCCATTATGTACCAGGCCAACCGGCACGAATGCGTCCGGCCACCAGCGCTGGCCCAGGACAGTGCGCCACGACGCGATCACGCTGCTCACGACAATCGCGGCGAGATGAACACCACTGCACCCGGCCGGGGCACACCACCGCATGACAAGTGGACGTGGACCCGCCTGCACGGGCCGGGTCGTAGAAGGCGAGCTCCGTCGTGCTACGGGCCGGGTCGGTGCCGTCCCTCACCCCGATCCGAGCGCCGGGAACCAGGCCGCGGTACTGCGAGCGTTGAATGCATGGCACGTGATGCTCATGTCGTTCCCGACGACACCGGAGTGCCGGTATGGGCCAGAGTGCCCGCGTCGTGCGCCCTCGAACGTGGGCCTGCCCAGGCTGGTGCCGCCGACCGGTGCGTTCTCACCCTTAGGCCGTGATGCCGTTCCCTGATCTCCTCAGTGACGGGCCGACACGGGCGACGGCGACGGCGCCGTCTCTCCCAGGTGGCGGCTCTTCGGGCACGTGACCTTCATCTCGAGGTCACAACGGGAGCAGGCATGGCGGCCGTCGGGCGTGATCCACATGGTCGAGCCGCACGACGGGCAGCGCTCCTGCCAGATGGCGCAGTCCACCCCGGCCAGCCGCTTGGAGGTGAGCGGGCAGCCGTGCCCCC
>JAJZBS010000129.1 GCA_021851885.1 Actinomycetes bacterium | reverse complement strand
GGGCGCATAGGTCGTCACGCAGAGAAGTCAAGCAGGGGGCTGCGACAGCCCGGCTGCCGGAGCGAGCGGCCGAGACGCTCCTATGTCAAGGGCCGTCGGGATCTCGCCGGGAGCGGCACGGGCGGCAGTTGGCCGGCGCACGAGACGACTCGACATCGGGTGCGATGTCGAGGCTAGGAGCGTGTCCCAGTAACGGTCCAGCCGGTCGTGATGGCGAGGAGGTCCCCACCGAAGTGCCGATCCGTGAATTCGTGCAGCTGCCGGGGACATCACACCCGGAGCGTTGGTGGCCGTTCTCCCGAGATCACCGGGTCCCAGCCCCGCTTCGCCCTCAGCTCGGGGCGATCTTCGCTGTTCCCTTCACCACGAACAGCTTCCGGAGGTTGTGACAAGCCGCAAGGAGCTGCCATTCGGCATCTGCTGCAGCGCTTCCGCGTAGTAGGAGGTGCTTTGCTCCCTGCACGACGTCCATCTGGCCGAAGACGGGCTCGACGATCGCCTTTCGTCGCGCGTAGGCGGCCTTGCCGGCCTTGGTCCGCAGCTTTCGTGCCATGCGCTGCTTCGGGGTCGCGTCCTTCGGGATCGGCCCTCGTGGTGCGGCCGGCACCTCCTCGCCGTGGTGGAGACGCCCCGTGGCGATGAGGGGGTCGATGTGTCGTTGCGTCGCGGCAGTGACGTTGTCGGCAGAGAAGTAGCCCGCGTCGGCGAGCACCTGGCCCGGTGCTCGCCCGCAGTTGGCGATGACCTCATCGAGCATGTCGGCGAACGCGGGGCTGTCTGCGGAGACGTTGTCGAGGCGTGTCGCGACGATGACATGGTGCGCGTCGTCAACGACCGTCTGAGCGTTGTAGCAGTAGTGGAACGACCCGTCGTTGGTCTTCATCACCCGGCTGTCTCGGTCGGTGAAGTTGCGTTGGGCCTTGTCCTCTGGGCTGGCCGTCTCACGAGCCTGCTCGGCTGCTCGCGCAGCCTCCTCGTCGTTTGCACCCTTGTTGTCGGCCTTGGCTGCGGCCCGTGCTGCTGCCTTGTCGCGGGCGTCAGCTTCGAGGTCGGCCTTCGCGCGCCGGATCTTTGCAAGCCGTGTCTCTCGCCGGGCGAGCTCGCGATCGAGGTCCTCGTCACGGCCGTTCTCGCCGAAGGCCTCGTCCTCGCGGCGGTCCATGCGCTCTGCATCTGCGAGCAGGTCGTCCACCTCGCGTTGCAGCCGCTGCTCGCTCTCCGCCATCTTCTTGTAGCTCATCGCCTTGGCCCGAGAGGCGTTCGCTCGACGCTTGGTCCCGTCGAGGGCAACCTGGCCGAGCCGGACCATCCCGGCTTGCTGGCAGAGCTTCAGCGATTCCAAGAACAGCGATCGCAGCGCGTCGAGGTGCCGGCGGCGAAAGCGCGCGATCGAGCGGAAGTCGGGTGCGACGTTCGCGCAGAGGTACCGGAAGGCGACAGAGTCACCACAGGCCTTCTCGATCCCCCGCGAGGAGCGGATGCCGGTGACAGGGTAGCCGTAGAGCAGGAGCTTGACCATGAGCCGTGGGTCATAGGGCGGATAGCCACGGCTCTCGGTGTAGGAGCCGTAGAACGGGTCCGAGATCGAGTACCTCCTGGACGAGCTCGTCGACAAAGCGTGCGAGGTGGCCCTCTGGCACCCAGTCGGCGATCGAGGGAGGGAGCAGGAACTGCTGGCCGCGGTCGTAGCTGCGGAACGTCTTGTCGACCAGGCCCTTCGCGGGCGCCGGAGCAGTCGGCTTCTCCTCGGGAACCTCGAACAGCGCCTCGTCGACAAGCCTGGTGTCCATGACCAATTCTTGCCGATATACAGGCAACACGCGAATCCGAGAGAGGGTCTTCCTGGCGATCTTCCACCTGGTCCAGAGCACCGGGGTCGGGCGAGTGCTAGCTGGTTTCAGGGATGACCCACGCTCCTAGGCTGGATGCCATGTCCATCTACGACCAGCACCTGTCCGCCCTCGACGGCACGCCGCTCGACCTCGAGGCCCTTCGTGGCAAGGCCGTCCTCGTCGTCAACGTCGCGTCGCGCTGCGGCCTCACACCGCAGTACACCGGCCTCGAGCACCTCCAGGAACGCTTCGCCGACAAGGGCTTCACGGTCCTCGGCGTCCCGTGCAACCAGTTCGGCGAGCAGGAGCCAGGCACGGCCGAGGAGATCCAGACGTTCTGCTCGACGACCTACGGCATCACCTTCCCGATGACGGAGAAGATTGAGGTGAACGGCGAGGCCCGCCACCCGCTCTACCGCGAGCTCACCGCGGTGGCCGATGCCGAGGGCGAAGCTGGCGACGTCCAGTGGAACTTCGAGAAGTTCCTCGTCGACCCCGACGGCAACGTCGTCCGGCGCTTCCGTCCGCGTACATAGCCCGAGTCGCCGGAAATTCTCGAGGCGATCGAGGCGGCTGTTCCCGATTGACGCCAGAGCCGTGAGCCTCGGAGCCTCGGGGGCCGCTCTGATCGGTGCTCTCGTCCGAGTCGACAATCCGGGCGACCCTCGGATCGCCGACTACCGCCACCTGAAAGATGCCGAGTTGCGCGCCGCCCACGAGGAGCGCGAGGCGCTTTTCGTCGTCGAGGGTCGCCTCGCGGTCCGCCATCTCCTCGGGTCGAGCTACCCCGTGCGCTCCCTCCTCGTCGACGACCACCAGGTGCACGGCGCCGCCGAGATCGTCGCAGGTGTCCAGGCGCTCGGCGCGCCGGTCTACGTCGCCACTCGGGAGGTCCTCGCCGACACCGTCGGGTTCGTCTTCCACCGGGGCGTCGTCGCCGTCGCCTACCCGCGGGCCGCGTCTCGCCGGCTCGTCGCTCGTGGAGATGGCGCTCGAGGGACCGGAGCGGGCGGCCCGGCAGCTGTTCGCCGTGCTCGAAGGGCTCAACGACCAGGAGAACCTCGGAGCGCTGTTCCGCAACGCAGCTGCGTTCGGCGTCGCCGGGGTCCTGCTCGACCCGACGTGCGCGGATCCCCTCTACCGCCGCTCGGTGCGGGTCTCGCTCGGACACGTGCTCACGTGCCCCTTCGGGACCCTCGCCCCGTGGCCCGATGCGCTCGTAGCGTTGCGTGCCCGGGGCGTGCAGATCGTCGCGCTCACCCCCCGCCGGGTGGCCAACAGCGAGCGCCCGATCGAGCTGGCCGACCTCGCGGCGCGCTGGACAGGTCGCCCAGTCGCCTTGCTCCTCGGCGCGGAGGGCGGCGGGCTGTCGCCCGACGCTCTCGCGGCGGCGGACCAGCTCGCCACGATCACGATGGCGGACGGGGTCGACTCGCTCAATGTCGCGACGGCCGCCGCGATCGCGTTCCACGCGCTCGCGCCCGACATCGGCCGTGCGGCGTCCGGATCCGGCGCCAGGGAGTCACGGCCCGCGCGCGCGCCCGGAGCGCCGGCGACGACCCGGGCGGGTGCCGGTGGGTCCGGCTAGTCCCAGGAAAACATCCGTCCACGCCGCAGCCGGTCGAGCATCCTGGTTCGCTCAGGGCCGAACGCGTCCGGCCTGTGCGCGCGCAGCCACAGCACGAGCGCCTCGACACTCTCGAGCTCGACCTCTCGATCCTCGGCCGCCGCGCAGAGCTGCAGCCGTCCCGCGTCGACCCGCACGGAAAGCTCGATCTGCCTGCTCGAGGAGAAGCACCACAGCAGTGGCGAACCGGGAGTCGCCGTCGCTTCGAGACGCCATCCCGCGCGCCGCTGCAACACGCGTGCGACCTGCTCCGCCAGAGCGTCCGTCACAGCGTCCGCGTGCAGCTCGTCGCCGCCGTGCCGGTCGACGTGGTGCGAGGCACTCCCGCCCGCCCCGGGACCTCACGGGAACACCGGTGCACGTGGGGCTCCCTCCTCGAGACCGAGGTAGAACGCGCGGAGGTCGCCATGGCGCGCGGTGCTGTCACGCAGCTCGCACGTAGCTGCGTCCACCCCGGCGAGGGTTCCTCCGGCGTTGGCATCAGCCTGGCTCTGGCAGTCGGCCTGGCGATAGGCGATCCAGGACTCCTGCGCGGCGACCAACCGGCGACGCTCGCCGTCGGTGTGCAGTAACCGGAACAGCAGGGCGATGTCCCTGTCGATCCTTCGATCCATCACGATGGTCCGGTGCTCGAGGCATCCCTCGATGCCGAGCGTCGTCCTGCTGTCGCAGGCGAGGAGCGTAAAGGTCTCGACGATGACCGGCGGCTCGAGGAGGGGCCGTTGCACCGTCGCGGCAGCAAGCGCGGCGGGCGCCCACGCGGCAGCGAGGCCGACCGAGGCCAGCACGCACACGAGCGCGCACACCGGTACGGCCAGGACGGCCCGAGCGGTCGCCCGTCGTCGAGTGCGGACCGGTGACGACGAGGTCTGCGCGCCCTTGACGACCCGACGCTCGTGCTCGCCTGTTGCTGTCGCCACACGCCATCCACCTCAGGAAACGGAGATCCACACACTAGCGGTCCGCTGCACCCGGAACACCCTGGCCGTCGCTCCCCTCTCGGCGGGCCACGGACCTCGGACTGATCCTCACCACACCGATACGCCGCGAGGCGTTTCTCCTCGGGAAGGCCCTTGCCGCCCTTGTCCCCTCGGTTGCCGTCGCCTATCTCGTCGCCTATCTCGTCTTCGGACTTTTCCTCGCCTCTGTCGAGATCTTCGCCGCCCCGAGCATGGCCTCCACACTCATCCGGGCTCCGGACCTGCTTGGCAGTTGCTGTTCACCCCGCGCCTCGCCGGACGGTCGGTCTAGACCGCGATGTTGATCTCCACCCGCGCAAACGACGTACGAGTTGCGCGACAACTCGCCGTGGTGGCGAGCCTCCCGTCCGTCGCTCTGATCATGCTCGTCGCGCTCAACGTGATCCCGGCGTCGCTCGTCACCACCGTGGTCGCCACGGCAGCGCTCCTCCTCCTCCTCCTCGACCGACTCGGCTTGCGGCTCGCGTCCACCACGTTCGACCGCGAACGCCTCGTCGACGGAACCAGGTGAGAAGGATCGAATGCATGGCCTGGCGCCCCCGTCGACACCGGTCTCCCCCGAAGTCACCCGCCCTCTCCACAGAGCACAGACCTGGGACGTCCGTCTACGTGGTGGCCAGCCGGTAGTCGTGGGAGGCAGCCAGCGGCTGCGCCACCCACGCCCGCTGCAGCAAGCCGGTCCCCGTCGGAGGAACAGCGGATTCCACAGCCGGACATGCACTGCCGATCGACACACGCTACTTCGGCCATCGGACCCTACTTATGCGCCGCCACCGGAGCAGCTGAAACAACCGGCGGTCCCCGGACCACCAGCGCCTCCGACGCGCGTTCCCGACGGCGCAGCACGCGTCGTGAGTAACCGCCGGGCTTGTGCCGCAAGATTCGGCCTATGGAGCAGAGCTTGCGGATCTCACCCGGGACGTGAGCTCATCGGTGGCCGGCTCGGTTCGCCAACGGCGGGGGGTGCCAGTAGTATCTCGACGATGGGACATTCCGAGGATCGAGATACAGGGGCGGAGGAACGGCGCCTTCGCCGGTCGGTCGGAATGTCGCTACGGGTCCTCGGCTCGGAGATCGATCGCCTCGACGAGGCGGTGGCGGCTCGGCTGGGGTTGCACCGCACCGACCTGCGCTGCCTGGAGATCGCCGCTCGTGCAGGTGGGGTGTCGGCCGGGGAGCTTGCTGAGGGTGCCGGGCTGAGCACCTCCGCGGTGACGAGCGTGATCGACCGGGTAGAGCGGCTCGGCTTCGTGCGCCGGGTACGCGACGTGAGCGACCGGCGCCGGGTGCTGGTGGAGGTCACCGACCTCGGTAGAACGCGGGGCTCCGAGGCGTTCCAAGGATTGATGGAGGGATCCCAGGCCGTGCTCGCCGGCTACTCGGCGCCCGAGCTGGCGCTCTTCGAGCAGTTCGTCGGCCAGATCCGGGCGGTGCTCGTGGCCGAGGCGGAGAGAGCGGCAGGTCGTGTCGTGGCCGAGGGGGAGCAAGCGTGAGGCGCTGGCTCGGTCTCGAACTGGCCCGGAGCCTGCGCGACGTGCGCTACGTCGCCCTGGCGGTATTGGCACCGGTCGGCTTCTATCTGCTGTTCGCCGGGATCTTCTCGGGTCGGGGAACGAGCGCCGGCCAGCTTCCCGCCCAGCTGGAGATCATGGTGGCCATGGCCGCGTTCGGTGCCATGTGGGGGGCGCTGTCGGCAACGGCACCCCGTCTGGCCCGAGATCGTGAGATCGGCTGGCTGCGAGCGCTCGAAGCGACCCCGATCCCTCCGGGGCGCATCATGGCCGCACGGGTCGGAGCCGGGATGATCGCTGCGCTGCCTGCGCTGATAGCCGTGGGGGTGACCGCTGCCGCGCTGCACGGGGTGCGCCTGGAGGCGTGGCAGTGGGCAGCAGGGCTCGGGCTGTTGTGGGTGGGCACGGTCCCCTTCGTGGCGCTCGGCATCGCGATCGGGGCGACGACGAGCTCGACCACGGCGTACGCGCTGAGCAGCGCAGCCTGGTTCGCCTTCGCCGCGCTGGGCGGCCTATGGGTACCACCCGCACAGTTCTCTCCGGTGCTGCGAGACGTCGCCAGAGCCCTGCCCTCCTACGAGCAGGCCGATCTCGCCTGGCGGGTGGCCGCCGGCGCCGGGCCGAGCGTCACTGACGCCCTCTCGCTTGCCGCCTGGGCTGTCGCCCTCACCGGTTTCGCCGTGGCTGTGACCGCCCGGTCCGGCCGGCGACGGCGACACGCAGGGCGTCAGGACGACAAGACCGCAGCGGGAGCGGTGTCGCTGCGCGGCGTGGCGAAGCGCTACGGGACGCTCCAAGCAGTCGAGCACCTCGACCTCGACATCCCGGCGGGGACCACCGTGGCGATCCTCGGCCCCAACGGAGCCGGGAAGTCCACCACTATCGAGATCCTCCTCGGCCTGCGTGAGCCCGACGAAGGCGCCGCCAGCCTGGCCGGGATGGCTCCGGACCGGGCGATCGCGGCCGGCCGGGTCGGCGCCATGCTCCAAGACGGCGAACTGATGGCCGGTGTCAAGGTCGCCGCCCTGCTCGGTGCCGTCCGAGCCGCGTACCCCATCCCGGCCAGCCTGGAAGATCTCAGTGCCGCAGCCGGCATCACCGACCTGCTCGCCCGGCGCACCGACCAGCTCTCGATCGGCCAGGCCCAGCGTCTCCGCTTCGCGCTCGCGGCTGTTGGCGACCCGGACATCCTCGTCCTCGACGAGCCCACGGTCGCCATGGACGTCCAGGCCCGAGAGGCGTTCTGGGACGCACTACGGGCGAGGGCGGCAAGCGGGCGAACCATCGTGTTCTCCACCCACTACCTCGAAGAGGCCGACACCCATGCCGAGCGCATCGTGGTGCTCCGGGCCGGCCGTGTCGTCGCAGACGGCACCCCGGGCGACGTCAAGGCCGCAGCCGGCATCAGACGCCACGTCGCCTTTCGCTGCCCCGACGCGCAAAGTGAAGCACTCGGTCGCCTTCCTGGCGTCACCCACGTCGCCATCGACCACGACCACGTCGCCCTCACCACCACCGAGCCGGACACCACCCTCTGGTCCCTCTACGACCTTCGCCACGCGATCAGCGAGATCGAGATCACCGGAGGAGATCTCCAAGAAGCCTTCCTCGCGCTCACCAACCCTGACTGAGCCGACGCCACCCGACCCCGCCCGGGCGGGCCATTTGACGCCTCCTGCTGTGCGGGCACTCGGGAGGCTGCTTGTACCGAGAAGTCCACCCGCGTCGTCACCAAAGCAACAGATCGGCGCTCGACGGTCAGCGCTTCTTTCCAACATTTATCTGCACAAGTTGGACCAGTTCGTCGAGACAACTCTTATCCCGCAATACACCAAGGGGAAGGCCGTGAAGGTCAATCCTGCATACAACAGGAGGAAGGCTGGAATAGTGTGGGCTCGAAGCCGGGGAGATCGGGACAAAGCCCGGAAACTCCGCCAAGAGCTTCGCCGTCTACCGTATCGTGATCCCTACGATCCCTACGATCCCTACGATCCCTACGATCCCTACGATCCCGACTACCGACGGCTGCGCTATTCCCGCTACGCCGACGACCATCTCCTTGGTTTTGTCGGACCGAAGGCCGAAGCC
>JAJZBS010000128.1 GCA_021851885.1 Actinomycetes bacterium | reverse complement strand
GTGGCTCGATGGTCCCGAGCGCGAGGACGTAGCGGGTCACCCCGTCGGGCAACGGGGGGGCCGGAAGACCTCGGCGGCTCTGGCCCCCGGGGACGGCGGGGCCCGAGAGCCTCTCTCTTGCGACGGGAGGAACGCCATAGGGGACGACGGCGACACGCGCGGGATCGGCACCCAGATGCTCGACGACTTCGCCGGCGACGAAGTGCGAAGGGACCTGCACCCACGCACCAGCGGCGATGGAGCGCCGCATCAATGCGGGAAAGCGCAAAGTCGCCGGCTCGCAGAGCTCGGGAAAGCGCACCATCGTGAGGTCGTGGACCGAGACGACCCGGGCTGCGTGGCGGGCCGGAGGGACGACGTAGTTCGTCCCGTGCACGACGTCGACGTCGCCTGCCCACCACTCGATAGGGGGCCACGGCCCGTGCCGCCAGAGCGCGTGGAGCGGCCGGGCGGGCATGATGCCACCGAGCCGGGTGACCCCGGGAGGGAGCATCGGCGCGAGCAGCTCGCGCCCGCGCCACGTCACCGCGTACGCGCGGACGTCGAGCTCCGGGGAGCCGCCGAGCGCGCCGAGCAAGCCGCTGCAGAATGCGCCCACGCCGGTCCGGTGGCCAAGCAACGGCGTGGCATCGACGGCGACACGCAGGCGCTCGACCCTCGCTGCAGGCCCGGTGCGGGGCGCAGGTGCGACATGTGCGTGCTGTCCGGCACTCACGCCGACGAGCCTTGCACACTGCCCCGGATCATCGCGCCTGTGTTGGCTAGCCTGGCGCGATGATCGCCGCGCTCGCAGGAGGGGTGGGTGCGGCACGCCTGCTCGCCGGCATGGTCCAGATCGCGGATCCGGCGAGCATCTCCGCCATCGTCAACACAGGCGACGACATCGAGCTGCACGGCCTCCACGTCAGCCCGGACCTCGACACGGTCACCTACACACTGGCCGGGGTCGTCGACCCCACGACGGGCTGGGGCCTGGCCGGGGAGTCCTGGCAGGCGATGGACGCCCTCGACCGCTACGGAGGGCAGACCTGGTTCCGCCTGGGCGACCGGGACCTCGCCACCCACATGTTCCGCACCCAGATGCTCCGGGACGGCCATCCCCTCTCCGAGGTCGTCACGGCCGTCGCGCAGGCCTGGGGGGTGACGGTGCACCTGCTGCCGATGAGCGACGATCCGGTGCGGACCCGCATCACCCTGGCTTCGGGCGAGGAGGTCGCCTTCCAGGACTACTTCGTACGGCTCCGCCACTCCGTCCCGATCACCAAGGTCCGTTTCGACGGAGCGGAGCAGGCCGAGCCGGGCCCGGGGGTCCTCGCGGCGCTCGACGCGGCCGACGCCGTCGTCGTCTGCCCATCCAACCCGGTCGTCTCCATCGGCCCGATCCTCGCCATCCCGGGCGTCCGGATCGCCCTGGAGCGCCGCAAGGCCACCGTCGTCGCCGTCTCGCCGATCGTCGCGGGTGCCGCCGTCAAAGGGCCCGCAGACAGGATGCTCGCCGAGCTCGGTCACGAGCCGTCCGCCGTGTCGGTCGCCGAGCTGTACAGCTCCTTTGCCGGGACCCTCGTCATCGACGAAGCCGACGCCGCGCTCGCCCCCCGCATCGAGGCGACAGGCCTCCGGTGCGTCGTCGCGCCCACCATCATGGTCGACCGGGAAGCGGCGGCCCACCTGGCGCGCGCAGCCCTCGACGCGCTGTGATCACCGTCATCCCGGTGACGGGGATACCGGAGGTCGGTGCAGGCGACGAGCTGGCCGGCCTCGTCGCCGATCGCATCGACCTCGACGATGGCGACGTCGTCGTCGTCACGCAGAAGGTCGTCTCGAAGGTCGAAGGCCGGACGGTCGCGATCGACCCGGACGACCGGGCCCGCCTCGCCGCCGTCGTGGACGGCGAATCCGTGCGGATCCTGCGACGCAGGGACGATCTCGTCATCACAGAGACCCGCCACGGGTTTGTCTGCGCCAACGCCGGGGTCGACCGGTCGAACGTCAAGCATGGGACCGTCGCCCTATTGCCTGTCGACGCCGACCGCTCGGCGCGCCGGATCCGCGACGCGCTGCGCGCCCGGACGGGCCGCGAGGTCGCGGTCATCGTCTCCGACACCTTCGGGCGCGCCTGGCGGCGAGGGGTGACCGACGTCGCCATCGGCTGCGCCGGGATCGGCGCCATCGTCGACCTGCGCGGCACCCAGGACCGCACGGGAAGAACGCTGACCGTCACGGAAGTGTGTGTCGCCGACGAGATCGCCGGCGCCGCCGAGCTCGTCATGGGCAAGGCACGCGGCGTCCCCGTCGCGATCGTGCGGGGAGTCGACGGAGCGTGGCTGCGCGAGTCCTCCGTCGCAGATGAGGTGGTGCGCCCGCCTCAGGAAGACCTTTTCCGCTGAGCCGTCTCGGCGAGGACGGCGCGCACGCCGGCGTCGAGAGCCGTCCAGGACCGCCAGCCCAGGTGGATCTCGGCCCTCGACGAGTCGAGGGAGCTGTGGCGGAGCTCCCCGGCACGCGCGGGGGCGAGACGCGGCGGCGTGTCGCTGCCTGCGGCCCGCGCCATCGTCGCGTAGAGCTCGTTGACCGAGACCTCGACGCCGGTCCCGACGTTGGCGACGAGGCCGCTCCCCCGCTCTCCGGCGCGGACGAACGCGTCCACGACGTCGTCGACGTAGACGAAGTCACGCGTCTGCTCCCCGTCGCCGAAGATGGTGCACTCGGCCCCGTCCAGGAGCCTCCTGGCGAAGATGGCCACCACGCCTGCCTCCCCGTGCGGGTCTTGGCGCGGGCCGTAGACGTTGGCGAGGGCCAGGGCGCAGAACTCGATCGCGTACAGCTCCCTGTATGCCGCGAGGTAGTCGATGACGGCCTTCTTCGCCACCCCGTAGGGCGACAGGGGGCGGTGGGGGTGCGACTCTTTGACCGGCAGGTCGCTGCGGTCCGGCTCGCCGTAGAGGGTGCCGCCACTTGCGGCGAACACGACCTTCGACGCGTGGGCTGCGCGCGCCCCTTCGAGCACGCGCACGCTGCCGAGGATGTTGACGTCCGCGTCGAACACGGGACGCTCCACCGAGACACGGACGTCGGCTTGCGCCGCGAGGTGGAAGACGACGTCCGGCTTCCGGCGCGCCATGAGCTCGACGAGCTCCTCGGAGCGGATGTCGAGGTTGTGAAAGGTCAGCGCGTGGCCCCCGTCGGCGCGGGCCGCCTGCAGATTGGCGAGCGAGCCCGTCGACAGGTTGTCGACGACGTCGACCGCATGGCCTTCGGCAAGCAGCCGGTCGACCAGGGTCGAGCCTATGAATCCTGCACCGCCGGTCACCAACGACTTCACGACACGACCCCTGTCTCCGGTACACGACCGGATCGAACCTGGACGCCGGCGGGCACCACAGTACCGTCCCCGACGACAGACTCCTCAGTGACTTCGGCGTGCTCCGAGATCACAGCGCCGGCCCCGACGACGGAACCGGACACGACGGCATCCGCCCCCACTCTCACCCCGGAGAAGAGCACCGAACCTTCGACGACGGCGCCGGCGTCGATCTGCGCGCCGCTGCCGACGACGGAGCCGGCAACGTGCGCCCCCGGCGCGATGCGCGCACCGGTGGAGATGAACGACGGGGGGCGCGCCGACTCGGCGCCGGTCGCCGAACCGAGCACCCAGACCCCCGGGCGCACCTGACGCGCCCCGTCGACGGGTGGGACGAAGCCGGCCCGGCGGCCGGAGAGGATGTCGTGCTGGACGGCCAGGTACGCCGCCGGCGTCCCCGTGTCGATCCAGTAGGCGTCGGATCGAAGCGCGTACAGGGCACCGGCGTCGGCAAGGGACGGGAAGATCTCACGTTCGACCGAGACGCGGCGGCCTTCAGGGATGCGCTGGAGGACCGACGGCTCGAGGACGTAGATGCCCGCGTTGATGAAGTTGGTCGGTGCGCTGTCACGCGGAGGCTTCTCGATGAATGCGACGACGCGGCCCGCGTCGTCGGTCGGGACGACCCCGAAAGCGCTGGGGTCCTCGACCGGGGTCAACGCGATCGTGGCCTCGGCGCGACGCTCGGCGTGGAACCGGACGAGGGCGGCCAGGTCGAGGTCGCACAGCACGTCACCGTTGACGACCACGAACGCCGCGTCGACGTTGCCGCGCTCGGCTGCGAAGCGAATGGCACCGGCGGTGTCGAGGGGCTCGGGCTCCACGACGTAGGTGATCGCCGCCCCCGCGATCGTGCCGTCGGGATAGCGCCGCCGGAAAGCGTCGGGACGGTAGCCCAGGGAGAGGATGACCTCGTCGATGCCTCCGCGTCTCAAGTGCGTGACGACGCGCTCGATCATCGGCACCTCGACGATGGGAAGCATCTGCTTTGGGGTAGTCCAGGTGAGTGGTCGAAGTCGCGTGCCTTCGCCACCCGCGAGGATGACGGCTTTCACGTCTAGCCGGTCGATCCTGCGCTTCCGCTGGTTCCCTTCGCCGGGGCGCCACTGGACGAAGGGATCGTCACGGGCACCGTGGACGACGACGGCGTCACCGACGACGGCGTCACCGAAGACGGCGCCGTCGGCAAGGAGGACGGCGGCGCCGAGGACGGGGCGGCCGTGGTCGTCGGAGCCTCAGCTTGCAGGTTTGCGTTCTGCATCGCCGTGATCACCGACCGGGCCGGGCGGGCCAGGTGCGTCCCGCTGGGGACGAATCCGATGGTGATCAGCTGGAGGTTGTGCAGCTCGATGGAGGAGGGATCGCCGGAGACCGTCGTGCCGTTCAAGGCGACGGGGTCATGCCAGGTCGTCGCCTGAACCGATCCCGCCTTGTTGCCGCACTTGTCGCCGTTCACCCACAGCTTCCCGTGCGGCATCTGGAGCTCGTTGGAGTGCAGCACCATGCCCGGGTAGTGCAAGACGAAGGAGCCGAGAGTGGGGCCGGACTTGCCCTGCGCGCTGGTCTCCACGCGGATGACCCCGCTGCCTTGGGTATGGACCGGCACAGCTCCGTAGTTGGCGTTCGGGGCAAGCGGGGGCTGGACCGTCCCGCAGATGTCGACGGACAAGGCGACGAACCACGCATGCTTGGCCGGAGCCGTCGTGGTCGTCGTCGCCGTCGCCAGCTCCGACTTGCTGTAGACGACCAGCGCAAGGCCGAGTGCGGTGATGACCGCCATGGCCATGTACCAGCCCATCGGCCGCTGGCCGCGGTAGGTGCGACTCCCACCCGTCGCCGCCGCGCGCGCAACCCGACGGCCCAAAGATCCCGATGACCTGCTCATGATCGTCGGTCACCCTACAGCCTGGCCGGTGACAATCCCACCCGGAAGCCGCCGGCTCGCTCTCGTGAAGCAGGTGGCGACGACCTCAGGCCGGATTGCGACCTGGCCCGGCAGGCAAATGGCCGGCGCGAGCCGGCCCGCACGTCCCGGGGAGCCCGGAGGATCCGGGGGGTCCGTGCCCGGCGCGGGAGCGGCGTGCCGCACCCACGACACGGCTCCCGGCGGTGCGCGCCACCTCGACGGACCCACGCAGGGCGAGACCGGCTGCGATCGGAGGCAGGCTGAGACGGCGCCAACCCCTGCGCGTCCGCGACGCGAAGCGCAGAGCCGAACGGTGGTGCGCGTAGATCATCCGGAACGGCGCCGACCGGGTTGTGAGGCCGCCCGCGTGGACGACCGTGGCCGCAGGCTCGTACAGGACCTCCCATCCACTGCGGCGCGCCCGCCAGCACAGATCGATGTCCTCCGCGTACATGAAGTAGCCCTCGTCGAAGCCCCCGAGTGCGAGGAAGCCGGAGCGGCGGACGAGGAAGCAAGCGCCCGAAACCCAATCGACGGCTGCCGCCTCTTGTGCATTCTCCTCGAGACGCTTGTAGCGCCGGCTGAAGCGGTTGCCGGGAACGAACAGGCCGACGAAGGCGTGGCCGATGGATGTCGTCAGGTCCGGGAAGGTCCGCGCCGAAGGATAGGTCGACCCGTCGACCTCCTCGAGGCGCGGGCCCACGACAAGAGCTCCTCCGTCGGTGCGCAGGCGCCGAGTGAGCCGGGCGACGGCCTCGGGCCGGACGACGATGTCGGGATTGCACACCAGGACGAGGTCGCCGTGGGCATGGTGCACGCCGATGTTGGCGGCCGCGCCGTACCCACGATTGACGCCCTCACGGACGACCACGAGAGCCGGGTCGGCCCGGAGGGCATCGGCAATGGATCCGTCGACTGATCCGTTGTCGACGACGACCAGGTCCTCGATTCCTTCGGCCCGCAGGCTCTCCACGCACGCCACGAGGGCTGGGCCCGCGTTGTAGTTGACGACGACGGCCGTGACACCGGCGGCCCTCGGCGGCTGCGTCACGCGGACAGCTCGCGAACGAGCTCTTCGAGAGGACCGTGCCAGTCGGGAAGGAGAGGCAGCCCCGCGAGGCGCAGGGCGGCGTTGTCGAGCACCGAATTTGCAGGCCGAGGCGCCGGGCGCGGCGGATCGAGGTCTACGGTCGCGATCGCCTCGACCTGATCAGGATTGCCGCCCGCCGCTTCGACAACGGCGCGCGCGAACCCGTACCAGCTCGTCGTTCCCTGGTGGGTGACGTGGTACACACCGGGACGGTGCCCCAGCGAAAGCTCGCGAATCGTCGACGCAAGACCCCGCGTGAAGGTCGGGCTGGCGACCTGGTCGTCGACAAAGCGCAACGGCACGCCCTTGCGCCACAGACCGAGAACGGTCCGGACCATGTTGGCGCCATGCGCCCCGCACACCCAGGAGGTCCGCACCACGGTGTCCCCGGGCCCAAGCTCACTCTCGCCCCCGAGTTTCGAACGCCCGTAGACCGAAAGAGGATGGGGAGGGTCCCACTCGACGTAGGGACGATCGGACAGGCCGTCGAAGACGTAGTCCGTCGAGACGTAACAGACGTGCGCGCCGAACCTGCGGGCCGCCTCGGCGACGTTGCGCGTGCCAAGGGCGTTGACGGCGAAGGCCTTGTCGGGATCGAGCTCGCACGCGTCGACGGCCGTCCACGCGGCGGCGTGGACGATGGCGGTCGGGCGAAGCGACGCGACCGCCTGGTGGACGAGGTCCCGCGACGTCACGTCTAGGGCATCGTGGCCGGCGCCGACGACATCGCACGGGGCGCTTCCTCGCGAGAACGCCTCGACGAGATCGTGGCCGAGCTGCCCACCCGCCCCTGTCACGAGCACCGTCGTCATGGCGCCTGTTGGGTGCGCTGCCGGCGGGCACCACGGCCCATCTCAGCTCCGGGGAGCACCGGGCTTGTCGACCCAGGACGTCTCGACCACCGGGGCGCGCTCGAGCAGGGGCTCCCACCACGTGCGCTTGTCCGCGTACCAGCCCACCGTGTCCTTGAGACCCTCGTCGAAGCCGACGGTCGGCTCCCAGCCGAGCTCGTTACGGATCTTGGTCCAGTCGAGAAGGTAGCGACGGTCGTGGCCGGGCCGGTCGGGGACGATCGTCTTCAGCGAGGCGGGGAGCCCGAGGATGCCCAGGATGCGATCGGCGATCTCCTCGATGCTCGCCTCGACGCCCGTGCCGACGTGGTAGGTCTCCCCGACGCGCCCGCTCCCGAGGATCAGGTCGATCGCACGGCAGTGGTCGACGACGTGGATCCACTCGCGCCTGTTCTGCACCGACGCGTACAGAGGAAGCGGCTTCCCCTGGATGGCCTTCGTGGTGAACAGGGGGATGACCTTTTCGGGGAACTGGAACGGACCGTAGTTGTTCGCGCAGTTCGTGATCGTCACCGGAAGCCCGAAGGTCTCTGCGTAGGCACGCACGGCGTGGTCGGCGCCCGCCTTGGACGCGTTGTAGGGCGTCCGCGGCCTGTACGGAGACTCCTCGGTGAACGCTTCGGTCGCGTCCAGCGGGAGGTCTCCGTAGACCTCACACGTCGAGACGTGGTGGAACCTGCTCACGCCGTGCCGTCGCGCCGCCTCGAGCATCGCCTGGGTTCCGAGGACGTTCGTCCGGAAGAAGCGGGCAGGGTCGAGGATTGCCAGGCTGTTGTGCGACTCGGCCGCGAAGTTGACCACGGTGTCGATCTCGTGGGCGGCGAGGGTCTGCGTGGCACCTTCCACGTCGCATATGTCGGCGTGGACAAATGCG
>JAJZBS010000127.1 GCA_021851885.1 Actinomycetes bacterium | reverse complement strand
TCCAGGTCTCCCAAGAGCTTGCCCTGCGATGGCTCGTCGCCTATACCGCCATCCACCGTGCCGGAGCCGTCGCCGTCCCGCTCAACCCGCGTCTCGCTCCCGCCGAAGTCGAACGCATGCTCGACCACTGCAGCGCCACGGCGATCGTCACCGACGGGGAGCGCGTGCCGATCGCTTGGGATCTCGCGACGCGCCGGGACGACCTCGCCCATCTCCGGGTCGTCGTCGACGCATCCGAGACGACGGGAGATCGACAGCCGCTCCCGGGCGACAAGCCGGCGATCTCTTTGACATGGGAGGCAGTCAACCGGCAGGACACGAGCGCCTTCCAGGTCCCCGTCGGCGAGGACGACCTGGCCGACATCATCTACACCTCGGGCACGACGGGTCGTCCCAAAGGGGTGGCCGTCCACCACCGCAATGCCGCACTCCTGCCGAACGTCCCGCCGTCCTTCGACGGCAAGATCTGGTTGCACGCGAGCCCCCTGTTCACCTTCGCCGGCGTCACCTTCGTCTACAACCCGATGAAGATGGGGATGACCGGGGCCTACCAGGTGCGCTTCGACGCGGAGGCATGGATCCGTTTCGTCGCCGCGGAGCATCCTGCAGCGGTCTTCGTCGTCCCGTCGATGGTCCAACTGCTGCTTGACCGTCCCGATTTCGCCGAAACGGACCTGTCGTCGATCGAAATCTGCGCCGTGGGGAGCGCGCCGCTGGCCCCGGCTGCACTCGAGCGCCTGCAGGAGCGCATGCCCCGCGCCCTCGTGTCGAACAACTACGGGATGACCGAGGCGGGCTCCGCCTACTTCCTCACACCGCACGGAGAGGCCGTGCGCCATCCCGGATCGGTCGGCCGCCCCCTCGCCCCGGCGGAGGTCCGCTGCGTCGACGGCGAGGGTACCGATGTCGCTGCCGGGGAGACCGGAGAGGTCTGGATCCGGGTCCCCGGCCGGCCGCGCGAGTACTACGACGACCCGGATGCGACGGCGAAGACATGGGTCGATGGCTGGCTGCGCACCGGCGACATCGGCAAGCTCGACGCCGACGGGTACCTCTATATCGTCGGACGAGAGAAGGACGTCATCATTCGCGGGGGGAACAACATTCACGCGGCCGACGTCGAGCACACGATCGCCGGTCATCCGGCGGTCGCCGAAGTGGCCGTCGTCGGCGTCTTCCATGAGGTCCTCGGCGAGGACGTCGCCGCAGCGGTCGTCTTCAAGGAAGGGGCGAGCGCCCCGGCAGACGAGCTGCGCCGCTTCTGCCTGGCGACGCTGGCCGACTACAAGGTCCCGCGCCGATGGCTCTTCGTCGAGGCCCTTCCCCGCAACGCGACGGACAAAGTCGTCAAGCACGAGGTGCGTGCCCTGTTCGGCGCGGCCAGCGGCGGCAGTGGGGCTTCGGCTTCCGGCGAAGAGTCGCCGCGGTGAGCGACCCGCTGCACGATCTCAGCTTCGGCGACGTCCTGCGCGAGCACCGCAGGAGCCGGCCCCTGCGCACGGCCGTCGTCTGTGGAGCGGCGCGACTCACCTATGCGGAGCTCGACGAGCGTGCGAACCGACTCGCCCAGGTATTGCGCGGTTCCGGCCTGAGGCGAGGGGACCGGGTCCTCTGGCTGGGGCAGAACTGTCACCGTGTCATCGAGCTGCTCTACGCCGCGGCGAAGATCGGCGCGGTGCTGTGCCCGGCGAACTGGCGCCTGAGCGCCGGCGAGATGGCCACCCTCGTCGCGCACAGCGCGCCCAGCGTCGTCGTCTACCAGGACGGCGAGATCGGATCCACGGTCACCGCAGCACGCGCGATGTGCGAGGACCGCACTTCGGCCCTGTGGATCCGCCACGACGCGGACGACACCGATGCCGGCGGCTACGAGGCGCTCGTCGCGGCGTCGGCCGCCGTGGACCCCGGAGACGAGGGGATCACCGTCGATCCGCGCGCCGCCCTCCTGCAGCTGGCGACGGCGGCGTTCGACGGCGTTGCACGCGGTGCGCAGCTCAGCCACGAGGCGATCCTGTCCCAGGATCTCGTCACGGCCCTCGTCCAGAGGATCGACGAAGAGACCGTGTACTTGAGCTCGGGGCCCATGTTCCACATGGCGACGCTCATGACGACGTTCGCGACGTTGCGCATGGGCGGCGTCAACGTCATCACCCGGCGCGTCGAAGCCGAAGAGCTGTGCCGCCTCATTGCGGCGGAGCACGTGACCAACGGCCTCGTCATGGGCCCGACCGCCGCCAAGATCATCGAGATCAACGCCGACGGCCGCTACGACCTGTCGAGCCTGCGGACCTTCCCGGGCAGCCCGTCGTGGAACGCCATGGTGAGCGCCGACGACAGCCCGTGGGGCCGCCGCCCCGCCGGCTACGGCCAGACGGAGGTGTGCGGCCTCGTGACGTTCAACGCTCTTGGGGCGACGGGTACCGGGACGTCCGGGCGCGTCTCGCCGCTCGCCCAGGTGCGCATCGTCGACCCCGACGGCGCCGAGGTCCCGGCCGGTGAGACCGGCGAGATCGTCTGTCGCGGCCCGATCGTGATGAACGGCTACTTCGCCGACGAGTCCGGCAACGCGGCGCGCCGCCGTGGTGGGTGGCATCACACCGGCGACCTGGGCCGCCGGGAGCCCGACGGATCGTTGACCTTCGTCGGCCCGGCGACGCGCCTTATCAAGTCGGCCGCGGAGAACATCTACCCAGTCGAGGTCGAGGCATGCCTGACTGCACACCCTGCCGTTCGGGAGGCCGCCGTCATCGGCGTCCCCGACAGGGTCTGGACCCAGCGGGTCGTCGCCATCGTCGCCTTTCACGAGGGCAGCTCGGCGACGGCAGAGGAGCTCATCGCGCACTGCCGCGAGCGGATCGCCTCGTACAAGAAGCCGACCGCCGTCGAGGTCGTGGACACCTTGCCGCGGGACGGGTTCGCGGTGGACTATGGAGCGCTTGACGCCCGTTTCGGCGGAGGAGGGTACCCCGGAGAGGGGTGACCGGTGTTGCGGCGGGTGCCGGAGCGCTCAGGTCCCCGGTGCCGCTGGAGCTCAGCTCGGGATGTGGGCCGCGCGCAGGCCGTGCGGGGACGGCCAGACGTAGAGGCCGTCGGCCGTCGCTCCGAGATAGGGGAGCGCATGAGCGGGAGTCTGGTTCACTGCCGCACCGGACGCCGAGCACGGGTGGATGACGGGCGTGCCGCCGCGCTGGCCTTGGTTCGTCGAGTCCGACGGCCCGACGACGTGGAACAGGGGGGTCTGCTGGCACCAGAACACCTCCCCCGGAGAAGCGGGTGCCGTCTTGCCGGTGACGACATCGAGGACGGCGCTCCTGTTGGAGGTCAGGTGGACGAGCAGATGCGTTGGGTCTGCGTAGGCGACGTCGCCGGTCAAGGCGGCCTGCCACTTGCCGAGGGGCACGGTCCAGTGGACCGCCCCGGTCTCCGGGGAGATCCCCTGCAGGGACATCCGGATCGAGGAGTAGTCGGGCTGTGCCCCCGCCGCAGGTTTGGTGAGCACACCTGTGAAGTCGCAGAGGACACTCGCACGGAGGCCGCCATAGGCGCCCATGCAGAGGTACATCCCCGGATCCGCCCAGCGGACGGTTCCGGTCCCAGGCACGATCGCGACAGTCTTGTAAGAGCCGAAGGCGAGCGTCGTACCGGAAGCATCCACACCGACGGAGCCGATCTCCAGACCGTCCTGGTCGAGGAAGGCCCATCCGCTGTTCGGGTCGTAGGCAGAGCCGCCGAACAGGCGTGCCACCGGCGTGGTCCACGCCGCCTGGCCGGAGGCGGTGACTTGGACGAAAGACGGGCTCGTGGCATCGGTCTGCCATAGGCCACCGGTCGTCCCGATCGACGCCGGCAACCATGACATCGAGCGCATGGGACCCGGGACGATGCCCACGGTCGCCCCGGTTTGGGGGTTGAGGATGATGAGCGCGGTCGACGACGCCGTCTGGCCGGTGTAGGCGGGGATGCAGAAGAACGCGCCGCACACCGACGGGGCGTCCGTCAGCTCGACCGGGCTGGGCGCGGACCAGAGGGAGGCACCGGTCTCGACGTCGACGGCGTTGACGTCGACGAGGGGACTGGTCGCAGAGCTCGCCGGGTCAAGGTCGAGCGTGACGTTGCCAATCGCGACAGGACCGATCACCTCGCCCGGGGTGATCCCCGACGACGAGAAGGGAAGGTGCCAGGCGACGGTTCCGTTGGCGGGGTCGACGGCCGACAGCTCGAGGTGATTGCCCGGCGTCGTGTCGAGGACGAGAATCCGTCCCGAGGCGGCGACGGGGCCGCCGACGACGTGGAGAGACGTGTCGTTCCATCCGCTCGATCCCGACAGTGCACGTGCGCCCGCCAAGCCCCCCGCGACGAGGGCGACGGCGACGATCACCGCAGCGGCGGCGTTGCGCAGGCGATGGCGCTTCGGGCGGCCGCCGGCGGTGGCGGGTGGCGGGAGCTGACCGCCGGGCGGCGCCACCGCCCAGCCCCAGGACGCTGTCGGCGAGCCGGGTGCGACGGGTGGGTTCACGGGCGGCGGTTGCGCCGCGGGTTGCGCCGGCGGTGCCGCTCCCGGGAAAGGTGGCAGGGGGGTCTGCCCTCTCAGGGCGCCGCCCGGTGCAGGTGGCAGGGGAGGGGTTGGCCGAGAAGGGGTTTCCGGTGGTGGGTCGTGTGCCGTGCTCTGCCCGTCGCGCACCATCGCCGTGGGCGTGTCGCCCATGAAGTAGCGCATTTCGTGGACGCCGTAGGGATCGGGGCGCCAGTTCCCGCCAAGTCCGCCGCTCATCGGGCGAGGCTATCTCGGGCGCCGGGCGCACGCATGGCAAAGGTCTGCCGGTGCAGGGGCTTGTGAGGTGGCTGCGCCGTGAAGGCCCGGCGCGCTCAGCGGGAGCGCAGGGCCCCGGGCTCGTCGAGCCAACGGTTGAGCGCACGCGTCCGGGCATCACGGCACGACAAGACGTGCCCGACGGCGCGCCGGATACGGCGCTGCTGGTCGGCGGTGAGGGCCACCTGGCGCAGCAGGTAGTCGGCGGCGTCGCCGTGGTCCTCTTCGGCGTAGGCGTGGACGGCGAAGTTGGCGACGTCCATGCCGTAGTGGTCGCGCAGGCCTTCGTACATCATCTTGGCGTAGCCCGTGCTTGCGGCGAAGCGCTCGCCGGCCCATCCGAACGCGGCAAGCCCCTCTTCGTAGGAGCGCCGCATGTAGTACAAGGTGGTGAACACCGCTCCGATGGTCTCGGGCATCGGGCGATAGGAGTCGAGCTCCTCGTCGGTGATGCCGAGCTGGTGCGCCCAGTCGACCTTCATGTCGAGGTGGTTGGCGTCGCCGGCAAAGCCGGTCTCGTCGGCGAGGTTCTGGAGCCAGTGGGCGAAGTGCTCGGTCGCGCCGAGGCTCGTCGCGTCGGCGTCCGGGGCGAGCGAGACGAGGGTGCCGAACTCGGTCGTGTAGTAGCGCCCGAGGGCGTGGTACTCGCACGCGAGCCTCTTGAGGAGTCCCGGCGCCAGCGACCCGTCTGCGACTGCTTCCCAGACGAGGTTCTTGGTCGTGCAGATCTCCGCCTGCACGGCGGCGAGACCGGCCATGAACTCCTCGACGCTCTGGGCGGGAGCCGCTGGGCGGCGGTGGCGGACGTTCTTGAACTCCCTGGTCACGTTCGACTCCGGCACCGCGCGTCCCTCCTCCCCGCCGGTCATCGCCGGCAGGCTCCGAGTGTAGAGTAGATATGACACGAGTGTCAGAGAAGTCGCGTCCCGCCGGCGGCGGGGCAGCCCAGGGGAGGGCAGATGCAGGTCGACATGCAGGCGCTCGCCGGCCCCCGCAGCCGGCTGAGCCCGGACGGCACCGTCGACGTCGTCACCGCAGAGGTGCTGCGGGGGGCGATGGAGACGGTCTGTTTCGAGATGGCGACCTACGTCTCGCGCACGGCGACGACGCCGATCCTCAACCAGTCCAACGAGCGCAACGCGACGATCCTCGACGGGACCGGGCGCCTGGCGGCGCTGAGCGTCGGCATCCCGCAGTTCATGCTGACCTCGACGCTGCCGGTGCGCTTCGCACTCGACTTCTTCGGAGCCGAAGAGATGCGCACCGGCGACGTCTTCGTCGCCAACGATCCGTACCACGGCGGAGGGCACCTGCCTGACTACAACGTGTTCGCTCCCGTCGTCGTCGACAACAGGCCGGTCCTCATCGCCTCGATCCAGTGCCACCATGGCGACACCGGCGGGGCTGTCCCCGGCGGTTACAACGTCACCGCCAAGGACATCTGGGGCGAAGGCGTGCGCTGGCCGGTGCTCAAGGTGATCGACCAGGGTCGCGAGCGCCGCGACGTCCTCTACGCGCTCCAGGCGAACAACCGCCTCGAGGGCTACACCGGGGACCTGCGCGCCCAGATCGGAGCGGCCCAAGCTGCGGCACGCCGCCTCGGCGACCTCGTCGCAAGCTACGGCGCAGCCGTCGTCGAGGCCGCCATCGACCGCATGATCGACTACGCGTCGCAACGCTTCGCCGACGAGGTCGCCGCCTGGCCTGACGGGACCTACGAGGCCGACGCCTTTGTCGACCACGACCCGCTCGGCAATCCGGACATCCGCCTGCACGTCAAGATCACGGTCGACGGCTCGCACCTCGTCGTCGACTACACAGGCTCCGACGAGCGCCAGGATCTCCAGGCGTGGTCCACCTTCGGCAACACCCGCGGCTACACGGTGGCCCAGATCGCCTCGATGATGGACCCGGAGATCCCGAAGAACGAAGGGTTCTTCAACGCCATCGATCTCATCGTGCCGGAAGGATGCGTGCTCAACCCGCTCCCGGGCCGTCCAGTGAGCGCGGGCACCCACCACCCCGGCGCCGACATCGGAGAGGTCATCGCCGTCGCGCTGTCCCAGGCCATCCCCGAGCGCGCCGTGCCTCAGACCTACAAGACGGGCATCCCGACGACGATCGTCGGCATCGACCCGAAGTCGGGGAAGCAGTTCATCGACGCCTCCGCAGAGGTGTACGCGGGATGGTGCAGCGCGGCGAAGGGCATGGACGGCTGGGGAGCTGTCAGCGCCTCGTTCGGCAACCTTTGGAAGGCGACCGCAGAGATCAACGAGAGCCTCTACCCCCACATCCAGTGGAGCCGCGACTACCGCACCGACTCGGGCGGGCCGGGGCGCTGGCGCGGCTGCTGCGGGAGCCACTACGTCAAGGAGGTGCGCGTCCCGGCGCGCGTCTACACCTACGTCGTCGGCATGAAGTACCCGATGCCCGGTATCGCCGGCGGCGGGAAGGGGGCCCCGAACAAGCTGACCCTGCGCGCCGGATCCGACGATCCCTTCGTCGTCGCCCACACCGCCGACTGGATCCCCCTGGAAGCGGGCGACCGGATCGTCTACGACTACGGGGGCGGGGGCGGTTGGGGCGATCCCCTGGAGCGAGATCCCCAGGCCGTCCTCGACGACGTCCTCGACGAGTACGTCAGCGTCGAGGGGGCCCGGCGCGACTACGGGGTCGTCCTCACGGGGAGCCTGGCCGAGCTCGACCTCGCCGTCAACGAGACGGCCACTGCCCAGCTGCGCGACGAGCGTCGCCGCCAGGCCGGCGGCGTCGCTTGACGGCGCCTTGGTGCACAGGGAGCCGCCGATGAGCGGTGAAGCCGTGGCGGAACCCCACAGCGCGACGGTCATCGCCGGCTACGAGGAGAGCGGGGATCGCGCGGAGCTGCGCGCGCTCGCGCGTTCTGTCGCCGCCCGCGAGATCGCGCCGCGCGCCGCCCACGGCGACGAGACCGAGGAGTTCCCCACGGCGTCGTGGAAGGCGCTCGTCCAGGCCGACCTCGTCGGTGTCACCGTGGGCGCCCGCTACGGCGGCTCGGGGCTCGGCGACGTGGAGGCTGCCATCGTCCTGGAGGAGCTCGCGCGGGCCGACGTGTCGAGCGCCATCCTCTGCCAGCTCGCGATGAACGGTCCGCCCCGGGTCATCGAGCACCTCGGCAACGACGCGCTGAAGGACCGCTGGCTGGCGCGCGCGGCCCGCGGTGAGGCGCTCATGTGCATTGGCATCACCGAGCCTGATGCCGGCTCCGCCGTCCATACGATGCGCGCCCGCCTCGTCGCC
>JAJZBS010000014.1 GCA_021851885.1 Actinomycetes bacterium | reverse complement strand
GGAGGTGGCGCCGGCCCCCGGTAGCCGGTTGACGCGAGGCGCTCGTGCGCGGGGGCGGGAAGGTCAGTTCCAGGTGACACGGACCCACCCGGCAAAGGGCATTGCCTGGGAAGGGGACCGGGTCACGCTGTGGTGGCCTGCCGCAGGCGTGCCGAGGTCCGGCACGACGAGGGGCGGGAAGCACGTCGACAGGACGGGTTGGCTGAGGTGGGCCTCGAGGCGGGGCACGAGCTGTGGCGCCACCTGCTTGACCTGGTCGAGGATCTCCTGCTCGAGGTTGAACGATCGCCCACCTCCGCCCGGCGCGTAGGCCAGGGCGTTCGCCTGCAGCCACGACCACGACGTCGGGCACTCCCGCTGTCCGGGAACGTCGGCGGGCCGGTACGCCTTGGGCAGCGTCGTCGTGACCTGTGCGCAACCCGTCGCGGGGTCCCCGGTCACGGAGATATCCACGCCCGGGCGTGCCGAGAACCGGTAAGAAACCGACAGGCGGGAGTGGCGGCCCCCCCGGGTCCCCGGCGGGGCGCACACCGTCCAGGGAGCGGGCGACTGAAGGTTCGGCTCAACGAGGACGGGCAGGGTCGCCTGCTTGTCCTGGCCGGATGCGACGCGCACGATGGCCGTGACGAGGTACTTGAGGATGTTCTGCGTTGCCGGGGCGTCCAGGCGCGACGGGTCGCTCACGAGACCGGCCAATGCGAGATCCGGGTTGTAGAGCTGCGCCTCCTCGTACGGGTTGAAAAAGGCGTGCGCCACCGTGGCCGAGCCAGAGCGATGCCCGTAGGCCATGAACGTGACCGAATGGAGCTCGGTGTGGAAGTCCGTGTGGCCGCAGTCGACGACCCAGTAGCCCATGACGGCGACCCGATCGCCCGTGCGCGGGACGAACGCTTGGGTGACGGTCTTGGCGCTGTTGGTCGCATACTGCGGCCACGTCGACGTAGCCCCGAGGGACCCATTGCCAACCGGATGCGGCATCAAGCCCGTCATCAGCTCGTCGTGGACGACGCCGCGCGGGTCCCCCTCCCCGGGCGTCAGGCCGACCCCGAGATTGCGGCTCAGCCCCACATAGGGGCTGTCGAGCTTCTCGTTGAAGCTCATATCCCCCGCAAAGGGGTGATCGAAGGGAACGTCGACGTTGCCCACGTCGATCGAGGTGATCGTCCCCGATCCTTGGAGCTGCCTCCCGGTGATCCCGTTGCCGAGAGGCTCGAGGAACGCCCAGTGCTTGGAGACCTTCGCCGCCGAGAGCCCGACCTTGGCGATCTCGGCAAGCCACCCGCTCCGGTTCGACCCGCAGGTCGACGCAGCGGTCTGCCCGGTCGCAAGAGGTCCGTTCGCAGCAAGCGCTGCACTCGTTTCGAACGAGACGAGGGGCGGGCCTGTAGCGGAGCTCGCGCCAGTCGCCGACGTCTGTGCCGGCGCAGCTTTGGGCGCCGTCGAAGAGCACGAGGCGAGGACGGCGGCTGCGGCGACGACCACGGCGATTGTCGCCGAACGGTGGGCTACCGCCGACCTACGCGGGCCGCGGCGGCAACAGGACTCCAACATCAGGGCAACTATACGGTTCCGCCGGCCCGCCCTTTTCGGTTCCGCCGGCCCGCCCTTTTCGGTTCCAGGCTCCGTTCGCTGGTGCGCGCCGGCCGCACAGCGCGGGCACGACCACAGCGCCCACCAGTGGCGCGTTCAGCTCTCGACGGCGTCTCCCAGGTAGTCGACGCCGACGCCGCGCTTTTCAAGCCAGGCGATGGCCGCGTCGACGGCGCGGGCCTCGCCGTCGAGCTCGCAGACGATCCACCCCTCGTTCTCTTCGACCGACGCGCGCCGGATGTTCGGGAGGACGTCGTGCTCGCGGGCCACGAGGGCGAGAATCGGCTCCCGGATGAGCTCCTCGGGGAACGTCAGACGGACCCGGATCCCCTTCACAGCCCGGCCTCGCGGTTCAGGTTGCCCGATCGCATCCCCTCTAGGTCGAGTGTCACGTAGCGGTACCCCGCGCCGCGCACGCCGGCGATGATCTCGCTACGCAGGGCGACCGCTTCTGCCAGACGGTCTTCCGGAAGCTCGATGCGCGCCACGTTGCCATAGTGGCGGACGCGCAACCCGGCAAAGCCGAGCGCCCGCAACGCCGACTCGGCCCTGGCCACCGACGACAACACGCCGACGGTCACGGGCGTCCCATATGGCAGTCGCGACGCCAAGCACGGCGCGGCCGGCTTGGCCGCGGTCCGCAGGCCATGGGCGCGCGAAAGCGCCCGCACGTCGTCCTTGGTCATGCCGGCTTCGACAAAAGGAAAGGAGGCGCCACGCTCTCGAGCGGCCCGCTGGCCGGGGCGGTAGTCCGAGAGATCGTCGACATTGACGCCGAGCACGACTGTCGCCGATTCGCGCCGCGCCAGCGGCACGAGGGCATCCATGAGGGCATCCTTACAGTGGTAGCAACGATCCGGCCCGTTCGCCCGGTAGGCATCCGAGCCCATCTCGTCGGTCTCAACCGCCGTCCACCGCAGACCCCACTCGGCGGCGATGGACCGGCAGTCGGCCTCCTCCTCCGGTGCAAGCGAGGGGGAGACGGCTGTCGCGCACAGCGCGCGCGACCGTCCGAGCTCGCCGTTCGCCATCCACGCCAGCAGTGCCGAGTCCGCACCTCCGCTGAAGGCGACGACAACCGGCGCCAGACGGCGCAGGACGGCGCGCAGTGACTCCTCGGCCTGCGATGTCCTGACGCTGGAGGTTGCGGTGACGGTCATCGATCACCACCCAGGGGGATGACCTCGCGCAAGATCTCGCCCACCGGCGCGACCATGCCCGCATAGAAGGGTCCGAAGTCGGCGTAGCGTGCCGATGCCGGGTCGAAGCGCATTGCATAGACCACGTCTTTGAGGTCGTCGGGATCCGTCGCGAAGAGCGTCACTCCCCACTCGTAGTCGTCGAGGCCGGCCGAACCTGTGACCAGCTGCACCACGCGCCCGGCAAATCCGCGACCGACCGATCCGTGACCGAGCATCAGATCCTTGCGCTCGTCGAAGGGCAGCTCGTACCAGTTCTGATGCGGCACGCGCCGCTTCGACATGGGGTAGAAGGAGAAGGCGCGCATGCCGCGCGGCGGCAGGACCGGGTAGAGGCGATCACGGACGCGCTCGGCGGGCATCCCCGCTGCGTACTCGGACACCTCGGTCAGGGAGACGTACGACGTCGCCACATCGAGACCGGCGGCAACGACTGCAGACTGGAGCCGGCGCAAGTGCCACAGATCGTCGGATAGCGCCAAGATGCAGAGATCGGCCTTGTGGCCGAGGATGGCGGCGGTGACGACTTGGCAGGTGCTGTCGTGCGCTTTGGCGACAGCACTCTCCACTGCCGCCGCGTCGACTGCGGGCCCCGCGCGACAGAACAGATGCAGGACGCCCCATCCCGACGATGGTCTTGCTGGCTCAGCCACGGGCGCAGTCTATGGCTGCGGCCGTGGCACGGGCCGGCGGAAGATCGCCCTTCGGGTCCGGTGGGACGAGGCTCAGGCAGCGCGGTTGGCCGCGTCCGGGGCAGCTGCCCGGGATCAGTAGTCCTCCATCCCGGCGCCAGGGGCAACCGGTGCAGCCTCCTCGGGCTTGTCGACAATGACGGCTTCGGTCGTCAGGAACAGAGCGGCGATCGACGCGGCGTTCTGCAGAGCCGACCGCGTCACCTTGCCGGCGTCGATGACGCCTGCGTCGAACAGGTCTTCGTAGACGCCCGTCTGAGCGTTGAGACCCTCGCTCGGCTTGGAGAGGTTGCGCACCTTCTCGACGACGACGCCGCCTTCGAGGCCGGCGTTCACCGCGATCTGCTTGAGGGGCTCCTCGACGGCCCGGGCGACGATCCGCGCTCCGGTCGCCTCGTCACCTTCGAGCTTCTCGGCGAGTTCGAGGAGGCGGGCCTGCGCCCGGAGGAGAGCCACGCCACCACCGGGGACGACGCCCTCTTCGATGGCGGCCTTAGTCGTCGAGACCGCGTCTTCGATGCGGTGCTTCTTCTCCTTGAGCTCGACTTCGGTCGCAGCGCCGACCTTGATGACCGCGACGCCACCGGAGAGCTTTGCGAGGCGCTCCTGCAGCTTCTCCCGGTCGTAGTCCGAGTCCGTGTTCTCGATCTCGGTCTTGATCTGGGCGATCCGGCCCTTGATGTCGGCATCGTCCCCGGCGCCCTCGACAATGGTCGTCTCATCCTTCGTCACGACCACTTTGCGGGCCCGCCCGAGCAGGTCGAGCGTCACGTTCTCGAGCTTGAGCCCGACCTCTTCGGTGACGACTTGGCCACCGGTGAGGATCGCGATGTCCTGGAGCATCGCCTTGCGGCGCTCGCCGAAGCCCGGGGCCTTGACCGAGGCGCTCTTGAACGTTCCCCGGATCTTGTTGACGACCAGTGTCGCCAGCGCCTCCCCGTCGACGTCCTCGGAGATGATCAGCAGCGGCTTCCCGGTCTGCATCACCTTCTCGAGCACGGGAAGCATGTCGCGTACCGCCGAGATCTTCGATCCGGCGAGCAACAGATAGGGGTCCTCGAGGACCGCCTCCATGCGCTCGGGATCGGTCACGAAGTAAGGCGAGATGTAGCCCTTGTCGAAGCGCATCCCCTCGACCAGGTCCATCTCCATGCCGAAGGTCTGCGACTCCTCGACGGTGATGACGCCGTCCTTGCCGACTTTGTCGATGGCCTCGGAGATCATCGAACCGATCTCAGCGTCAGCAGCAGAGATCGCCGCCACCTGCGAGATCTGCTCCTGGGTCTCCGTCTCACGGGAGATGTCCCGGATCGCCTGGACGGCAACATCGACGGCCTGCTCGATGCCGCGCTTGATATCCATCGGATTGGCCCCGGCGGCGACATTGCGCAGCCCCTCGTGGACCATCGCCCAGGCGAGCACCGTCGCCGTCGTCGTCCCGTCACCGGCGACGTCGTCGGTCTTCTTGGCGACTTCCTTGACCAGCTCGGCGCCGATCCTCTCGTAGGGATCCTCGAGCTCGATGTCCTTGGCGATCGAGACACCGTCGTTGGTGATCGTCGGCGCTCCCCACTTCTTGTCCAGCACGACATTGCGGCCCTTCGGGCCCAGGGTCACGCGGACCGCGGCCGCCAACTGGTTCATGCCGCTCTCGAGCGACCGGCGGGCCTGCTCGTCAAATGAGATCAGCTTCGGCATGGCAGGTCGGTCTCCTTCTCTTCTGGCACTCTCAACCTCTGAGTGCTAATAGCAAATCACGGTCGGCGCCTTCGCGCAAGAAGGCGCTGCCGGGCTTTCGACCTTGGGGCCTCGACCAGGAAAGGGGCGCCGGGCGGCGACGGCCCCGGCAGGCACAGCCGCCACCGGACCGCCCGTGACCCGGGCGGGATACGACCACGGCACAAAGGCCCGGGCGGTCTGATCGGGCGGGCAGCCGGCGGGCCGGGCGGGATGGCCCCGTCGGAAGCTCAGGCCTCCGGGGGGGTCACCTGGACCTCGTGCTCTTTCTCGGTGGTTTCGATCTGGCTGATGAGGTCCACTGCCTCGGACTCGGCGTTATCCGAACCGCGACCGGCCTTGTCCAGATAGACCACGGCGCCGAGATCCCGCAGGAGAGCGTCGAGGCGTCGCTTCGCCTGCACTTCCTCGAGCTTGGCCTGTCCGGCCTTGCCTGCATCTTGGGCCTTGGAGGCGACCTGGGCCGCCCCTTCCTTCACCTTGTCCATGAAGCCCATCGCGGGTCCTCCTTCATCGGGTTCCCGGTCGTTGTCGACCCGGGTTCGCTACCGCCGGGCCTATCCCCCTGCCACGGCGGGCACGATCGAGAGCGTCTGACCGTCGGCGACGCTCGTGGCCAAACCGTCCAGGAAGCGCACGTCCTCGTCGGCGAGGAAGACGTTGACGAAGCGACGTAGGTTCCCTTGCTCGTCGAAGAGCCGTTCCCCGAAGCCGGGGTGGGCTGCTTCGAGGCCCTTGAGCACCTCTCCCACCGTGCCACCTTCGAGGCTCACCTCACCGGCTCCTCCCGTGAGGCTCCGGAGCTGGCTCGGGACTCGGACGGTCACCGTCACTTTTCGTACCTTCCTTCTGGTCTCTCTAGGTGAGGCTACCCCAGCCCGGCGTTCAGGACCCCAGGTCGTTGACGGCGTCGAAGGCCTCCAGCGTCGGAGCGATCGTCGCCGTCGGGTTCGCCGTGTCGGCAAGCGCCTCGACGGTCTTGAGCCCGTGACCCGTCACGAGGGCCACGACTCTCTCGTCGGGGCGCACGACGCCGGAGGCGGCGAGCTTGGCAAGCGTCGCGATCGTTACCCCGCCGGCGGTCTCGGCAAAGATCCCTTCGGTGCGGGCGAGCAGGTGGATCCCTTCGATGATCTCGTCGTCGTCGACGGCTCCGAATCCCCCGCCGGACTCCCGGACCGCCTGGAGGGCGTACCAGCCGTCGGCGGGATTGCCGATCGCCAGGGACTTTGCGATCGTCGCCGGTTTGACCGGCCGGACGATGTCGACGCCCTCGCTGAAGGCCGTCGCCACCGGGGAACACCCCGCGGCCTGCGCCCCCGAGACGCGCACCGCCGTGTCGGGGGCCAGGAGCCCGACCTTGGCGAGCTCATCGAAGCCCTTGCGCACCTTCGTGAGCTGGCTGCCCGAAGCGACAGGCACGACGACGTGGTCCGGCGCTTGCCAGCCGAGCTGCTCGGCGATCTCGAACGCCAACGTCTTCGACCCCTCGGCGTAGTAGGTGCGCACGTTAACGTTGACGAACGCCCACGCCGGGTGCTCGCTCGTCAGCTCGGCGCAGAGGCGATTGACGTCGTCGTAGGTCCCGTCCACCGCGATGAGGCGGCCCCCGTAGACCGCCGTCGTGACGATCTTGGCACGCTCCAAGTCGGCGGGGATGAACACGACCGACGCCATGCCGGCACGGGCTGCGTGCGCAGCGACGGCGTTGGCAAGATTGCCGGTGGAAGCGCACGCCGCGACCTGGAACCCGAGCTGGCGGGCCTTGGTCAGCGCCACGGACACAACCCGGTCCTTGAAGGATCCCGTTGGGTTCACCGTGTCGTTCTTGATCCACAGCTCGCCGAGCCCAAGCTCGGCGGCAAGGCGATCGGCGCGCACGAGCGGTGTGAAGCCCGTCCCGAGGTCGACCGGAGCATCGTCGACCACCGGCAGAAGATCGCGGTAGCGCCAGATTGTGCGCGGTCCGGCCGCGATCCTCTCGGGGGTGATGACGGCTGCGATGGCCTCGTAGTCGTAATCGACCTCGAGGGGGCCGAAGCAGAAGTCGCAGACGTGTAGCGCTTCCGCCGGGTACGTCCGCCCGCACTCGCGACAGCGCAGGCCTGAGACGAAGTCCACTGCTTCCTCCTCATCGACCGGGCATTGGCACCTGGCACCGCCCGCCGTGCCGGCGAGCTGGCGCTGGTTGTCGCGGCGTCACCGGGCCCGTCCCTCAGCCGCTCTGGATGATGCACCCATTGTTGCCGACGCCCGTCCGCCCCGTCAACGCGCACCCTCTGGCGGAAGAGCCGCCCTGCTTCCTGCCACAATGTCGGCGCGATGAGCACCTCCCGGCACGCCCCGATCGTCACGACCCACCATGGCCAGTACCTCGCTGAGCGATTGGCCGGGCGACGGTCCGGTCTCACCGTCTCGGTGTGCATCCCGGCACGCAACGAGGCACGCACGCTCGGCCCGATCGTGGAGACGATCCTCGGGTCGCTCGGTCCCCTCGCCGCCGCCCCGGGAGCGAGGCTCGTCGACGAGGTGGTCGTCGTCGACGACGGCTCCTCCGACAAGACCGGCGCCATCGCCCGTGAAGCGGGGGCCCGCGTGACGACGACCGCCGAGGTCATCGCCGCCATGGGCCCCGGGGCTCCCGCGACGCCGCCGTGCGGCAAAGGCCTCGCCATGTGGGCCGCTGCCTTCGTCGCCCGAGGTGACCTCCTCGTCTTCGTCGATGCCGATGTCGTCGACTTCGGCTCGCACTTCGTGACCGGGCTCCTGGGGCCCCTCCTTGCCCCGGCAGTCGCGGCGACATCGCCGGGAGCGCCCGCCGGGGCGACCGCAGGGGCGGAGCGGGGAACGCCGGCAAGCGCTCGCGGCGCCGGCGGCGGCGACGGCGACGGCGACGGCGGAAGCCCGGTGGGCGTGGAGCTCGTCAAAGGTTTCTACGAGCGCCCCGAGACGCCGGCAGGTGGCGGTGGGCGGGTGACCGAGCTCGCCGCGCGCCCGGTGCTGTCGCTCTGCCATCCCCACCTGGCCGCGGTGCGCCAACCGCTCGCCGGGGAGACTGCGTGCCGGCGGTCAACGTTCGCGTCGCTCGCGATCCCCGCCGGGTACGGCGTCGAGATCGGGATGCTCCTCGACGTCGCGGCCCGGTGGGGCACCGGGGCGATCGCGCAGGTCGACCTCGGGGTGCGCCGCCACCGGAACCGGCCTCTGGCCGAGCTGGCCCCCCAGGCCCGCGAGGTCCTCGGGGTTGCCCTCGCGCGGGCCGGGGCGCGGGTGGAAGACCCGCCGATGACCCTGCCCCCCCTTGCCGAGCTGCCCGGCTACCACGCGCGTCTGATCCCGAGCGAGCCCACGACGGGATAGGAACGGGTCTGTGGCGTCACTCAGAAGCGGGTGGCGACGAAGGCCCTGACGGCGCCGGCGATACCTCCCGCCGGGTCGCTCCATGCCCGCGCGCGCCCCACCGTGGCAACGAGAGAAGCGACCGTCACGCCCGGGCCGGGGTCGGGAGCTCCTGTGGCGACCTCCCCCGTCACCACAAGCACGGGGACTCCCGCTCTTCGCGCCATGGCAACCACGCCGCCGACAACCTTGCCGCGGAACGACGCCGCGTCGAGGCGGCCTTCCCCGGTCACGACGAGGTCGGCACGGTCGAGGTGCTCGGCAAGGCCCACCTCGGACGCGACGAGGTCGAAACCGGACACGAGGCGGGATCCGAGAGCCGCCAACCCGCCTCCAAGGCCGCCGGCGGCTCCCGCCCCCGGGACGTTGACCACGTCTGCACCGAGCTCGTCGCGATAGCGCCAGGCGGTCTCCTGTAGGCGTACCGCAAGGCGCTGGACGGCGGCGGGGGACGCACCTTTTTGCGCAGCGAAGTCGACGGCCCCGAAGAAGGGGACCATGACGTCGCAGGCGGTGACGATCTCGATCCCGTCGAGGAGCCCATCTCGAGCGCCGGCCTCGACGAGGGCGTCGACAGCCCCCCGGCCGCCGTCGGTCGTCGCCGAGCCCCCGAGCCCGACGAGCACGCGCGCGACCCCGGCGTGAGCGGCCGCTGCGACAAGCTGGCCGGTGCCCGCCGAGGACGCTTTCCACGGATCGTTCCGCTTGCTCCCGCCGACCAGGCCGAGACCAGAAGCCCGCGCAGATTCGACGACACCGGTCGCCCCGTACGCGCCCGTCGCCGGTCGGAGACGCCACTCGGCGGCGATCCTTCGGCCGAGAGGGTCGTCGACGGTGGCGGCGCGCACTTCACCGCCAAGGGCGTCGAGGAATCCCTCTCCACCGTCGCTGAGCGGTACCTCCGCTGCATCCCAACCGCATGCCCGGGCCGCGACTGCCGCCGCCGCACAAGCCTGCGCACCCGTTGCGCTGCCCCGCCACTTGTCGAACGCAGCCACCACGGTTCTCACGCCGACATCATCCCAATCCCGGTCAGCCAGCGCGCCACCGCCGCGGCACGGCGGCGCGCTCCCTGTGGCCCGAACTCAGCAGGACGAGGTCCACAGCAGGCTCCCAGCTAGTCCACAGGTCTCGGCGGTAGACCGTGCTACGGCGTCGATCTCGATAGCCTCGCACTATGGCCAAGGCCGTGACGGGATGGGCCGACCTCGTGATCGCGTCGAACCGAGGACCCGTCTCATTCACGATGGACGGCGACGGGTTGCTCGTCCGTCACGACGGAAGTGGCGGTCTCGTATCGACGCTCCGACCACTGATCGAAGGCACAGGCGCAACCTGGGTTGCCGCCGCGATGTCACCGGGCGACCGCCGGGCTGCCGCCGAGGGGCTTATGACGACCGAGGGCATGCGCGTCGCCCCGGTCGTCGTCGACGAGGACATCTATCGCATGGCCTACGACGTCATCGCCAACAGCGCGCTCTGGTTCCTCCACCACCACCTCTACGACTTGAGTCGCCGCCCGCGCATCGACCACCACTGGAAGGAAGCCTGGGATGCGTACCGCGCGCTCAACCGGGCTTTCGCAGAGACGATCGCCCAGGCCGCACGACCCGGGGCGCTCGTGCTCGTCCAGGACTACCACCTCGCCCTCGTCGGGGAGTTCCTCCCGGGCATGCGGCCGGACCTCCGCACGGTCCACTTCAGCCACACCCCTTTCTGTGCCCCCGAGATGCTCGCCCCGCTGCCGGATACCTGCGCGCGCGAGCTGATCGCCGGGATGGCGGGCTTCGGCGCACGCGGGTTCCACTCGCAACGCTGGGCTGCCGCCTACCGGGGCTGTGCCCACCTGGTGCTCGGGAGCGAGCCGTCGACGTTCGTCGCCCCGCTCGGTCCGGACCCCGCCCACCTCGAGACCTGCGCATCGGCTCCCGAGCGGGAGCGGAACCGCACCTGGCTCGCCGAGCACGTCGGAGAGCGCAAGATGATCCTGCGCGTCGACCGGATGGAGCCCTCGAAGAACCTGCTGCGCGGCTTCTTTGCGCTCGACGAGCTTCTCGCCAACTCCCCGCAATGGCGCGGCGAGGTCGTCTTCGTGGCCCTCCTCAACCTGTCGCGCCAGTCGCTCGCCCTGTACCGGACCTACCAAGCCGAGGTGGAAACGGCAGCCGCCTACGTCAACGCCCGCTGGGGGACCGACGACTGGACACCGGTCGTGCTCGACGTGACCGACGATTTCGGTCTGTCGGTCGCGGCAATGGAACGCTACGACGTCCTCCTCGTCAATCCCGTCCGGGATGGGTTGAACCTGGTCGCAAAGGAGGGCCCCTTGCTCAACAAGACCGACGGGGTCCTTGTCCTGTCACGCGAGGCTGGTTCCTACGACGAGCTCGGCGACATCGCGCTCGGCATCAACCCCTTCGACGTCGCTGCCACGGCCGAAGCCGTCGAGCGCGCCCTCGCCATGGCGCCGCACGAGCGCGCCGCACGGGCGCTCGCGCTGGATGAGCGTGTCCGGAGCCGCCGGGCCGAGGACTGGCTCGACGACCAGCGCACAGCCGGCGGCGAGAAGACCGACTCTGCGGCGGCCGGACGCAGGAGGAGCTCCGCCTAGCCCCGACGGCACGCCGCACCGACTGAGGGGAACATGCCGGAGGAAGCGGGCGGCTCAGGCCGTGGGCATCGACACGCCGTGGGCATCGACACGCCGTGGGCATCGACACGCCGTGGGGCGGCTCAGGCCACCAGGCGGCGGAACAAGCCGGCGAGCCCCTCCGGGCCGTCCACGACGAGGTCGGCCCGTTCCAGGAGGGACTGGGGGACCTCGTCACTCGCGACGGCAACGCGCAGCGCTCCGATGGCCCGCGACGCCACAAGGTCGTCCAACCCGTCGAACGCCGCCACGTCCCCAGCGTCGTCACCCGCGTAGCAGGCACGCCGCATAGGTGCGCACAGGTCACGGACCACGTCGCCTTTCCCGCCACCGACGGCCGGCCGCACCTCGACGACACGCTTCCCGGCAACAGCCTCGAGCCCGCCCTTGCCGTTGCGCACCGCATGCTGGGCAAAGGCGCGGGCCCACCGTGACGCCTGGTCTTCCGTGTCGCCCGCGGCACCCCTCCAGTGCAGGGCGAACGACAGGTACTTGTCCTCGACGCGCAACCCGGCCGGCGCTGCACCCGACGCCTCCGAGACGAGGGTGGCGACGAGGTCCACGGTGGCTGCGGCTCGCTCGTCGATGCGCTGCGAGCCGTCTGGCATGCGACGCTCCAGGCCGTAGTGGCCGGCGAGATGGATCCCGGCGACGTCGCCGAGCTGCTCCTCGAGAAAGGCCATTGGACGACCCGAGACGACGGCGACGACGCCAAAGCGCCGCGCGAGTGCTCCCAGGAGCCTGCGGGTCCCCGGGAGCGGCCGGGCATCTTCGGGTCGCGTGACGACCGGTGCGAGCGTGCCGTCGAAATCGGTGAGGACCCCCGTTGAGCCAGGTTCATCGGCCAGGATCGAAACGGCGTCGTCAAACGCCATCTTGGGGTGGATCGGGGTCAGCCTTGGACTCCGGCGGGCGTCGGACCGTAGCTGCTGGCGAGCTTCGGTCCCATCACGACCAGGACCATGGCATGGAGCGTGTCGGTCACCGGTGGGTTCGCCGGCATGGAGGCGACGGCGGAAGATGCCAGCCCAAGGGCGGATGCCACGGCAACGGCCGCGGCCTTGTTGCCCGACGAGTAGTAGACGGACGACTGCGAGACACGCCTGGTCGCCGTCACGGGGGCGAGGACGTTGTAGCCCGCTCCGCCCAACTTTGTCGACAAACGCCCCGCGGCCCCACTGACCGCCGTCCCGTTGGCGACGAGGACCTGGACGTTGCCCGGGACGACGGCAACCGTCGTCGTCGTGGAAACCGGGTGGCGGGCCGGGACGGTCGTCGCGGTCACCGCCGTTCGCGTGGCGGCGGTCGTGGCCGGGTGGGACCCGAGGGACGGCAGGCGGGCGTAGAGGATGAGGCCGACGACGAGAGCGGCAGCGACCAGCGCCGCGCCGCGAGCTGCGGTCCTTCCCTCGGAGCCGGTGGGGCGACGAGCGTCGCGGCCCGCCATGGGCCTGGTGGGCCTTCGGGGCTGGTCGCGGCGGCTGCTCATCCAGGCAACACTACCGGCGGACCCTCGCGCATGCCCTTGCGCGACCGGGCGGGACCGTCGACGGTCCGTTCTCCGCTAGGAGCGGTGACGCGGCCACACCGAGGGTGTGCACGACGGCGATTGCCTCAACGGCCGGGCCGGCCAAACGGGCGTTCGATCTGCTCGCGGCGCTTCTCGCTCAGCCGCCGGCGCAGGCGCCGAACGACGAGGGGATCGTGGGCGAGGGCCTCGGGCGAGACCGCCATCCTGCGGAGGATGGCGTAGTAGCGCGCGGACGAGATGCCCGGCGTCTCCCGGATCGCTTCCGCCTTGGTCTTGTAGCTCTTCCACCACGATCGCTCGACATCGAGCACGGCACGTTCATCGGCGCTAAGCGGCATGACTCCCACGAGAGTGCCAAGGTGCGGGGCGCGAAGCAAGGACCGTCGTGCACACGACCGCTGCCGGGGCATCCACCATCTCCAGGGCGATCAGGCGGCAAGGCCCACCGCAGGCGGCGCACAGAGCCGACCGAGGGGGCGGGAGAAGTACCCTGGGGGCGATCGCCGACGTGGCGCAGCTGGTAGCGCAGGCGACTTGTAATCGTCAGGTCGTGGGTTCGAGTCCCACCGTCGGCTCGGGCGCTGCGGCTGAAGGGTCCATCCCGCGGCGGCGCATCACCTCGAAACAGGCGAGGGCCCCGGCCACCGACACGTTGAGAGAGGCGACGTCTGCCAGCTGGGGGATTGCCACGAGGGCGTCGCAACGCTCCCGGGCCAGGCGGCCGAGCCCGCGGCCCTCCGCCCCGAGGACGAGGGCAATTGGGCCGACCGGATCGAACCCCAGTGATGCCGAGAAGAGGGACGCGGGGGCCTGCGGGTCGAGGCCGACACTCCACAGGCCGCGCCGGCCCAACTCGGCGAGAGCCGCCGGAACGCCGCCGACGAGGGCAAAGCGGAGGTGCTCGATCGAGCCTGCCGCCGCCTTGGTCACTGCCGGCGTGACACGAACGGCACGATGGCGCGCCAAGACAATGCCGGTCACCCCTGTCGCTGCCGCGCTGCGAAGGAGCGCGCCCAAGTTGCCCGGGTCCGTCACCCCGTCGACGACCAGCAGGAACGGCTGGACCGGTGCGCCGCTGCCCTGGGCGGCGCGGCGGGATCCGCGGGGGCTCGTCGCGCCGCCGGCGCCTGGCGCCGGCGCTGCGGTTCGCGAGCAGAGGTCTGCGAGAGCGACCGGCACGAGGGGGGCGGCAAATGCGATGACGCCCTGGGGGGCCATCGTGCGGGCCTGCTCGCCAAGACGGGCGGGCGCCACGTGGCGCAGGCGGACGCCACGCGCCTGTGCAAGCTGCTCGATCTCGGCGAGCTCCCGGCGTGGTGGGGCTTGGCGAGATGGCCCGCCACGTGTGGGAGCCCGACGATCCAGGCCGCGCCGGGTATCGCCGGCGTCCACCGGGCCCGTCGCGATCCAGACCTCACGGACGGGCCTGGTGCCCGCCGCCAGAAGCTCGGCAACGGACCGGAGGCCTTCGACCTGCTCGCCCCCGAGGGACGCTTCGACAAGACCGCGCTTTGCTCCCGCCTGTCTCATCGCAGCAACCGGCCCACGCGACGGCCGGGATCACCCACGGACGACGAGCGCCGTCGCCGAGCAGGCGATTCCCTCGCCCCGTCCCAGCGATCCGAGATGCTCGGGGCTCGTCGCCTTGACGCCGACGGGAGCGCCGACGACGTCGCTCAGGCGTGCCGCCATCGCCGCCAGATGGCCGGCGAGGCGCGGCACCTGCGCGACCACCGTGCAGTCCACGTTGGTGATGCGCCAACCCTCGCCTTTCACGCGGGCCACGACCTCGGCGAGCAGCACGCAACTGTCGTGGCCTTCGGTCCCCGGGTCGTCGTCAGGGAACTGGGCCCCGATGTCGGGCATGGTGGCAGCGCCCAGCAGGGCGTCGGCTGCCGCGTGTGCCAGTGCATCCCCGTCGCTGTGGCCGGACAGTCGAGCGACACCCTCGATGGCGACGCCGCCAAGGTTGAGGGGACCGTCGCATCCGGGAGGCTCCGTCGCGAACGGGTGGGTGTCGAAGCCGTGCCCGACACGGAGGGCACCGACCAGGGCCGCCGGCGTCGCGACGCCAATGAGTGCCTCGGCACGCTCGAGATCCGAAGAATCGGTCAGTTTGATGTTGCCCGCGTCGCCGGGGACCGTGACGACGGCGGCACCGGACGCCTCGGCGAGTGCACTGTCGTCCGTCGCGTCCGGCTCGCCGCGGTGCGCTGCACGCAGGACGTCCGCGCGGAATCCCTGCGGCGTCTGGGCGAGCACGAGGTTGCTGCGGTCGAGTGTCGAGACGACCCGTCCATCCTGTGCACGTTTCACCGTGTCGCCGACGGGCATGACCGGCACGACCGCTTCGGCGCCGTCGAGGACGGCTGCGGCCACCGACGCAAACAGGCGCGTCGAGGCGAGCGGACGCGCTGCATCGTGGACCAGGACGACGGTCGCGTTGGCCGGGACGGCGGCAAGACCCGCGCGGACCGAGGCCGACCTCGTCGCGCCGCCGGCGACGACCTTGTCGGCACCGCCGACCGCCGGGGCGGCGTGCACTTCATCGGCGGGCAGGACCACGACGATGCCGTCGGCCACCGGACGGGCGGCCTGGACGGCCCACGTCAGGACGGGACGGCCACCGAGCAGAGCATGCTGCTTGCGCCGCCCGAACCGCTGCCCCGAGCCACCTGCGACGACCACCGCCCAGATGGCACCGGGGGGCCCAGATGCCTTTCGTGCACGTTGCGCGCTGCCGCCGCTGCCGGCCGAGCGCGGGGGGGTGGCAGATCCGGCCACGAGATCGGGGCCGCCGTCTTCTTCCGGCCTCAGGGGAGAGCCTCGTCGAGCTTCTTCTCTGCAGCCTGCTCGTCGACGCCGATGGCGAACGTCAGCTCTGAGACGAGGATCTGGCGCGCCCGGGACAGCATCCGCTTCTCCCCTGCCGAGAGCCCCTTGTCCTTGTCGCGGATGGACAGGTTCCGGACGACTTCGGCGACCTGGTAGATGTCGCCCGACTTGAGCTTCTCGACATGGTTCTTGTAGCGGCGGGACCAGTTCGTCGGCATCCGCGCTTCCTTCTTGCGCAGGACCGCGAAGACTTCTTCGACCTCCTCGTCGTTGATGACCTCGCGCAAGCCCACCTCGTCGGTGTTGTCCGCGGGGACCATCAAGGTCAGGTCGCTGTAGGCCAGCCGGAGGACCAGGTAGTCGCGTTCCTCGCCGAAGTCGTCCCTCTTCTCGCGCCGCTCGACAACGGCGGCACCGTGATGCGGGTAGACGACCTTGTCACCGACATCGAACACGTACGTCGACCTTTCTTCTGGCTCCGTCCCAGGGTAGGGCCGGGGGGAACCCCCGACAACTTGCCCGGGGCGCTGCCCTCGGCAGCTCGCAGGCGCCGGGCAGAATGCCCCGCAGCCTCACCAGCCCGCTCACGAGTAGCGCTCCAGGATACTTGTCTCGGTCAAGCGCGCCAAACCGTCCTTGAGGACACGGGCCCGTGACCGGCCCACACCGTCGACTTCCTCCAGGTCTCCGGCGGTGGCACGCATGATCTTCTGCAAGGTCGCGAAGCGTGCGACAACCCGCCCGACGATCTGGTCGGACAGGCCCGTTATGCGCTTCAGCATCCGGTACCCGCGGGGTTCGACAGCGGCGTCGAGGTCGGCCGATTCACCACCGAGGACACGCGCGACGCGCCGGAGATCCGACAGGTCCGCCGAGGAGAGCTCCGCCAAGTCCGTGGACGCCCTCTCCGGATCGACGCCCGGTGCAACGTAGTCGCGCAGCAACAGACCCCGATCATGCTCGACGCCGTCCATGAGCTCGTGCAGCTGCAGGCGGAACATCCGGCCGTCCGCACCCAGCTCCACGAGGTACCCGGAGACGTCGGTTGCCAGCCGCGCCACGAGCTCGGCGCGCTGGAGCACTTCGGCGATGTCCCGCAGGGTGACCATGTCCTCCACCTCGAGTGAGGAGAGGTTGCTGGTGACGAGCTCCAGACGGTCCTTGAATCGGCTCAACGTGCGCAACGCCTGATCGGCTCGGTCCATCAGCGACGTCGTCGGTTGGAGAACCTGGCGTGAATCGCCCCTGTAGACGGTCACGATCGACATGGCCGCGGAGACGGACACGACCGGGATATCGAGTGAGCGAGCGACGCGCTCGGCCGTCCTGTGACGCGTGCCCGTTTCGGTCGTGTGCACCGAAGGATCGGGGACGAGGTGGACGTTGGCCCGGGCGATCCGCGCCGCATCGCCCGTCACGATGATGGCCCCGTCCATCTTGGCGAGCTCGGCGAGCCGTTGGGGCGAGAACTCGGCATCGAGCAGGAATCCCCCCGAGCAGATCGAGAGAACGCTTGCACTGTCACCGACGACGACCAGGGCACCTCTCTTTGCGTGCAGCACCCGGTTGAGCCCATCACGCAGGGGTTGTCCCGGTGCCAGCAGCGCGAGGACGTCATCCATCGCGTCACTTCGGCGGGCTACCACAGAGATCAACTTTACCAATCGACGCCCGGTCGTTTCGCGGGGCGACCGGCCCAGAGCGCGGCCACTGCCTCTTGGAGCGTGCTCACGGGCGTCGCGACGAGATCGACTGACGCGGGAGGAGCCGGGGCGGGGACGATCGCCCGGCCGAAGCCGATGCGGGCCGCCTCGGCAAGCCTGCGCTCCGTGGAGGCCACCCGGCGGATCTCCCCGGCGAGACCGATCTCGCCACAGATGGCGACCCCCTCGGGAACCGGATCCCCGCTTGCCGCCGACACCAGGGCCATCGCGATCGCAAGATCGGCGGCTGGCTCGGTCGCGCGGACCCCCCCGACGGTCGAGACGAACACATCCACGCCTGCGAAGGAATGCGCCAGATGGCGGTCGATCACGGCAAGGATCATCGCGAGACGCCCGCCATCGATCCCCTGCGCCGCCCGGCGCGGCGCCACGCGCATCTCGCGCGCCGACACCGGGCGCGTGACGAGCGCCTGGACTTCCACGAGGTTCGCGGCGTGGCCGTCGACGAGCGGCAGGACGACGCTGCCCGGTACGCCGGGGCGCCGGTCGCCGAGCAGGAGCTCGGCCGGATCGTCGACGCCACGGAGGCCGGCCGCACACATCTCGAAAAGACCGACCTCCCCAGCCGGCCCGAAGCGGTGCTTGAGGACGCGCAGGAACCGCAGGGCGTGGTGCCGGTCACCCTCGAAGGAGAGGACCGTGTCGACGAGGTGCTCGAGGGTGCGCGGCCCGGCAAGGGACCCGGCTTTCGTGACATGGCCGACGAGGACGACGGCGCATGCACAGCGTCTCGCCATCTCTGCCAAGGTCGCCGCACAAGCCCGCACCTGCGCGACGCTGCCCGGAGGGCCGGCCACCTCCGGGTGGGCAACGGTCTGGATCGAATCGACGATGAGGACGTCCGGCACAGTGGCACCCGCCTCGGTGCCACGCTCTGCTGGCCCGTCGCCGGCCGGGGCGGTGCCGCCCGGCAGGCCAATGCCGCCCGGCAGGCCAATGCCGCCCGGCAGCCTTCCAGGGCGGTCTCCCTCGCTCTCACCCTCGCCGGGGACCCCGGCGCAGGACCGGCCCGTCGCACCAAGGGCCGCGAGGAGCCCGTCCAGGTCCTCACCTGTCGACAACAGCAGGCCTGGGGGGCTCGCACCGAGGCGCGTGGCCCGGGCACGCACCTGGGCAGCACCCTCTTCGGCCGCATGGACCAGGACCGTCGCGCCCGCCGACGCCATCGTCTGGGCGATCTGGAGGACAAGGGTCGACTTGCCGACGCCCGGCTCGCCCCCGAGAAGTGTCACCGATCCGCGGGCGAGGCCGCCGGAGAGGACCCGATCGACCTCGGCGAGACCGGTCGTGCGCACAGGCGCCGGCGGTTCCAGTGCCCCGGCGAGGGCGAGGGGGACCGGGGGCGAGACGGATCGCGCGAATCCGGCGGGTCGCTGCGCCCCGGGCGGGAAGCCGGCCTGCTCCCCATCCCCCCAGCCGGCGCCGAACGCGCCGTCTGGGCCCGCGACCGAGCCGAGCGGGCGCAGGACGGAGCGCCGTGTTGTGACCACCTCTTCGGCGAGGCTGTTCCACGAGCCGCAGCCCGGGCAGCGCCCGGCCCAGCGCGGCGTGGTGCGCGCGCACTGCGTGCAACGATGGATGACCCGGGCGGCAGCCATGGGCCGGATGCTACGGACGGGGTGTGTCAGCGCCGACCGGTCCCACCCCGAACGGGGCGCGCCGGATCGGGCGAGCCTCGTTCGGGCGATCGGGCCTGGCGAAGGATCAGTCGGCGGCCGGGGTTGGCCCGGCGGCACCGGCGAGGGCGACGGGCGGGGGCTCGAAGTCCTCGATCGTGTGGAAGGTGAGGTGGTCGCCTTCCACATCGACGACGATCGTCTCACCCGCGCGGAACTCCTTCCAGAGGATCCGCTCGCTGATGGGGTCCTCGACGAGCTGCTGGAGCGCGCGGCGCAGGGGCCGGGCACCCAGGGCCCGGTCATAGCCGTCCTTGGCAAGAAGCTCTTTCGCTGCGGGCGTGAGGAGCAGGCCGAGGCCTTGACCTTCGAGCTGCGTCGCGACCCGGCGTGACATGAGGTCGACGATCTGGACAACCTCTTGACGCTGGAGCTCGTGGAAGACGATCACCTCGTCGACCCTGTTCAAGAACTCGGGACGGAAGTGCTCCTTCAACGCCTCGTGGAGCTTCTCCTTCATCTTCTCGTAGGTCACGGCGGCGTCGCTCTTGTTAAAGCCGACCGCGCTCTTGCCGAGATCGGCCGTTCCGAGGTTCGACGTCATGATCAACACGGTGTTCTTGAAGTCGACCGTCCGCCCCTGCGCATCGGTGAGCCGACCGTCCTCGAGGATCTGGAGGAGGGCATTGAACACGTCGGGGTGCGCCTTTTCCACCTCGTCGAACAGCACGACGGAGAAGGGCTTGCGGCGCACCACCTCGGTGAGCTGGCCGCCCTCCTCGTAGCCCACATAGCCCGGCGGTGAGCCGACGAGCCGCGAGACGGCATGCTTCTCCATGTACTCGCTCATGTCGAGCTGGATGAGGGCCTCCTCGTCGTCGAAGAGGAACTCCGCCAGGGTCTTGGCGAGCTCCGTCTTCCCGACGCCTGTCGGGCCCAGGAAGATGAACGATCCACTCGGCCGCTTGGGGTCCTTCAGCCCGGCACGGGTCCGGCGGATCGCCCGCGACAAGGACTTGATCGCCTCCTCCTGGCCGACGACACGCTTGTGCAGCTCGTCTTCCATCCGGAGCAGCTTCGCCGTCTCCTCCTCTGTGAGCTTGTAGACCGGGATGCCTGTCCAGGTTGCAAGGACTTCGGCCACGACGTCTTCGTCGACGACGTCGAAGAGCTCGACGCCATCGGCGCGCCACTCGGCCTCCATGGAGGACTTGCGCTCCAGGGCTTCCTTCTCCTTGTCAGCAAGCTCCTTTGCCTTGTCGAAGTTCTGCCGTTCGACGGCCGCTTCCTTCTCCTGGCGGATACGCGTCAGGTCGTCCTCGACCTTCTTGTACTCCGGCGGCGTCGCCATGCGGCGGATGCGCAGGCGGCTTCCCGCTTCGTCGATCAGGTCGATGGCCTTGTCCGGCAGGAAGCGATCCGAGATGTAGCGATCGGCCAGGTTCGCCGCGGCGACCAGCGCCTGGTCGGTGATGGTCACCGAGTGGTGCTGCTCGTAACGGTCGCGTAGGCCCTTCAAGATGTCGATCGTGTGAGCGAGGGTCGGCTCCTCGACTTTGATCGGCTGGAAACGCCTCTCGAGAGCGGCGTCCTTTTCCAGGTGCTTGCGGTACTCGTCGAGGGTCGTCGCGCCGATCGTCTGGAGCTCGCCGCGAGCAAGCATCGGCTTGAGGATCGACGCGGCGTCGATTGCCCCTTCGGCCGCGCCGGCCCCCACGAGCGTGTGCAGCTCGTCGATGAACAAGATGATGTCGCCGCGGGTGCGGATCTCCTTGAGCACCTTCTTCAGGCGCTCTTCGAAGTCGCCCCGGTAGCGGCTGCCGGCGACCAGCGCGCCGAGGTCAAGGGTGTAGAGCTGCTTCGCCTTGATCGTCTCGGGGACGTCGTCGGCGACGATGCGCTGCGCGAGGCCTTCGACGATCGCTGTCTTGCCCACACCGGGTTCGCCGATGAGGACCGGATTGTTCTTCGTGCGGCGCGAGAGCACCTGCATGACGCGCTCGATCTCGCGTTCGCGCCCGATCACCGGGTCGAGCTTGTGCTCTCTCGCAAATGTCGTGAGATTGCGACCGAACTGCTCGAGGACCGGCGAGTTCGACGGCGTCTCGCCGCTGCCGCCCTGGCCAACGCCGACCGCCTCCTTGCCCTGGTAGCCCGACAGGAGCTGGATGACCTGCTGGCGCACCCGGGCGAGGTCGGCCCCGAGCTGGACGAGGACCTGCGCTGCCACCCCTTCCCCCTCGCGCACCAGGCCGAGGAGCATGTGCTCGGTGCCGATGTAGCTGTGCCCGAGCTGGAGAGCTTCCCGCAGGGAGAGCTCGAGGACCTTCTTCGCGCGGGGCGTGAACGGAGGAGAGCCTGGCGGCGCGGCCCCCGCTGGCCCGATCGTCTCTTCGACCTTCTCCCGGACCGCGTCGAGCGAGATGCCGAGCGACTCGAGGGCCTTGGCAGCGACCCCCTCTCCCTCGTGGATCAACCCGAGGAGTATGTGCTCGGTGCCGATGAAACTGTGGTTGAGCAGGCGCGCCTCTTCCTGAGCCAACACCAGAACCCGTCTGGCACGATCAGTGAAGCGTTCAAACACTCGACCCTGCTCCCTGCTTTCCTACCAATACGCCTGTATTGCGACCAATAAGCGGAGGCCCGCTCGATCACAGTTCAGTCTACCCAGGCGGGTGATGCAGTACTCCGCACACGCTCTCCAGGCGACCACTCCGCCGGAAGCGGTGTCCCGGGCCACCGTGTGATCCGGCTCCTTCCCCGGTCGTCGGTCCCCGCTTGCCGTTGGGCCACCACCCGGCCCTCGGGACGGCCTTCCCGGCAGACCACCTGCCCGGTCGGCCGGCCCCTCGTGGCCGCCTGTCCGCTCGCCTGTGCGCTGTACCTCCTGCGTCGCCTAGCCTCAAGTGATTGTGAACGTCGTGGAGCTTCTCGATCTTCCCGATCTGGAGGACGATCTTGCGCGCCTCGAATCGCGCCTCGCGAACGCCGTGCGTGCCGGGGATCCCTTCCTCGACACCGTCACGACGCACCTGATCTCGGCAGGGGGCAAGCGCCTGCGCCCCGCCCTGACGCTGGCGGTGGCCACCGCCAGCCGCCTCGGCGGCACCGCCTCTGCGACCGGTGGGAGCCGCGGGGCCTCCGACGACATCCTCCAGGGGGCAGTCGCCGTCGAGCTCGTCCACCTCGCCTCGCTGTACCACGACGACGTCATGGACGAGGCGACGATGCGGCGCAGCGTCGAGAGCGTCAACGCCCGTTGGGGGAATCTGATCGCCATCGTCGCCGGCGATTACCTTCTGGCGCGCTCCGCCGAGCTCGCCGCGGAGCTTGGAGCTGAGATCGCCGGGCTACTGGCGGCAACCCTCGGTCGCCTGTGCCAGGGCCAGATCGAGGAAGTGCGCACAGCGTTCGACCCGACCCGGTCCGAGGACGCCTACATGGCCACCATCGCCGGGAAGACGGCCTCGCTCATGTCGACCGCCTGCCGCATCGGGGCCCTGACTGCAGGACTTCCCGGCCCCGAGGTGGACGCACTGACGAAGTTCGGCGAGTTGTTCGGCATGGCGTTCCAAGTGCGTGACGACATCCTCGACCTCGTCGCCGACGAGGCGCAGCTCGGCAAGCCGTCCGGCCAGGACATCGCCGAGGGCATCTACACCCTTCCCGTCCTACGCGCTCTCGCCGAGCCGGACATCGCCGCCGAGCTACGCCCTCTCCTCGGCCAGCCGCTGGGCGAGCCCGAACGGGACAAGGCTCGTGATCTCGTCAAGGGTTCGGCTGCGGTCGCGGCCTCTGTTGGCGTCCTCGGCTCCTTTGCGAACGAAGCCATCGAGGTGGCACGGGCCATCCCGGAGCCCAAGCTCTCGGCCGGTCTCGCCCGGGTGGCAACCTGGCTCGCCGACTCCGTCACCGGGTAGGCGATCACCGGCACCGAGCTCTGCGCGGCGTCCTGTCCCACAGGCCCCCGGCGCGAGATGGCACGGGGGCAAAGGACAAGCGAGCCCCCGCCCGGCCGAAAGCCCGCTTGTCCACATTCCGATCAGGCCGTCGACGCGGGGTTCTTGGCAGTCGACCCCGTCGAACAGAACTTCTGGATCCGGTTGACGATCTTGCCGAGGCGCATCTCAATCGCATTGAGACGGTCGATGCGCTTGGCAACCCTCTGTGCGGCCGCGGTCTTGCCCTCGGCCTCCAAGGTTGCCTCACGGGTGGTCAGGGTCGTCACCCGCTTCTTGACTCTCGTGATCACGTTGTCGAGCCGCTTCTCCAAGCGCGGGGCCCGGGCACACAGGCGGGACTTGGATGTCCCGGGCGCCTTGTGCCCAGCAGCCGCCGGTGCCTGCGCCCTCGGTGCCTGCGCCCTCGATGCCTGCGCTTGCGTGCCGGCGACGGTGGCGGAGCTCGCCGAAGCGATGCTCGTGCCGCCGAGTGCGAGCCCTCCCGCGAGGAGGGATGCCGCGACCACCTTGCTGACGAAAGATCCTCTCATGGCCCCTATGGCTCCTTTCCCGACCGTTCTCCTCGTCGTCGCCGGGCACTGCCCCACTGGCTGCGGACAGGCCACGCGCCGACATGAGGATCGTCGCAAGCGAATGTGAGCCGGTCACGCAGGAGATGTGAGGAGTGTGTGAGGTGAAGAACCCGAGCGCGGTGCCCACCCGCCCCGACGGTCGCCCACCGGCTGCCGGGATCGAGGCGGATCAGTCGCCGTGCGCCTCCGGCCGCATGGTCGGGAACAGGATGACGTCGCGGATGTTGGCGACATCGGCGAGCAGCATGACGAGGCGGTCGATCCCGATGCCGAGACCCGCCGTCGGAGGCATCCCGCGCTCGAGTGCGCGCAGGAAGTCCTCGTCGAGGACCATGGCCTCCTCGTCGCCGGCAGCCCGAGCCGACGCCTGGGCGACGAAACGGCTCCTCTGGTCGTCGGGATCGACGAGCTCGGAGAAAGCGTTGGCAAGCTCGCGGCCCGCGACGATCGCCTCGAAACGTTCGACCATGCCGGGCATGTGACGGTGGCGCCGTGCGAGCGGGGAGACTTCGGCGGGGTAGTCACAGACGAACACCGGCCCCCACAACGTCGCCTCGGTCGTCTTCTCGAAGATCTCGAGAACGAGCTTGCCCGGCCCGCCGGTGGTCTGGCCTCCGTGCTCTTGCGAGATGCGGGCAAGCTCGTCGATCGGGGTATCGAGCGAGATCTCGATGCCCGCCTGCTCGGCGACGAGCTCCAACAACGTGGCGCGGCGCCACGGGGGTGTGAGGTCAAGCTCCTTGCCGCCGTAGGGGATCCGCGCCGAGCCGCAGAGCTCGTGCGCCAATCCCGCCACGAGCTCCTCGGTGAGCGACATGAGGTCGCCGTAGTCGGCGTAGGCCTGGTAGAGCTCGAGCATCGTGAACTCCGGGTTGTGGCGCGGCGAGATCCCTTCGTTACGGAAGACGCGCCCGATCTCGAACACCCTCTCGAAGCCACCGACGACGAGGCGCTTCAAGTACAACTCCGGGGCGATGCGCAGAAAAAGGTCCACGTCGAGCGCGTTGTGGTGCGTCGTGAACGGGCGCGCAAGCGCCCCGCCGGGAATCGGCTGGAGAACTGGGGTCTCGACCTCGAGAAAGCCGCGCCGCTCGAGCTGGTGACGGAGCTCGGTGATCAACTTGCTGCGCATTGTGAAGACGCGCCTGGATGCGGGGTTCGCCCACAGGTCCATCTCGCGCTGGCGGTAGCGGGTCTCGACATCGGTCACCCCACGCCACTTGTCACCGAAGTTGTGCCTTGATCGCGCGAGCACCTCCCAGCTTCCGACGGCAACCGACAGCTCCCCCCGGCGCGTCCGCACGACATCACCCGTCACCCCGATCCACGCGCCGAGCGTGAGACGGCAAAACGCCTCGTACCCCGGTGTCCCCTTCTCGGTCGCGAAGAGCTGGATGGGGCCACTCGAGTCGCGTAGCTCGGCAAAGGCGACCTTTCCCTGCGGGCGCGACAGCATGACCCGTCCGGCGACCGATGCCACGACCCCGGAGCTCTCGCCGATGCCGAGGGATCCGAAGCGCTCGTGCACTTCGGCTGCGGTGGTGTCACGCGCAAAGCGGTAAGGCACGTCGCCGGCCCGGCGGCCGGCATCACTGTCATTCGTCACTGCTTCGCTCCCGGTCGACGTTGCGCTCGTAGATGATGCGCAGCCCATGCAGGGTAAGCCACGGGTCGATGTGTTGGACCATCTCGGACTGCCCTGCCATGAGACCCGCGAGACCGCCCGTCGCGACAACCGTCGACGGGCCGAGCTCCTGCTCGAACCGGCGGCAGAGGCCGTCGACCTGGGCAATGAAGCCGTAGAAAGCTCCGGACTGGATCGATTCCACCGTCGACTTGCCGATGACGTGGCGCGGCTCGACGAGCTCGACCCGGCGCAACGCCGCGGCTTGGGCGAACAACGCGTCCAAGCTCACCTCTATCCCGGGGGCGATAGCCCCCCCGAGATACCCGCCGTCGCTGGAGACGGCGTCGAAGGTGGTCGCCGTCCCCAGGTCGACGACGATCGTCGGGCCTCCGTACAGGTCGTAGGCCCCGACGGCGTTCGCGATCCGATCGGCCCCGACTTCTTTCGGGTTGTCGTAGAGGATGGCCATGCCGGTCCGTACCCCGGGTTCGATGACGACCAACGGCGTTGGGAAGTAGCGCTGCGCCATCTCGCGCAACTGCGACGTCACTCGCGGGACCGACGAGGTGACCGCGATGCCGGACACGGCGCTGGCGGCTTCGAACCCTTGGAGAGCGAGCAGCTCGCTCAGGAGCAGGGCGTGCTCGTCGGCGGTGCGCTCCGCGACCGTAGCGATGCGGAAGTGCTCGACGAGGTTGGCGGGGACGTTCTCGTTGCCGCCGCCGTCACCCGAACCGCCGCTCGCCTCCGACGACGCGTCCAGGTCGAACAGTCCTACGACCGTCTCGGTGTTCCCTGCGTCGATGGCGAGCAACATGGGTGGTCCTTTCTCTCGCCGAACCTGGTGCCGGGCATCTCGCGCCCCCTAGGAGCCCGCAGGCCTGTCGAGCGGGCCGGCGCCACCGCCGGCCTCCACGTCCAGGCCGAGGTCGAGGACCGGGGCCGAGTGCGTGAGCATGCCCGCCGAGATCAGGTCCGCTCCCGCCGCCGCGTACAACGGCGCCGTCGCCAGCGTGACGCCGCCCGAGACCTCGATGAGGGGGGCGGCGGACCCTTGGGCGCGCGCGGCCACGAGAGCGACGCAGCGGGCAACCTGCTCAGGCGACATGTTGTCGAGCAAGACGACGGTCGCATGGGCCTCCACGGCTTCGACGACCTGGTCCTCCCGGTCGCACTCCACCTCGACCATCCGGCCGGGCCAGGCGCGGCGCGCGGCGCCAACTGCGTCGGCGATGCCGAGGCCGGCAAGGTGGTTGTCCTTGACAAGGACGGCCTCCGAGAGGCTCCCGCGATGGTTCGTGCCGCCTCCGGCGCGCACCGCGGCCTTTTCGAGAGCGCGCAGGCCCGGCGTCGTCTTGCGCGTGTCGAGGACCCGCGCCGATGCGCTCGCCCCCCGCACCGCCTCGACGAAGCGGTGCGTCAAGGTGGCGACACCCGATAGGTGGCAGAGGAAGTTGAGCGCCGTCCGCTCGGCACTCAACAGTGAGCACAGTGGGCCCTCCAGGGCGCACACCACCTGGGCGGGCGCAAGGAGGTCACCGTCCGAGCAGGCCCAGTCCAGGACCACGGCGGGGTCGACCCGGCGGAAGGTCTCCTCTGCGCAGGCACGCCCGGCGAGCACCCCCGCGGAGCGCGACGCGATGACCGCCGAGACGACGATGGAAGGATCGACGAGCGACGCCGTCAGGTCCCCGAGGGGGAGCAGATCCTCGGCCAGAGCAGTTGCCACCGCGGCAGCGACAGCCGGCGGCGGCGGATCGGCTCCCGGCCGTGGCGCTCCGCCGCTCACGGGGCGTCCGTCGCTCGTGGCCCGCCGTGGACGAACCGGAGGCGTAGGGCGTCTTCGGCCTCGACGAAGTCACGGCGTGCATGGGCCCCGCGGGTCTCGGTGCGCGCACCGGCGGCGCGCAGCAACCCGCCGGCGACCGCCGCGAGGTTGGCGAGCTCTCCCCCACCTCGCCCGGCAAGCGGCTCCCGAGCGACTACATCCACGGCGCGAGCCGCCGCGGCCAACGACTCTGCATCCCGCACGACACCTGCGCCTTGGGTCATCGCCTGTTGAAGGTACTCGCGCGCTTTGGCAAGGTCCGCCGCCGAGGCGGCGGACGGCCCCAGGGGCACCTGGCCGGCCGGGTGCCCGCCAACCGTCTCTGCCGCCGGGATCGACAGCACCGGGATGGGGCCCCTGCCGGACGGTTGTTCGGACGGTCCTTGTCCCCGGCCGTCGCCGAGGCCTGGACGCTCTCCGTCGCCCGAGCGCCGATCCGAGCCCGCACGCGGACCGACGAGGGATCGCATCACGCCTTCCGGTCGCGGCCCGTCGCGACCGGCGAGGATCGCCTCGGCCGCGCGCGCTCCGAAGACCAGGCCTTCCAGCAGCGAGTTCGACGCGAGGCGGTTGGCCCCGTGGACACCGGTGCACGCCACTTCACCGGCGGCCCACAGCCCGGGCAGGGTGCTCGCTCCGTCGAGGTCGGTGACGATGCCGCCCGACAGGTAGTGGGCGGCCGGAGCGATCGGGAGCCAATCCGAGCTCGGGTCGAGGCCGGCCGCCTTCAATGCAGCGGCGATGGTCGGGAAGCACTCTGCAAAGCTCGCCAAGACGGTGGCATCGAGCCAGACGTGGCTGTCCCCCGTGTCGCGCATGCGCTCGGCGATGGCACGGCTGACGACGTCGCGTGGGGCGAGCTCGTCGACGAAGCGCCGCCCGGAGCGATCGCGGATCAAAGCGCCGTGACCGCGCAAGGCCTCCGACAGGAGGGGACGGGGCATGGCCGGGTGGTGCAGCGCCGTCGGATGGAACTGCATGAACTCGAGGTCGGCAACGGCGACGCCCGCGCGCAGGGCAAGGGCGACGCCGTCCGCGGTCGCCTCGGCGGGGTTCGTCGTCACCGCGAACAGCTGGCCGGCTCCCCCGGTGGCGAGAAGGACCGAGGCGGCACGGACCCGATGGCGCTGTCCCGCCGGGTCGAGGGCGACGACGCCGGTGCAGCGCCCCCCCTCCACGACGAGGTCCAGGACGAACCAACGCTCGAGCAGGGCGGCCGCGGAGTTGCGCACGGCACCCACGAGAGCCCGGTCAACCTCTGCGCCGGTTGCGGCACCGCCTGCGTGCACGACGCGGGCAGTCGAGTGCCCACCCTCGCGCGCGCGAGCGAAATCGCCGTCAGGACGTTTGTCGAAGACGGCGCCGAGAGCGATGAGCTCGCCGACCCGCTCGGGACCTTCGTCGACGAGCAGGCGGACGGCGTCGCCGTCACAGAGCCCGGCCCCGGCTGCCAGCGTGTCGGCGAGGTGGAGGTCGGTCGAGTCTTCGTCGCCACCGAGAACGGCCGCGATGCCTCCCTGGGCCCACCGGGTCGCCGACCGGGACAGCTCGTCTTTGGTCAACACGCCGATCCGCAGGCCTCGGGGCCGGACGCGCCTGCGAGACGGGGAGCCCCGTTCCTCGACCGCGGCGCCGAACGCAGCAGCACCGGGCACGGAGACGCCGTTGGCGAGGCGCACTGCGGCAGAGAGCCCCGCCACCCCGCTGCCGACGACGAGGACGTCGAGCTCCCCCGGATCTCCTGCGACGCCGAGGTTGCCGCCGGGCAGCACGCCGGGCCCCCGGTACCGGCTCACGCGGGATCGAGGCTGTCGATCTCGGCTTGGAGACGAGCCGTGGGCTCGTCGATCACGCCGTTGCGCGCGTCGACGTGGACGACGCGGGGCGCGAATCCGTCGAGCTCGGCCTCTTCGTAGTCGGCGTAGGTGAGGACGATCACCCGGTCGCCGCGATGGACGAGGCGGGCGGCTGCGCCGTTCAGGCACACATCCCCGGGGCCACCGGCGATCGCGTACGTCTCGAAACGGGCACCGTTGTCGATGTCGAGAACCGCCACTTGTTCCCAGGGGCGGATGTCGGCCTGCTCCATCAAGACGGGGTCGAGGCTGATGGATCCCACGTAGTTGAGGTCGGCGTCGGTCACCGTCGCTCGGTGGATCTTCGATTTCATCATCCGGCGGCGCATCAGATGATCACCTCCATGTTGTCGATCAAGCGCACGGGGCCGCAGCGTGCCGCGACGAGAAGCCGCACGGCCCCGGCCAGCTCGGGAAGCGGCGTGAGGTGCTCGGCGCCGACGGCGACGGCGTAGTCCGTCGTGACGAGCGGCTCGGCACCGAGCTCTGCACGCATGGCAGAGGTGACCTCGGCGGGCCGGCGCGCGCCGGCGGCGATCGCGGCCGCTCCGGCCGCAAGGGAGCGGTACAGGACGGTGGCAGCTGTGCGCTCGTCGGGGGACAGGCGGGCGTTGCGGCTCGACAAGGCCAATCCGTCGGGCTCGCGCACCGTCGCGCACGCCACGACGTCGACCGGGAAGGAGAGCCGGGATGCGAGGCTGCGGATGACCTGCAGCTGCTGGAAGTCCTTCTCGCCGAAGTAGGCACGGCAGCGGCCCGTCATCGCGAAGAGCTTCGCGATGACCGTGGCGACCCCGTCGAAGTGCCCCGGGCGCGAAGCACCCTCGAGAACACGCCCGAGCGAGCCCGCATGGACGCCGACGGGCTCGCCGCTCATGTCCTGTGGTCCGCCGGCGGCGGCGCTGTCGGGATACATCTGCCTGTCCGAGGGGGTGAAGACGACGTCGGCGCCGGCCGCCTCGGCGACGGCGACGTCGGCGCCGAGAGTGCGCGGGTACGCCGCCAAGTCATCGGGGTCTCCGAACTGGAGGGGGTTGACGAAGATCGTCACGGCGACGACGTCGCACTCGCGCGCCGCACGCTCGACGAGCGACAGGTGCCCGCGGTGGAGTGCGCCCATGGTGGGGACCAGGCCGACGCTGTTGCCCATGGCGCGGGCGGACTCGATCGTCTTGGTAAACCGTCCGACCGTGTCGATCAGTTGCATGCCGGCACCTCCCGGGGTCGCATCTGCGCATCGCCGCGCGGCCGATCGCGGTCGTCGCCGGCGTCGCTCGGCGACGCCCCGGCACCCGCGAGTGCCGCCGCGAGCTGCGCGCAGGCGTCGTAGGCACGCCGCTGGATCCCGGCGGGAGCGCCGGCCGCCTGGGCATGCGCGTCGACCCTGTCGAGGACTGCCCGATGGCGCTCGAGGGTGGCGTTGTCTCCGCGAGCCGCCGGTCCGGTGAGCGCGCCACGTGGCCCGAGGCGGGCCACGTCGGCGAGAGAGGCGGCGGTCAGCCCGACGAGGTCGCCGATCCCGATCCCGGCCTCGTCTGCGAGGAGGGAGGCCTGCGCAAGGAGGGCGACGACGTGATTCGAGGCCACGCACGCCGCCGCGTGGTAGGCGGCACGGGATGCACGGGGCACCCGGATGCAGCGGCCGCCAAGGGCCGTCGCGATCTCGGTTGCGATCGGATCACCGTCGACGGCGAAGACGGCTCCCGCGCTGAGGCGTTCGGCCCCCGTCGCGGCGTCCGGGAGTGGGACGAGCGGGTGGAGGCTCGCCCGGCGAGGATGGGGGTCGAGGGCTTCCAGCCCCAGGGAGCCGGAGAGGTGGAGAACGGCTGTCGCCGGGTCGGGTTCGACCAGCCCGGCCACATGTGCGACGTCACCGTCGGCAGTCGCGATGACGAGAGCGTCGACACCGTGGGCGGCCGCACGCACATCGTCGGACCGGCCCAGGACGCCCGCGACGCGCCAGCCCATCCGATCGAGCGCGCCCGCCAGAGAAGAGCCGGCACGACCCGGCCCGATGATGCGGACTTCCTTCATCGACCCTCACTCACGTTCCGGCCCCTCGGCTGAGGGTGCCGGTCGTTAGGACATCTCCAGCCTACCCGCGACGTGGACTTTTCCGGCAACACGGCCACGCCATGTGCTTGCGACCCAGCTATCCGGCAGTACCGTCGCAGGCAGCTGGTCGACGTCGACGAGCTCGGAGAGGGGCTCCAGGACGAACCGGCGCTCCCACATCCGGGGATGGGGGACGACGAGATCCGCTTCGTCCACGACGAGATCTCCGACAACCAGGACGTCGACGTCGAGGGTCCGGGGGCCGAACCTCTCGGAGCGCACGCGCCCCGCGCGGGACTCGCACTTCCGGGCGACGGCGAGCAGGCCGCGAGGAGCCAACGCCGTGTCGAGCTCGGCGACGAGATTGAGGTAGGGGCCCTGACCCGGCGGGCCCCCGACGGGGTCGGTCTCGTACACCGACGAGACGGCGGCCAGGTCGGGAAGGCCGGCGACCGCCTCGCCAAGAAGCGCCCACCTGTCGCCGAGGTTCGAGCCAAGTCCGAGAAAGGCTCGCCGCTTCACAGGGCCTCGCGCGCGCCGACCGGACGGCCCGGCCTCACGCTAGACCGGGCCCTCCGCAGGGCTCCGGCCGCACTCACGGGGCCCCGGCCGGACCGGCGCTGCGCGCCCGGGTCAGGCGCACCCCGGCGGATGCCACGTCGGCGTCGAGCGGGGGGGCTAGCTTGCGAAGGTCCACAGTGACCTCGGTCACCCCGGGCAGGGCAAGCACCGCTTCGGCCACCTCGGAAGCGAGCCGCTCGAGGAGCTGGCGGGGAGGGCCTGCGAGAACGCCGAGCACGCGGCCCACGACGAGCGCGTAGTCGACGGCGTCGGCGATATCGTCACTCGCCGCTGCAGCACGCATATCGACGCCGACATCCACGTCGACCTCAAAAGGCTGTGCTACGACCCGCTCCCGGTCGAGCACGCCGTGGATGGCATCGGCTCGCAGCGCGCGGATCTCGATGCGGTCAGCGGTCACCGGGGCGCCGGAGGTCCATCGTCACGGCCACGAGCTCCCGGCCCGGCGGGCCCATCTGGCGCCCGATGATGCGCTCGATGGCCATGATCGCCTGCGGACCGCTCTCGGTCCGCTTCGACCAGAGCAGGTACCCGGCGGCAACGCCCATGACCTGGTCGGACATCTCCTCTTGATGGACGAGCACCTTCTCCTTCTGGCCCAGCCAGTCGTCGAGCGAACCGTAGAGGCCGCCGAGAACGCCGCTAGGGTCCCCCACCGCCAGGAGGGGAATGTGCACAGACGGCAACCCCTCTTTCTCGTAGACGTGGAGGTTGTGCGGCGAGACGAGGAGGGAGACGACCCTGTTGAATCCCTGGACGCGCAGCCAGATGATCTCCTCCTTGCGCCGGACGGGGCGGTGGTTGCGGGAGAACCCGCCCGGTCGCTCACTGACGGCAAGGCCATCTTTGATGACCCAAGCGAAGTTCCGCGGGGCGATCCCCTCTGCCCACTTGCCGCGCATCACGCGAGACGACCCGTGGCTGCCATTGCGGGCGGGGGCGCATCCGGCCGCTTGTCGCCGTCAGGCTCGCCCCCGGCGATCGTCAGGGCCTGGACGGTTGCCGCGACGTCGTGGACGCGCACCATGGCAGCCCCCGCCGCCGCCGCCCACACCGCCGTCGCAACAGAGGCTTCGATCCGTTCGCCCGGCGGTGCCGGCGAGCCGTCGGCGAGGGGGAACAAGCGCCCGAGAAAGCTCTTGCGGCTCGTGCCGACGAGGAGCGGATAGCCGAGATCTGCGAGCTCACCGCAGTGAGCGAGGAGGGAAAGGTTGTGCGCGACCGTCTTGCCGAAACCGATCCCCGGATCGATCCAGACCTCGCTGACGCCGCGCCGCCGCGCCCCGGCCGCACGCTCGGCGAGGAAGTCGCGGACCTCCACGACGACATCGGCGTAGCGAGGGTCGTTCTGCATGTCGCGAGGTGTTCCTTTCATGTGCATGGCCACCCAACCCGTACCGCATGCAGCAGCCACCTCGGCGAGCGACGCGCTGATGTCGTTGATGAGGGTGGCCCCGGCGGCGACAGCCGCGCGGGCGACGGCCGGCTTCGCCGTGTCGACGGAAACCCGCACGTGCTCGGCAAGCTGCTCGATCACCGGCAGGACACGCCGCATCTCCTCGGCTTCGCGCACAGGCTGTGCTCCAGGACGGCTCGACTCGCCTCCCACGTCGACGATGTCGGCGCCCTCCGCCACCATCTCGAGGCCCCGGGCGATGGCGCGCCGCTGATCAAAGTACGCCCCACCGTCGCAGAAGGAGTCAGGCGTCACGTTCAAGACGCCCATGACAAGGGCACGCACGTCGCCACAGTACCGCCGCACCGGCCACCGGTCGTCCAGGGGCTGCGGGTCCTCAGCCACGGCGGAGGAACTGCATCGCCTCGGCGCGGGTTGACGCGTTCTCGCGGAACAGCCCGCGTACGGCGGAGGTCACTGTGAGGGTCCCGGGCTTCTTCACCCCGCGCATGGACATGCACAGGTGCTCCGCCTCGACGACGACGAGGACGCCGCGCGGCACAAGGGTCTTCTCGAGGGCTTCGGCGATCTGGGTCGTCATGCGCTCTTGGACCTGCAGCCGCCGGGCGAAGCCGTCGACGACCCGGGCCAGCTTCGACAGGCCGGTGATCCGGCCGTCCTCGTTGGGGATGTACGCGACATGAGCGTGCCCGATGAACGGGACGATGTGATGCTCGCACAAAGAGGTGAAGGGGATGTCGCGCACCATGACCATCTCGTCGTGGTCGGCGGCGAAGGTAACGGCCAAGTGGCGTGCCGGGTCCTCCGCTCCTTCGAACAGCTCGGCGTACATCTTCGCAACGCGCGTTGGGGTCGCGAGGAGGCCGTCGCGAGTCACGTCCTCACCGACGGCAACGAGTAGGTCCCGGACGGCTCGTTCTATCGCGTCCTGATCTACTGTCATCGTGTAAAGCTTGCGCCCGGGTCTCGTGCGATCCCCGGCTCCGGATCACCGAGGAAGGCATGCACGTCGCGCAGGTTCCGGTACCGCTCGGCGACATCCAATCCGTAGCCGACGACGAAGGACGGCGGGATCGGAAAGCCGACGTAGCGAAGGTCGAGACGGGTCCGCTGCTGGCCCTCTTTGACGAGCAGAGCACAGACCTCGAGGCTCGCAGGCGAACGGGCGAGAAGGCTCCGGCGCAGGTACGACAGGGTCAAGCCCGAGTCGACGATGTCCTCCACGACGACGACGTGGCGGCCCGTCAGATCCTGGTCGAGGTCCTTGACGATCCGCACGACCCCACTCGTCTTCGTGGCCGTCCCGTACGAGGCGACGGCCATGAAGTCCATTTCGACGGGGAGGCGGATGGCCCGGGACAGGTCGCTCGAGAAGACGAATGCACCCTTGAGCACGCCGACGAGCAACGGCGGGCGGTCTCCGTAGTCCCGGGTGATCTGTTCGCCGAGCTCGACGACGCGGTCCCGGATCTCCTTCTCGGAGACGACGACGGGGCCAAGGAGGGGGTCGTCGCGAACGGGGTGGGCTGTGCTCATGCTCGTGTGACGCTCATGCTCGTTTGACCATCGTCCGCCCGGCTCGCGCTGTCGCCGGCGTCAGACTCTAGTCTCAGGGGCCCGACGACGGAGAGCCTTCCGCGCCGGCGTGCCACGCGCCTGCCCCCGGCGACTTCGGTCGCCAGGATCTCGTTGCGGGCCACGCTCAGCACCCGCTCGACCTCGGCGGCCGACGGCGGGTGGGGGCCACTCCCTTGCAGCCACCTGCGTACGGCGCGGCGCGCGAGCGGCGGAGGGGCCGCGTTGAGCTGGGCCGTCGAGCTCGGGTCGATCCGGGTGGACAGGGCGTCCAGGAGGTCGGCGTCGTCGGCAAACAGGCGGGCCTGGCGCGCCAGGACGGCGGCGACGTCCCGCTCGGCGATCGCGGCGCACAGGGGGAGCAGCTCGTGGCGGACGCGGTTGCGGCGCTGGGTCAGCTCGGCGTTGGTCGGGTCGTCGACGAACTCCAGTCCGAGGCGTCTGCACACCGCAACCGTCTCCTCCCGGCGCAGGGCCAGGATCGGGTGGCGCGGGCCGGGCCGCATGCCGGCGAGACCGCTCGCCCCGGCGCCCCGCAGCATGTTCAGCATGACCGTCTCGGCCTGGTCGTCTGCCGTATGGCCGGTGGCAGCTCCGGGCGGCAACGCCGACAGGCGCGCCTGGCGAGCGCGCTCTTCGAGATTCGGGCCCGCCGCGATTCGCACGCGTGAGCCGGCAAAACGAGCACCGAGTCTCTGCGCGTTCGTCGCGACGAGGATGCCTTCCGCAAGAGAGCCCTGCCGCAACCCATGGTCGACATGGAAGGCGGCGGCGGCGCAGCCGGCTGCCACCGCCAAGGCGAGCAGCGCCGTCGAGTCGGCCCCTCCGGACACGGCGCACCACAGTGCGCCGCCGCCCTGGGGGAACGTGCAGCGTGCAAGCAGGGGGGCGGCCACGGCATCCAGGAGCGCACGGGGGATCGCGGCCGCCTCCTCTGCGGGCGCCTCGGCACCAGGAGAGGAGCTCGGCCCTCCGTCAGTCGGCGGCCACTGCCGTGCGGACACGATCCACCCACGTGGCCGGCGCGCCGATCTCGTCGAGGGAGGGCAGCCACTGCGGCCCCTGCCACACCCGGGAGAGGAGCTCCGGGCCTCCGGCGGCCTCGACGGCGGCGATGAAACGCTCGCCCTGCTCATACTGGCGCAACTTCGACTCGATCCCGACGGCCTGGCGGAGGAGCTTGGCCGCGCCGCCGACCTTGCGGCGCCGTTGGCGCAGGACCGCACCGAAGCGGGCTGCTCCGGGGATCTCGTCGGCTCCCGCCCTGTCCATGGTCACGTCCCCGTGGCCTTCCAGCAGGCTCATGAGCGCTTGGACACGACCGATGGCGGCGCGCTGGGCACTCCCGGCGACCAGCCCTGCGATCCCCGACTCCTCGAGGGGGTTGCGCCCCGCCCGGATCTCGGCGACGGCCCGGCGCAACGCCTCCACGAGATGGCGAGGATCGGTCTCCATGGAAGAGACCACGTCGTCGACGAGGGAGAGGAAGTAGGCGCGCAGCCACGGAACCCCTGTGAACTGCATCCGGTGGGTCACTTCGTGCAGGGCGAGCCAGAGGCGGAACTGGCGCGGCGCGAAGCCGTACCGCCTCTCCATGGCCACGACGTTCGGGCCGACGAAGTAGACGATGTCCTGGTCGTCGGCGTCGGCCTCCTCGGTGAGCAACAGGTCGTACTGACCGAGGACCCGCCCCGACATCCAGCCGAGCAGCAGGCCCATCTGGAGCCCGGCGGCGCCGCGGCTGACAGGACGGAGCGCCGGCGGGACGTTGGCAGCGCCGAGCTTCGACGCAACCGGGGCGAGCAGCCGCTGGAAGGAAGCGATGTTTGCATGCACCCACCCCGCCCGGTCACAAACTTTCGCCCGTGCCGGGCCGGCCGCAGAGTGCAGGCCGGTGACGGCACTGACCCGGATCTCGGCGACGGCGGTCAGCTCGGCAAAGTCGGCCTCGACGGCGGCCGGTGCCGACGACCCGCTTGGCACGTATCCCGCCAGGGGGTCGCGCAGCGATCCCACCCGCACCGCCACGCGTTCTGCCACATCCCAGGCAATGAGGTCGGCCACCGTGAGGCTCTGCTCTGAAGAAGCGGGCACGCGCATCCAAGCTAGTCGGCGACCGTCCTCCCACCACCGGCGGACCGGAGCCGCCGCATCTTCCCGCAAGCCGGAGCGCCGGCACCAGCGGCTCGATCGGCTACAGGGCGCCCTGCTCGAACGGGCTCGACGGCAAGCCCGGATCGACCGCCATCCGCTCGGCCGGACCGATGGCCCTCTCCTGTTCGAGGGCGGCGAGGATGCGCCCGCGCAGACCCTCCGGGATCTCGTCGCGGCAGCGGCTCGCGATGATCCGGCGTAGCTCGGCTTCGAAGTCGAAGGCCTCCAGGCAGGGCCGGCACTCGTCGAGGTGGCGGGCTATGGCCTCACGCTTCTCCTCGGTGAGCGCTCCGTCGAGGAAGAAGTACAGCCTGGCGACAGTCTCGCTGCAGTCCGCATGCAGCGGCACGGAGCCGGCTCCCGGCGCGGCTCTGTTCCCGACGGGTTCTTCTCCGCCAGGTCCCCTGCCCTCTTTCACGCTCACCTCCCTCCTCTGTCCACACCTGCGGTGACAGCTCCGGCCGCGGCGCCGTCACCTGGTCGGCCACCTTGGCCTTCGTGCACCCAGCCGCTACGTACTGCAAAATCGAGCAACGCCTTCTGCAGCGCCTTTCTTCCACGGTGGATGCGGCTCATCACCGTACCGATCGGCACGCCGGTGATCTCTGCGATCTCCTTGTAGGAGAATCCCTCCACGTCCGCAAGCAAAACCGCGAGCCGGAAGCTCTCCGGGAGCGACTCGAGAGCCTCTTTGACCTCGCTGTCGGTCATGGAGTCGAGGACCTCGTCCTCGGCGCTCTTGCCTGCAGCCGACGGGGGAAGGCGGTGCAGGTGGCGGTAGAGGAAGAGTGCGTCGATGTCCTCGACGTCGGTTTGCGTCGGGCGCCTCTGGGCGGAGCGGTACTTGTTGATGAAGGCGTTCGTTAGGATCCGGTAGAGCCAGGCCTTGAGGTTGGTGCCTTCCTCGAAGCTGCCATAGGCCCGGAATGCCCGCAGGAACGTCTCCTGGACGAGGTCCTCGGCATCGGCCGGATTCCGGGTCATCCGGAGCGCCGCGCTGTAGAGAGCCTGCACGTGCTCCATGGCGGCCTCCGCGAAGCGTGCCTGATCAGCCACAGTTGCACCCTACTGCCAGAGCGGCGGCTCTGGAAGGGCCCCACCAGGAGGGCCTGGCTGTGGACATCCTGTGGAAATCAAGAGAAACGGAAAGAATCCGGGTCGAGCCGGACATATAAATGGCGTGGGGGCCATGTGGGAGCGTGAGGATACGCCGGTAGACGCGGACGGATCGCCGGCGACGGCGCGCGAGCGATTCGAAGCGCTCTACCAACGCCGGTACCCGGCCGTCTACACATACGTCCTGCGGCGCCTCTCGCCGGACGCACGCAACGACGTCGCCGACGTCGTTGCCGAGGTCTTCGCGGTGGCGTGGCGCTGTCGCGACGCGCTGCCCGGCGAACAAGACGAGCTCCTCTGGCTCTACGCCTTCGCCTACGGAGTCCTGCGCAACCACCGCCGGAGCGCGACGCGCCGCTTCCTCCTGCGCCGCAGGCTCGGCGCTCTGGCCCTGCCCCCGCTCGGCGTCCGGAGAGCCCCCGCGCACGAGGACGCCGCGCACGCCGCAGCGAGCGCAGACGCCGACGACCTGGTCGAGCTCCACGAACTGGTCCGGACCGCGATGGGAAAGCTGGGCCCGCTCGACCAGGAGATCCTGCGTCTCGCCCTCTGGGAGGAGCTCGACCACGCCGAGATAGGCCGCATGCTCGGCTGCACGCCCAACGCCGTCTCCATCCGCCTCCACAAGGCGCGCCAGCGGCTGCGCGCCCAGCTGCTCACGGACGCTCCCGGACTGCGCTCTCGCGACGACCGGAATGCAGCGCCCCCGTCTCCTCCCCCGACCGGGCGCTGGCGCCCGGAGGAGAGCACCGGGCAAGGGCGGGACGGCGCGTGACCGCTTCCGACCTCGTGCGCCTCGACGAGTTGGTCGCCGAGATCGACCCCGCCCGGAACGCGCCGGCGCCGTCCGGGCGCTCCGCCCAGGCACGCTGGACCTGGACGAAGGTCGCCGGGGGGACCCAACCGATCACGCTCGGCCGGGCCCAGACGCGGCTCGTCCGCCGGTGGGCCCGGTCGCTCGGCACGCAGCGCCGGCGGATCTTCCCGGTGTGCGCCCTTCCCACTGCGCGCACCGCCGTGCTTGCCCCTGTGCGCGTTGCTGTCGTCACGGCGGCGGCGGCCGTGGCGACCGTCACGGTCCTGCTGGTCTCGACCCTCCTCCCGGGACGCCTCGGAGGGAGCGCGTCGGCCGCCGCCTCGGTGCTCGACGAGGCGGCTATGGCGGCCGGGGCCGCCCCCCTTGCACCCGGCCCCGGCCGCCTCCTCGACGTCACGACGACGGCCCTCTACGAGGTCAATGTCGCCCAGTACCGGATCGGGGGCGGCCCGCCGATCACGACGGCCGTCGCCGACTACACCGCCACGGACAACGCCAGCATCGACGCGGCCGGCGGGAGCTCGGCCACCGTGCGGCGGAGCCCATTGACCTTCCCGACTCTGGCCGACGAGCTCGCGTGGGAGGGGATGGGGCCCGTAGCCCTCGGAACTGCGCTCAACGGAGTCGATCCGGGGACGGCAGGGTCGACGCCACCGCCGGTCAAGGCGCGCCTGCGCGCGGTCGTGGTCTCTGCCGCCGGCCTTCCGACCGATCCGGCGCGCCTGGCGATGGTCCTCGCCGCCGGGCCGACG
>JAJZBS010000126.1 GCA_021851885.1 Actinomycetes bacterium | reverse complement strand
GAGCACGTCGACGGGGCCCAGCTCGCGGGCGATGCGTGCGCATGCGTCTGTGATCGCGTCGCGATCGGCGACGTCGGCCGTGACGGCGACGCCGGCGGCCTCGCCACCGGCCGAAGCGAGAACTGCCGCCAGGTCGTCTGCGGACCGCGCGATCAGACCGACGCGCGCCCCTCGCCTGACGGCCAAGCGTGCGACGTCTGCCCCGATGCCCCGTGATGCACCTGTGATGGCGACGACCGTCCCCGGCCCGATTGCCGTCCCGCCGCGCTCGCCACCGCCGGCGGTGCGGCTCTTCGAGCGCGCTCCCGCCCATCCTCGGCGACTGCCCGCGCTTGCGCCCGGTTGTGGCGTGCCGGCCGTCACGGCGTCACCTCCCCGTGCGGGGCGGCACCGGTCTCGGTGACGCCGTCGTGTCGGCCATCTCCCTGGACGCGGACCGGGCGCAGGGAGTCGAGCATGCGGTGGACGACGGCAACCGTCGGGCCGGCCTCTCCCGAGCTCAAGACGTGAAGAGTTGCCTCCTCGAACAGACCGGTCACTGCAACGGCCATCGCCTGAGCGTCCAATGCGACGACCTCGCCGCGCAGGATGCCTTCGACGAGCAAGTCGCGTGCGAGTGATGCGCCCACCTCCTGGGTGACACGCCCGGCTGCCTCGAGCTCCGGAACGAGCCATGCGTCGCGCAGGAAGAACCGCCCCTCGCCGAGATGGCCAATCGCATCCAGATGGACATCGAAGGCGCGTTTCAGGTTCGTGACGGTGTCGAGCGCCGGGTCGAAGGCTTCCTGGGCAAGCGAAGCGATGCGATCCCACAGCTCGGCGTGCAGGTCGCGCGCGATGTCGTCCTTGCCGGTGAAGTAGTAGTAGAAGGCCCCCCGCGTGACGCCTGCCCGGGTGACGATGTCGTCGACGGACGCCGCCGTGTAGCCCGTCGCCGCAAAGACCTCGAGGGCCGCTGCGATCAGCCTCTCTCGCGTGTCACGCGCTTTTGGCTGGCGCCGAGCCACCGGCTCCCTCCCCTCGTGCACCCTCGCCCGCGCGATGGGCGCGGATCCCACCCGGTCGACCCCTACGATGAGGAGCCCTGCCGTGTCGTACATAATGTACGACTTTCGTACAGCACGTACAACCCCGACGCGGGCCCCGGGCCCCCGCTCCTACACTGCCGCCAGCGCCCGCCGGCCGGAAGGAGCTTGCGCATGGCACGTGTCTTCGTCACCAGGCGCCTTCCCGAAGGCGGAACCGATCCATTGCTCGCAGCGGGCCACCAGGTCCTCGGCCGCGACGACGACCGGGCCCCGTCGGCCGACGAGCTCGTCGCGGCAGCTCGCACCGCCGACGCCATCGTCTGCCTGTTGGGCGACCGCATCGACGGCACCGTGCTCCGCGCCGGGGCGTCCGGCACGCTTCGCGTGGTCGCCAACGTCGCGGTCGGTTTCGACAACGTCGACATTGCCGCGGCGGCCGACCACGGCATCGTCGTCTGCAACACACCGGGCGTGCTCGAGGACACGACCGCCGATCTCACGTTCCTGCTCATCCTCGCAGCGGCGCGCCGCGCACACGAAGCGGCAAGTGACCTGCGTGCCGGCCTCTGGGATGGTTGGGGCATCAACCAGTATCTGGGCACCGACGTCTTTGGGGCCACGCTCGGGCTCGTCGGCTACGGGCGGATTGGCCGCGCCGTCGCGCGCCGCGCGCACGGCTTCGCCATGTCCGTGCTGCACCACTGCCGCCGGGCGACCGGCGAAGCCGGCTACGTCGCCGACCTCGAGACGCTTCTTCGCCAAAGCGACATCGTGAGCCTTCACGTCCCGTTGACACCGGAAACCCACCACCTGATCGACGCCGGCGCCTTGGCGCTCATGAAGCGGACGGCCGTGCTCGTGAACACCGCACGCGGTCCCGTCGTCGACGAGGCGGCCCTGGCCGGCGCTCTCCATGCCGGGCGCATCTTCGCCGCCGGACTGGACGTCTTCGAGCACGAGCCCGCCGTCGATGCGGGCCTCCTCTCCACCCCCCGGGCGGTGCTCCTCCCCCACATCGCAAGCGCGTCTCAGGCAACCCGCACCAAGATGGCGCGCCTCGCCTGCGCGGGAGCCGTCGCCGTCCTGGCAGGCACGATCCCGCCGAACGCGATCGAAACGACGGTGCCGGGCGCGGGCAGGGCGCCGTGAACCACGCCCCGGGCGGTCAGCCCTTGTAGGTCCTCATGATCTCGTAGACCCCCGCGAACTGCTTGTCGTGCTCGGGCGGCAACGGGTGGATCTCAGAGAGCGTCGACGCACCCCAAAGGATGTGGGCGCTCCTCTCGACAAGGGCGGTGATGTGCAACACACGGGCGGGTGTCGGGCCGACGGCCACCATGCCGTGGTTGGCGATCAACGCCGCCCCCCGGCCTTCAAGTGCCTTGACGGCCTGCTCCCCGAGCTCGGGACTGCCGCTCGCGGCGTACTGGGTGACCCGCACCTCCCCACCGACGTAGATCGAGAACTCGTCGATGGCCGACGGGATCGGCAGGTGCGCGACGGCGAACATCGTCGCGTGCACCGGATGGGAGTGGATGACCGAGCCGATGTCGTCGTAGGCCGCGTAGCATGCAAGGTGGAGGGGCATCTCCGACGACGGAGACCTGCTTCCCCCCACGACGGCGCCTGTGGCGTCGACGACCACGAGGTCATCGAGCGTCATCTCGGCATAGTCGACCGACGACGGCGTGATGCACACCTCACCCGACTCCATCCGGGCCGAGATGTTCCCCGCCGTTCCTTCCACCAAATTGCGGGCCAGCATGTCCTTTGCCGCCGCCAGGACTGCGGCGGGAGCGTCCTCTACAAATGCAGTCATCGGGCGGTGATGCTACCGGCCGGCTCCCACACGCCGCTGGCGAGCCTGAAGTCCCCTGCTGCCGCCACCTGCGGCAATGGCATCGTCCAGAGGTCGGACGGGCCAGCGCGGCTGCCCGATCCGGAGGTGACACGAGTGTCAGCGAACGCGCCCGCCCGGTTATAGTCCCCGCATGGGAATGCTCGAAGAACGTGTCGCCGTCGTCACCGGGGCCGGCAGGGGGATCGGACGTGAGATCGCCCTGTGCCTCGCATCCGAGGGTGCCGCTGTCGTCGTCAACGACGTCGGGGTGAGCCTGGACGGTCAGGGGGGCGACCAAGACCCGGCTGCAGAGGTCTGCGCCGTCATCGCCAAAGAGGGCGGCAAGGCTGTGGCCAACTACGACTCGGTGAGCGACTTCGCCGCTGCCGGCCGCATCGTCGCGACCGCCGTCGCCACCTTCGGCAAGATCGACATCCTCGTCAACAACGCCGGGATCGTGCGCGACCGCTCCCTCGTCAAGATGACCGAAGACGAGTACGACTCGGTCGTCGCCGTCCACCAGAAAGGCACCTTCAACACGACGCGCCACGCCGCCCCGTTGATGAAGGAGGCCGGCTACGGCCGCATCGTCAACATCACGTCCTCGGCCGGCTTGCGCGGGAACTTCGGCCAGAGCAACTACGGCGCGGCGAAGGCCGCCATCATGGGCATGACCTTCGTCTGGGCGGTCGAGCTGGCCAAGTACGGGGTCACCGTCAACGCCTTCGCCCCGGCCGGCTTCACGCGCATGACCGAAGACCTCTTCCAGGGGGCGGCCCCCCCACCCGACCAGGACCCCGCCCTCAACGCCCCGATCGTCGCCTTCCTCGCCTCCGAGCAGGCCTCCTACGTCAACGGGCAGGTCCTCGGGCGCAGCGGCTTCGCCTACACGATCTTCCAAACCCCCCGCCAGATCGCCGCGATGTGGCGCGAGGGCGGCTGGTCCCCGGCCGAGGTGGCCGACCACTTTCACCAGGTCCTCGGCCAGCATCTCCAACCGGTCGGGATGCCCGCCCACCCCTTGTTGGGCAAGAAGGCCTGAGCCGCTCGCCCGCCGCGTGGCCACGCCGTCTCTGCGGCAAAGGTGATCAGCGAAGGCCGGCGAGCAGGCTCCCGTAGAGCTGGGCGGTGTCCCCGTCGAAGCCGACGAGGAAGACCTGTCCGACCGCCGTGTCGAGTGAGCGCACCGTCGTGACGGCGATCTCTGCGGCTTGGCGGCGGGGATAGGCGTAGACGCCGGTCGAGATCGCCGGGAAGGCGACCGAACGTGCTCCCAGGCTGTCGGCGATGGCGATCGAGCGCCGGTAACACGAAGCGAGAAGGGTCGCCTCCCCGTGGCCCCCGCCACGCCAGACAGGGCCCACCGTGTGGATGATCCACTGGGCCGGGAGACGGAACCCGTCGGTTGCCTTGGCGTCACCGACCGCACACCCGCCGAGGCAAGCGCACGCCGCATGCAGGTCCGCCGCACCGGCGGCCCGGTGGATCGCCCCGTCGACCCCGCCGCCACCGGCAAGTGCGCTGTTGGCAGCGTTGACCACGGCGTCGACGGCCATGGTCGTGATGTCGCCCTGGACGGCCTCGACGAGCGGAGCGGGCACGCTCCATTGTGGCCCGGCGCCGCCCTTGTGCACCGACGCGCCGCCCACATGATGCAGCCGGCATGAGGCAGCCGGCATGAGGCAGCCGGCGGGGATTTTCAGCATTTCTTCACGTAGGTTCCCCTAAAATCGAGATTGGCGCGAACCGGACCCGATTGGAAGGCACCGTGGAACATCTCGTCTCATCCTGGGGGTACCTCGCGATCTTCGTCCTGTGCGTGGCCCAGTCCTGCTGCGTACCGACGTCGTCGGAGCTCACGATGGCAACCGGCGGCGTCCTCGCCGTCACCGGCCATCTCAACCTGGCCGCCGTCATCGCCGTCGGGGCCACAGGCGAGCTGGTTGGCGCCTACGTCGCCTGGGTCATCGGCCGCCTTGCCGGTCGCGCCTTCGTCGACCGCTTCGGCAAGTACATCCTGCTCACCCACACCGATCTCGACCGCGCCGAAGCCTGGTACGACCGCCACCAGGGCTGGGGGGTGTTCGGAGGGCGCCTCATCCCGGTCATCCGCAACTTCGTGGCCCTGCCCGCCGGCATCGCCGAAGTCCCGCTCGTGCGCTTCGGGATCCTGACGGCGATCGGCAGCTTGCTCTGGGATGGTGCCTGGGCAGGTATCGGCTACGGCGTCGGGTCGCGCTGGCACGCCTTCGTCCACGCCTTCTCCGACGCCGGCTACGTCATCGGCGTGCTTGCCGTCATCGCCATCGGCGTCTTCTTCTGGCACCGCCTGCGTACCTACCGCTACCACCAGCAACGTGAGGCAGCCCGCGCCGCCGAGGCTGTCCGCCCGGCGGTCACGATGGAAAACCTGCGCCTGCGTTCCCGCAGCGACAGCTCCGCGGCCGGCGACCCCCTGTCCTGAGCCACTCTTTCCGGCCGGCCATGTAGCGAGCGCCATCCCGCCACCCACGCGTCTGCTGAGGGCTGCGCCGCCTGTCTGAATAACCAAGGGCGATCTCTTCGCCGCTGCACACACGTCGTCCGATGCGCTACAACGGCGAGATGGGGCCTCCCGTTGTCGACGTCTGGATGCAGCACCCGACGCTGCGTCACTCCAACCACGAGATGTTCGCGTCGTTGCGGCGATGGATGGGCGTCGACGGCACCTTCGCCGAAGCCCTGCCACTCGACGTGACGATCGCCGCGATGGACGAGGCGAACATCGGTGTCGGCCTCCTCGCCGCATGGTACGGGCCCGAGGGTGCGCTCATCGACAACGACGAGGTGGCAGCTTTCGCCGGCGCCCATCCGGACCGCCTGCGGCCGGTCGCCGGAGCCGACCTGCGCGCACCGATGGAGGCCGTCCGGGAGCTGCGCGACCGGGTCGCCCAAGGGTTCGTCGCACTACGGATCATCCCGTGGCTGTGGGAGCTTCCTCCCACCGACCGGCGTTACTACCCCCTCTACGCCGCCTGCGTGGACCTCGGCATACCCTTCTGCACGCAAGTGGGCCACACGGGCCCGCTGCGGCCTTCGGAGACAGGTCGCCCGATCCCCTATATCGACCAGGTCGCCCTCGACTTCCCGGAGCTTGTCATCGTCTGCGGGCATATCGGCTACCCGTGGACCACGGAGATGATCGCCGTCGCCGACAAGCATCCCAACGTGTTCATCGACACCAGCGCCTATGCCGCCCACCGCTACCCGGAGGAGCTCGTCACCTACCTGCGCGGCCGGGGCCGCGACAAAGTGCTGTTCGGGAGCAACTATCCGATGCTGATGCCGGCCCGGGCGCTCGCCCGCCTCGGTGAGCTCGGTCTCGACGAGGAGACAGCCGCGCATTTCCTGTCCGGCAACGCCCGGCGGGTGTTCCGTCTCTGATCCGCCGCAGTCGCCCGAGCTGCCGCAGTCGCCCGAGCTGCCGCAGTCGCCCCCGGCCGGGCCGGACCCGTCTCCGCGTCACTCGGCACATCATCTCCCCACCGCGAAGGCACCTTCGCCACCCACATGCGGTGTTGCGCCACATGCGAAGCGTCAGGGGCCGTTCGTCGTGAGGATGTTGACGACCGACACCCCCGAGCCGCGGCCGCCCACATTGTGCTGGAGCGCATTGCCGTGGCGGATCTCGACCTGGCGGCCGTCGGCCTCACCGCGCAGCTGCCAGTAGCACTCGGTGATCTGCGCAATCCCCGTTGCGCCGATGGGGTGTCCTTTGGCGAGCAGGCCCCCCGAGGGGTTCACCGGGATCCGGCCCCCGAGGGCCGTCTCGCCGTCGAGGGAGGCGACACCGCCCTTGCCCTTGTCGACGAAGCCGAGGTCTTCGATGTCGAGGATCTCGGTGATGGTGAAGCAGTCGTGCACCTCGGCGACGTCGATATCGGTGGGCGACAACCCGGCCATCGCGTACGCGCGCTGGGCGGCGGCCGTCGTCACCGGCAGGGCGACGTAGGTGGACTTCTCATGAAGGTAGGGGTGGTCCGTCGCGACACCGAACCCGGCGACCCACACCGGGGTGTTCGTGAACTGATCGGCGCGCTCTGCCGAGACGAGGATCGCCGCCGCTGCGCCGTCGGTCTGCGGGCAGCAGTCGAGCAGGTGCAGGGGTCGGCAGACCGGCGGGGATGCAAGCACTTGGTCGACCGTCACTTCGTTGCGGAAGTGCGCATACGGATCCAAGGTCCCGTTGTGGTGGTTCTTCACGGCGACGGCTGCCAGCATCTCCCGGGTGGTGCCGAACTCGTGCATGTGGCGCGTCGCGAAGGGGGCGAAGAGGACCGGCGCCGTCTCGCCCCGGTTGTAGATGGGATGCCCCGACGCGGCCCGCGACAGCAGTCCCTCGGCCGTCGACTTGTCGCGCATCTTCTCCACGCCGATGACGAGCACGACGTCGTGGACGCCGCTTGCAACCGCCATGGCCCCCACGCGGAACGCATCGGAGCCTGACGGGCAGGCGTTCTCGATGCGCGTACAGGCAACACCGGATATCCCGATGGCGCTCGGGACGGTGTTGCCACCGATCCCCTCCTGGCCCCAGAGCGTCCCCCGCTGCGTCGCGACGAACGCTGCTTCGACCGCGTCGGGGGCGAATCCCTTGTCGACGGAGGAGATGGCTGCAACAAAGGCGCCGTGCGCCATGGACTCGTAGCTCTGGTCGAACAGCTCACCGAAACGGATGAGGCCCGCACCGACCACAGCGACCCTGTTCCATCCCATCTAGGGCTCCTCCCCCGTCGCGACGTGACTGCGGCGCGCCTTGAACCCGTAGACGGGAACGCCGCGCTCCAGGGCGTAACGGCGCAGCTCGAGCTCGACCCTGTCACCGACGGCCATGACCGTGGCGTCTGTCGAAAGGCCTTGCAGCATCACCCGGGCCCCGTCGTCGAGGTCGCAGACGACGAGGGGCAGCGGTGCCTCGAATGGCGGGGGCATCGTCTCGTTGACGACAAATGTCTGGACGGTCCCACTCCGGGCAAGGGCCACGAGGTTGCCCCCGGTGGATCCACACCCGGGACAGACCGGATGGATGGACGGCGGCACCGCGACGGTCCCGCAGACCTCGCAACGGCGCCCTGCAAAGCCGAAGATCTCGCCCGCGCCCCGCACGAAGGCGGCCGAGCCCGGCGGGACGCCCATCGCGACCGGCTCCGCCAGCGGGACGATCTGACCGCGGCTGCGTGCGAGCTCGACGTATCCGATCCGGTCGGCATCCCTGATCGACTCGCCGTGGGCAACCACGGCAGCTTCCCGTGCACCGGGGACCTCGCCGGTCACCTCGATGGCGACACCGGTCGCCCGGCCGGCACCGTAACCGACGACGGCA
>JAJZBS010000125.1 GCA_021851885.1 Actinomycetes bacterium | reverse complement strand
TCGCCATCGACCAGCGCGAGCGCGCGTGGGGGTAAGGCCACAACGGGATCGGTGACCTGTGCCTGCCTCACCTGACCTACGAGCGCCCGCACGTGTTGCCGCTGTCCGGTGTCACGCTCGCGACCGGGGCCCGCACCCATGCTCGGTCCACAGCCGAAGGGACCGTCGACGCGTGTGGGAGTGGCGACGCAGGCGAGCTCGGCACCGGTGATACCCGACGCGCCGTGACGGCGCCCGTCGACGTCGGTATCCGCCTATCCGACGTCTCGTCGACTGCGCAGAATGTCGCCGGCCTGCGACGGGTGTGAGCACAAGGAGACTCCGCCGCGCCCGGCGTGGCCCTGCGGTGTCTCGCCGCCCGTCACGTGCTGAACCAGCCGACGACGTCGACGACGACGTCGGCGGTGCCGAAGGCGTTGTAGATCTCGACCTGGCCCGAGGGGCTGACGGTTGCGATGACGAGGTTCGGGGTCGTCTCTCCCGAGGCCCAGTTGAGGTCCGACGTCGTCGGACGGGTCTCCTGGGCGGGCCAGACGGTGAGCCAGCCCGCCGCCGTCGTGTTGGTGGCCGTCACCGTTGCGACGACGGCGGTCACGGCCGAGGGGATCCCGTCTGTGCCGGCGACCGTCGCCGTCAGGGTCCCGGCCGGGCCCAGGGTCTTCGTCGTGCACGGGGTCGTATAGGAAAGCCCGCTTCTCGTGTCACAGACCCGGACCGGGGCCGCGGCAGGGGTGAAGATGGCCCCGGTCGCCTGGGCGTTCGAGCCGTCGGTGACATAGCCGGCGACGTCGACGAGGACCTGGGGGTTGCCCCCGGATGCGTAGACGGCGATCGCACCTGACGACGACACCGCCACGATGACCCGGTTCGGCACCGTGGCCCCGGATTTGTAGTTGACGTTCGAAGCGACGGGGGCCGTGCCTGTTGCGGGGTAGACGGTCAAGTACCCCCCGCCTGCCGGGTCGACGGCGGTCACGTCGAGCACGACGGCTCCGACCCCGGTCGACGGCACCCCTCCTTCGCCGGTCACCTGGACGTCGAGGGAGCTCTTGGCGCCGGGTGCTTTGCCTTCGCACTGGGTGAGGACGGTGCCCGACAGCTGGGACGGGTTGGCGGGCCGGGTGTCGCAGACCCGTGCGGGCTCGGCAAGGGCCTCGTAGAGGCCGGCCCCTTGTCGGGTCGCGGGCGCGAAGTAGCCCTCGACGTCGACGGCGACGTCGGCGGAGCCGTTGGCGTTGGTCACCGACAACGCCCCGGAGCTCGACAGGGCGACGGTGGCAAGGTCGGCGACCGTCGCCCCCGCGGGCCAGTTGGCGCTGGAGGCCGTCGGGGGGCTCTGGCCGGCCGGGAAGACCGTCAGGTAGCTGCCGGCCGTCGTGTCGGTGACCGTCACGTTGACGACGACGGCGGTCACCCCGGATGCGGGCACCCCGCCGTTGCCCGCAGCCTGGACGGTCACGGTGGACCCGGCGCCCAGGGTCTTGCCCGTGCACTGGTTCTGTGGCTGGGAGGCCCGCGTGTCGCAGATCCGGGACGGGCTGAGCGGGTGGTAGGGATCGGGTTGGGCAGGGGTGACGTAGGTGAAGCGGTCGGCGGCCACGACGGGGGACGTCCCCGCAGGACCCGTCACGGTCACGTCCACGCTGCCCGCCGTTCCCGCAGCAGTGGTCGCGGTGATCTCAGTCGCCGAGTCGACGGTGAACGAGGCTGCAGGCGTCGTCCCGAAGCTGACGGCGGTCGCCGCGGAGAACTTCGAGCCGAAGATGGAGACCTGCGTGCCCCCGGCGGTCGTGCCCGCCGAGGGGATCATCGTCGCCACCTGGGGTGTGAGCACCTCGTTGGAGACGACGACCGACTGGGTTGCCGTCGATCCCACGGCGAAGCAGTCGGCAGTGTCACCGGCGCACGAGACGGAGGCCAGGCTCGACAGCCCCGTCGGCACGGTGACCGGGCTCCACGTCGCTCCGCCGTCGGTCGTCACTGTGATGACGGCCGCTCCCCCGGGGTTGTTCGTCGCGTTCGTCAGGTTCGCAAGGGCCGTCGCGTTGATGCCGACGGCGACGCAGTCGTTGGCGTTCGGGCACGACACGGAAGTGAGCCACCCCGTTCCACTTGGGGGAGTGGCCCGGGACCACGCTGTCCCTCCGTCTGTCGTCGCGACGAGGAGGGGGCTGAAGCCCGACGAGCCGTACCTCAGCCCGGCTGCGACGCAGTCGCTTGCCGAGGAGCACGAGACTGTCGTGAGAGCGCCGAATGACCCGGCCACACCGTGGCTTGCCCAGCTTGCGCCCCCGTCGGTCGTTGACACGGCAAGCGGAGCCCCTCGGGTCGTGGCACCGACGGCGACGCAGTCACGGGTGGTGGCGCACGAGACCGTGACGAGAGGCCCGGCCCCTACCGGGGGCGTCGCGTTCGCCCATGTCCTTCCGCCGTCCGTCGAAGTCAGGATCGTCGGAGCCGTGGCGGATTTCGGGTTGGAGCCCACCGCGACACAGCTGCTCGACGCGCACGACACGGACGTCAGTGGCTCGATCCCGACGGGAAGCGTCGCGTCGGTCCAGGTCGCACCCCCGTCGGTCGTCTCTAGGGCTTCGCCGGATGTCCCGGCGGCGTCGGCGCCGACCGCGGCGCAGTCCGAAGCCGTCGCGCATGACACGGAGCGGAGAGGCGCTCTGCCCGGAGGAGGGGGCTGGTGCGCCCATGTGAGACCGGCATCCGACGTCGTCGCGACCTCGGGCGACGAACCGGTCGTCTGTCCCAAGACGACGCAGTTGCTCGCGGTCGCACACGACACGGCGTCGAGAGAGGTGCCGAGCGGAGGCGTACCGGGGGTCCAGGTCCCACCCCCGTCGGTCGTCGCCACGAGGACCGGAGCGTTGGTTGCCGTATCGCCGCCCACAGCGACACAGTCCGCAGCCGTTACACACGCGACGGATGCGAGCGACCCGGTCCCGCCGGGTGCGGTCTGCGCCGTCCAGGTCCCACCCCCGTCGGTCGTCGCCACGATTGCAGCAGAGCTGCCGGTGGGGTCGCTGCCCACAGCGACACAGTCCGCAGCCGTTACACACGCGACGGATGCGAGCGACCCGGTCCCGCCGGGTGCGGTCTGCGCCGTCCAGGTCCCACCCCCGTCGGTCGTCGCCACGATTGCAGCAGAGCTGCCGGTGGGGTCGCTGCCCACAGCGACACAGTCCGCAGCCGTTACACACGCGACGCCGAGAAGGTTGTCGTTGGAGACAGTGGCGGCCAAGGTGGCGCCAGACCATGTCGCGCCGGCGTCCGTCGAGAGGGCGACCGCGCCACCACCACCCGTCGTCGTTCCGACGGCGGCACAGAGGCCGCTTCCGCCGGGCGAGCACGCCACTCCGACCGCTGCCGCGAGCCCTTCGGCGAACCCTGTGCGGGCGACCCAGGGCCCCGGCGTCTGCGGCACGAGGCCTGCCCGTAAGCGGTTCGCCGTCGTGGCGGTACCGCCGGCGATACCCGGCCGCGCGCTCGCCTGTCGCGCCGCCGCACCTGTCGCGCCGTCAGCACCCTGTGCGGAGGCGTATGCCGGAGCGCCGCCGAGGGTGCTTCCCGCCGGGACAGCAAGGACTGCCGCTGCGGCCAGGGCGACCTGCCTCGCGACTTCGCGCGATCGGCGGGATCCGGGAGGTCGGAGCTTCCATGCCCTGCGGAACTTCATCGGCAGCTGACGATAGGGCTCCCGCTCGGGCTGTTGCACCTCGCTGCGCATCGGACCCTTTCCGCCGGGTCGTGCCTTGGCGATCTCTGGCCCAGACGGGGGAGAGTCCGGAAGTAGCATGGCTGTGCTCGCTCGGCGCCGGCGGATACCGCTGCCCGCCCGGCGAGATTGGAGCCAGGGTGGCCGGTGAGAACCCGGCGGACACGGAGGGGTCGATTTCGGTGCACTGCACGCGATGTGGCCAAGTGGTCGGAGACGAGTATGTGGTGTGCCCCAGCTGCGGCACCAGCCTCGGTGACGCAGCTGGGCGCATGGCGCAGCCCCCGGCGTTCCAGCCCAGCCACCTTGTGCCTACGACCGGCCTTGCCGTTTGGAGCACGCCCAACCCCGCGATCGACCCCGTCTTCCATCTTGGACCGGGCACGGGGGTGCGCGTCGTCGCACGCAACGGGGCATGGGGGGAAGTGCGTGACGCCGAGGGGCGGACGGGTTGGCTGGACGCGCGCGTGCTCGCTGCGGTGGGAACCCCGGAGGCGACCGGCATCGCCTCTCGCGTTGCAGCAGGGGCTGCCGCAACCGCAGGCGTCTACGGCGGAGCCTACGGAGCGCAGGCGGCGCCGGCTCCCACTGGCGGCCCGGTGCCGGTGAGCGGCCCGGTGCCCACCTCCGCACCGCCGGCAGCCGCCCGCAGTACCGCCGGACCCTGGGTCGGCCGCATCGACCGTCCGGATCAGGAGCGTCAGGTCCGCCAGCTGGGGCGCGAGGCGCGTTGGGCCGTCGCGCGCGCTTTCGGGGTTGTCGGGGCGCTGGTCGTCTTCGGGTCGACGTTTGCCGACTGGACAGGGGGGTATGCGACGCCCACGACCTCGTGGCACCTCCCGGCGACGAGCCTGTTCCACGTCGTCGGGGCGCAAGGCGGGCTGGCCGTCATGAGCTTGAAGCTCGGTCTCGTCGTGACCGTGATCGCCGTCCTGACGCTGCTCGTCGCGTTCTTCGCCAAGGGGCGACTGGCCCCGTTCCTCGCGATGCTTGTCATGGTCTTGCCCGCCGTCCTGTTCTCGATCTACGTGGACCCGAGCCTGGTGAGCCTGGGGGGGTATTTGTCCGGTGCCCCGGCCCCGGTCTCGGCGATCAGCGGGATCCACCTCATCGGCCCCGGCGTCTACATCTGCGGCGGAGGCGGCGTCGCCATGGGGATTGCGACGATCCTCTTCGGCATCCGTCACGGTTCCTACAGAGTTCCCTGATCGGCTCCGGGCGAACCGAGCGCAGATCGATCCGCAGCGCTGTGCCGTGGCCACTGACAGGGACCGCGGCGACGTCCTCACGGTCAACCCGGGCTCCTCGAGCCTGAAGCTCGCCGTCGTCGACGCCGGCGATGCCGTCGTGGCCGCCGCGACAGCCGCGTTGCCCGCGGGAACGCCCGTGCGCGACGCCATCGACGCGTTCGTCGGGCACGAACCGCGCGCGGCGGCCGCTACCGCCATCGGCGTGCGGGTCGTCCACGGGGGGGCGCACTTCACGCGACCTGTCGTCGTCGATGCGGCGGTCGCCGGCGCGCTCGGCGGTTTACGCGACCTGGCGCCGCTGCACAATCTTGCCGCTCTCGACGCGATCAACCTTCTGACGTCGCTCGTGCCCCACAGGTCCGTTGTCGCATGCTTCGACACCTCGTTTCATGCGACCCTTCCCGCGGCGGCGGCCACCTATGCGCTCCCGTGGGAGTGGATCGAACGCTTCGGCCTCCGTCGGTTCGGCTTCCACGGGCTGTCGCACGCATGGGCGAGCCGCCGGGCGGAGGCGCTCGCAGGAGTGGCGGGGCCGAAACCTGCTCGAGATCTCCGGATCGTCACGTGCCATCTCGGAGCCGGTGCGTCGCTCGCGGCTGTCGTCGGGGGCGTCTGCGTCGATACGACGATGGGCTTCACCCCGGTGGACGGCCTCGTCATGGCTCGCCGCTCGGGCTCGGTCGACCCGGGCATGCTCGCGTGGCTGATCCGTCACGGCGGTATCGGCGTCGCCGAGCTCGAGGAGGCTCTTGACACGCGGTCAGGGCTGGCCGGGCTGTCGGGGGTGGACAGCGGCGACATGCGGGCCGTCCTCGACGCGGCCGATCGCGGGGATCGGCGGGCCCGGCTCGCGCTCGATGTCTACGTCCACCGGCTCGCTGCGTCGATCGCCGCGATGGCCTCGGCCATGGGGGGTGTCGACGTCGTCGTCTTTACCGGAGGCGTCGGCGAAGGCGCACCGGTGATCCGGAGCCGCACGGCGGAGAAGTTGGCGTTCTTGGGCGTCGTCCTTGACGTGGCTGCCAACGCGGGCGCCGGGGCTGCGAGCGTGGCGGACCAAGACATCGGCCAAGCCGACGCTCCCGTCCGCTGCTTCGTCGTCCACGCCCGCGAAGACGTCGAGATCGCCCGCGAGGTGCGCACGCTCCTGTCCGCCGCGACGTGACCGGCCCGATAGGAGCCGGGCGCCCGGGAACCGTCAGGCACTCCAGGTCCAGTCGCGTATCTCGATCGGGTCCTCGCCGGTTTCCCGCGTGTGGGCGCGAGCAGAGAGCCGAGCGTCGATCATCGCCTGCCGCAGGTGAGCGGTCCGCTGGGCAAGACCCGGAACGCGGTCGAGGACGTCGAGGACCAGATGGAACCGGTCGAGATCGTTCATCATCACCATGTCGAATGGTGTCGTGGTCGTCCCCTCTTCTTTGTAGCCGCGCACGTGGAAGTTGTCGTGGTTCGCCCGCCGGTAGGCGAGACGGTGGATCAACCAGGGGTACCCGTGATACGCGAAGATGACGGGCCGGTCGACGGTGAACAGGGCGTCGAACTCGGCGTCGGTCATGCCGTGCGGGTGCTCGGCCGGGGGCTCGAGACGCATGAGGTCCACGACGTTGACGACACGGACGCGCAGCTCAGGCAGGTGCGCCCGAAGGATGTCGACGGCGGCGAGGGTCTCGAGGGTGGGGACGTCGCCCGCACAGGCGAGGACCACGTCCGGCGTCTCGCCCTCGTCGTTCGAAGCGAACTCCCAGATGCCGAGTCCTCGTGTGCAGTGGTCGACGGCCTCGTCGATGGTGAGCCAGTCGAGTTGCGGTTGCTTGCCGGCGACGATGACGTTGACGTAGTGACGGCTCCGCAGGCAGTGGTCGGCGACCGACAGGAGGCAGTTCGCGTCCGGGGGGAGGTACACGCGGATGATCTCGGACTTCTTGTTGACGACATGGTCGATGAACCCCGGATCTTGATGGGAGAAGCCGTTGTGGTCCTGGCGCCACACGTGGGAGCTCAAGAGGTAGTTGAGCGAGGCGATCGGCCTGCGCCACGGGATCTGCCGGGTGACCTTGAGCCACTTGGCATGTTGGTTGAACATCGAGCCGACGATGTGGACGAAGGCCTCGTAGCAGTTGAAAAGGCCGTGGCGCCCCGTGAGAAGGTAGCCCTCGAGCCACCCCTGGCATTGATGCTCGGAGAGAACCTCCATGACGCGCCCTCCGGGTGCGAGATGGTCGTCTCCGGGAAGGCGCTCGGCGTCCCAGGCGCGATCGGTGGCCTCGAAGAGAGCCTGCAGGCGATTCGACGCCGTCTCGTCGGGCCCGAACACGCGGAAGTTCGAGGGATTGGCGACGACGACGTCGCGCAGGAAAGAACCGAGGGCGGCGGTTGCACTGGTTGCCTCACGGCCTGGAGCAGGGACCTCCACCCCGTAGGACCGGAAGTCCGGGAGGCGGAGATCGGATAGCAAGATGCCGCCGTTGGCATGGGGCGACGCGCTCATCCGCAGGTCGGCGCGCGGAGCGTTCGCGACGACGTGCGCACGGGGCCGGCCCTCGTCGTCGAAAAGGTCCCGCGGGCGGTAGCTGCGCATCCACGCTTCGAGCTGGGCCAGGTGGCTCGCGTTCGTGCGAACCTCGCCGAGGGGGACCTGGTGGGCCCGCCAGGTCCCCTCGACGGGAAGGCCGTCGACGACCTTTGGCCCCGTCCAGCCTTTCGGGGTGCGTAAGACGAGCGCGGGCCACTGCGGTCGCCCGTCCTTCGCCCCAGGCACACGCGCCGACTGCTGGATGGCGTCGATGCGATCGACAATCCCGTCGAGAGAGTGCGCCATGCGCTCGTGCACGAGAGCCGGGTCTTCACCGTCGAAGCCACCCTCGACCACGATTGGGTCGTAGCCGTAGCCCTTGAGCAAGTCGCCGAGCTCCGAATCGCCAATCCGGGCAAGCACAGTCGGGTTGGCGATCTTGTAGCCGTTGAGGTGGAGGATCGGAAGGACGGCGCCGTCGCGGCGCGGGTCGAGAAACTTGTTCGAGTGCCATCCTGTTGCCGCCGGCCCGGTCTCGGCCTCCCCGTCGCCGACGACGCAGGCGACGAGCAGCCCCGGGTTGTCGAAGGCGGCACCGAACGCATGGGCAAGGGAGTAGCCGAGCTCCCCACCTTCGTGGATCGAGCCCGGTGTCTCCGGCGCCGCGTGCGAGGGAATGCCGCCCGGGAAGCTGAACTGGCGAAAGAGCGCAGCCATCCCGTCCGCGTCCGTGGTGATGTGCCGGAAA
>JAJZBS010000124.1 GCA_021851885.1 Actinomycetes bacterium | reverse complement strand
GCCGACAGAGCACAGGTTGAGGCGTTCGAGACGGTCCACGAGAGCGTGTCGCTGCCGCCGGCCGAGCCGATCGAGGACGAGGCTGCGCTGAAGGAGCCGATCGAGGGGCTCGTCGCCGTGCACCCGATGGCGGTCTCGAGGGCCGCCGCGTTCGGGCTTCCGAGGCCGGTTGCCATGTCGTAGCCGGTCGTTGCCGGGTACTGGCCGTTGTTGGCGCCGGTGAGGTCGTTGTTGCCCGGGTCGGGGTTGCCGGAGTTGGTCGCACCGCCGTCGTTCGCAGTCGTGACGTCGTTGACGACCGACGGGTTCGAGGCGGCGGCTTGGTAGAGCGCCGGGTTGATGAAACCGACCCCGGCGAGAGCGTTGCCCTGTGACGACGTGCAACCCTGGTCGACAAGCGCGGCGACCGAGGCCCACAGCGGCGCTGCTGCGCTGGTCCCGGCCCATCCCGCCTGCCACTTTCCGCCCTGGTAGATGACATAGCCCGAGTAGGGGGAGGCGTCGGCCGAGACGTCAGGAACCTCCCGGCAGTAGGACCCCGCGCTCTGGCCGCACGGGGCTCCCGAGGAGTTGGCGTTGATGCCAAGCGTCTGCTGCCATTTCGGCATGGCCCAGTACGTCGAGATCCCGCCTCCACCTGCGCTGTAGCTGCAGTTGCTGAGCGAGCAGCTGCCGCCGCCGTCGTTCCAGGCGCCTTCGGTGGGAGGCGATCCGGCCGCGAACAGGTACGTCCCGCCGACGCTGGTGACGTACGGCTGGCTCCCCGGGTCGTCCACCTCGAGGCTGTCGTAGGACGGGTTCCCACTCCCGTCGTTGAGGCAGTCCTCGGAGCCCTGGTCGCCGGCGGCCGCGAACCACCCCTGCCCCTCGGCGGCAGCTTCTTGGAAGTAGGTGTCTTCTTGCTGGGCTGCGGTCAGCCCGCCGAGGTCGGGTTCGCACTCGCCCCAACTCGTCGAGACGACCTGCGGGATGGGCTCCGCTCCGTTGTTGCCGTCGACGATGGCGTGGATCGTGTCCAGGGGGCCGGTACCGCTGTTCGGAGCGTTGTAGTCGTAGATGGTGATCCCGGGTGCGAGCCCGATGATCTGGTCGAAGTCGAGCGTCGCCTCGATCTGGTCGTTCATGCACCCGTTGGAGTCGGGGTTCTGCCCCTGTGTGGAGTCGTAACATGCGCCACCGTCGACGCTGACGTTGTGGATGGCGACGTTGGTCCCGTAGCAGGACTGATAGGCCGCGATGTCCGACGACGTGTACGTCTCGAGCTCGTAGAGGGCAACTGTCACACCCGTCCCGACGCGCCCGCCGTTCTCGATCGAGGTCATGTTGTAGGTGCCGGCGATCTGGTCAGCCGTATACGACCCGCCGCTGGCCGCCGTGGAGCTGGCCGCAGCGCAGGGGGCCGTCGCCCCTGTGCGCGGAGCCGTGCTGGAGAGTTTCCCTGCCCCCGCCGAGCCGGTACCCGCGGCCGCCTTCGGTGCCGGGTTCGCGGACCCGGCGTACGGCGCCGCTACATGGGCACCCGTCGTGTTCACCCGGGCGCGCAACGAAGTGCGGGACCGCAATGAGGCGTTCAAGCCGATTGGATGGGGCAACGAGGTATTGGCGAGCCCGTTCACGCCCTGCAGGACGCCGGCGAAGGTAGCCGGCACCTGGGGGGCTTTCGTGTTCGCGAAAGCGATCCGCCCGGACGCCAGGCGGTAGCGCACGAGGGGGGTACCGAACGCATGGCTGAGGCGGGATGCCGTCGTCGTCACAGGGATGGAGAGCCCGTCGACAGTCGTCGGCCCCGCATGCAGGCCCTGTGCCGCCAGCCAACGCCGGACCGCCGCGATCGACGCCGGGGTTGGACCGAAGCGTGGACCGAACTGGCCCTTTGCGAGATAGTGCCGGTACTCGGGAGACCCGGGAGTGGTGACGGCATGGACGAACGCGGCGAGCGCGGCGGGGTCGCGTGGCCGCAGGAGCACGTCGACCTTCATCTGCGTCGCCGGCGCGACGGCGCCGATGGCGTGCGCGCTGTACGGGACCATCGCCGCCGATCCGACCGCTCGGCTTGCCGGGGCGTGGGGCCCGGCGGTGGCCGGGGTCGTTGCAGCAAGGGCCGGGGCCGACCCGGCCACGACCGAAAGAACCAGGCCGGACGCGGCGCAGACGACGACAAGCGCACGTGCTGCCGACACCGGACGGGACACTCTCGTGCGAACCCGTCTGCGTGCGTGCGTGAGCGCTTTCACTGTCCCCTCCGTCGGCTCTGCTGCTTGTTCCAGCGCTCACACGTGTGCGTTCCCCTGCGCAACGGAGAACGGAGAACGGCGCCCGGCGGATGGATGTTCCCACAGCCGAGAAGAGCTTGTCTCGCCGCCGCCAGCCGGCCGGTGACCCCAGCCGACAAGACTGCAGCTCACAAATTCATGATCCGTGACCGCGCCCCGCGTTGGCGAGGCGCAACCGACCGCCCGGGCGGTCGCCGGCACTTCGGATCTGAAGACTTCGGAGCACCCCCAACGGGATTCGAACCCGTGTTACCGCCTTGAAAGGGCGGCGTCCTCGGCCGCTGGACGATGGGGGCTGGACGGCGGCACGGCGGGCGTCCGTGCAACTGCCGAGACTAACAGGAGCGCGGGAGCGGACTTCGCCGCGACAACGGGCAGATGGGATCGTGCTCGCCGTCCCCCGTAGAGCCGGTTACGGATGGATCACCAGGCCGAGATCACCCGACCGAGATCAGCGCCGCGGGCGTCAAGCGCGCGCGTCACTGCTTTCTGCGTGTCAGCCAGTCGCCGAACTCGGACGCGACGATCCTCTCGCCGTGGCAACCGGCCGCAGCCGGCGACGCAAGCCACACGATCGGCGGCCATGACGCCCGCCCGGGCCTCGATGGCGGCGCCGGACGGTCCGTAGGGGACGAAACCCTTTCGGGACATCGTCGCTGTGTTCATCGAGATCATGACGACGCGCCCGCCGCCTCGTTCGATCATGCGCGCCACGACCGCCCGGGCGACGAGAAAGGATCCGGTGACCTTGGTCGCGACCACGTCCCGGAATCCGTCTGGCGTCACGGCCCAGAACGGCTGTGGCTCGGTGAGAAAGCGCGGGTTCACACTCCGCATGCCGATGCCGGCGTTGTTGACGAGCATGTCGATCCCCTCGAAACGCGCGTCGATCTCGTCGACCGCTTGCTCCACTGCGGACTCGTCGCGCACGCTATCGCTGCGAGCGGGCACCCGATCCTCAGGTGGTCAAGCGCGCTTGGCGGCCTTGTTGCGTGCAACGGCCGCCCGGATCAACGCGGTGAACGCCATTGCGTCGACGGCGTCGCCCTCGTAGAGGTCGATGGCGCGTCGTAAGTTGCCGCCGAGGCTGGCGTTGAAAAGACCATGAGGATCGTCAAGCGATGCGCCTTTCGCAAAGGTCAGCTTGACGTGGTCATGGTATGCCTCGCCGGTGCAGATCATGCCGTCATCTGACCAGACGGGCACTCCGGCGGGGTTCGAGGCCTTTTTCCACTTGAGCTCCTCGACGATCGCAGGATCCGCCTTTCTGATCAGCGACCGGAGCTTCGCAAGCGTCGTGCCGCGCCAATCGCCGAGGCCGGCGAACATTGCATCGATCACCTGCGAAGGGCTTTCGCCACTCATGTAAGGGCTCCTTCCGTCCGTCGCCTCCTTGAGCATGCACCGGGCGCGCAGCCGGGCACGCACGTCCAGCTGGCCGGCCGATCCTACCCAGCGAGCCCCTCGCCGATCCGGCTCGATATCCCGCCCCTCGGCTCCGGGGCCACCGGCGCCGCCCAGCCGGAGGCAACGGCAATTGTGGCCGGCTGCAGCGCGATGGGTTACCATCTCGCCAACACAGGGCAGCGGACCCAGGAAGCCGGTTTGAATCCGGCACGGTGCCGCCACTGTGACCGGGGAGCAACCCTCGCTGAAGACCACGGCCCGGTTGGGCTGGAAGGTCGGGGAGAGCGCCGATCCGGGAGTCAGGATACTGACCGCTGCCCTCCTAAAGATGGGGCGAGAGCACCCCGAGAGGAGACGAAAGATGTACCACCGCCGGTTCTATCCGCGGAGTCTGCGCGCAGCTGTGCGCGTGCCTGCCATCGCGATCCTGGTCTTGACTGCAGGAGCCGCCGTGGCTGCCTGCAGCTCGAGCAGCTCGCCGGGCTCGGCGTCGGCAAGCGCCCCTGCATCAGGATCGTGCGCCGGAGTGGCCGGCGCCCATCATGCGCGTGTGGTGGCCGAGGCAGCCCCCGGCAAGCTCGTGCAGCGTTGCATCGGTTTCGCGACAAAGGACATCAAAGCCGTCACGCTCCTGCGCGACAGCCACATCGAGCTGGGGACGCAGAAGTACAGCTTCGGCGAGGCCATCTGTCAGGTGAACAACGTGCCGAGCCACTACTCGCAGTGCCTGCCGTCAGGCCAGGACTACTGGGCCGTGTTCCTGTCGACCGACGGTCGTCACTGGACGACTCCGTCGACGGGGGTGAGCGACATCACAGTCCCCTCGGGTGGGTCACTCGGTCTGCGATATGATTCGCCGAACGGGACGCCGGCCGCACCACCCTCGCCGTCGCCTGCGTGAGCCGCCCGGCGGCTGTCACCGTCTGGGTGCTGGCCGCCCTGGCCGTCGCCTTTTTCGATACTGATCCGTTCGCGCAAGCGGTCGTGCTGGCCGGCGCCTGGACCTTGCTCTCCCGGCGCCGGGTGGCAGATCGCCGGCTCCGGCCCCTGGTGATCGGGCTTGTCATTCTCGGCATCGTCACGGTCGCCATCAACGGGTTCCTGTCACACACGGGCTCGACGGTTGTCGCGGTGCTGCCGTCGTGGGTGCCTCTTGTCGGCGGCCAGGTGACCGCCGAGGGCTTTGCCAGCGGCGGCTCGATCGCGCTCGGGCTCGTCACCGCCGTGTCGGCGACGGCGGCTCTGTCCGTCGTGATCGAGCCGACGGATCTCGTCGACGCCCTGCCGGGGGTGCTGCACCATGCCGGTGCAGCGCTGGGCGCTGCCCTCAACCTGGTGCCTGCAACCGCCGCGAGCGTCGTGGCAGTGCGTGATGCGCAGCGGCTGCGGGGCTGGCGCCCCCGCGGCGCTCGCGCCATGGTCGACCTCGCGGTCCCGGTGCTGCTCGGGGCGATCGACCGTTCGGTCCAGCTGGCCGAGTCGATGGAGGCTCGTGCCTATGGGGCTGGGCGGCGCACCACCGTTGCGGCCGGGGAGCGCTCCATCGCCCTTGCGGCCGTCGCGGTCGTCGCCGTCTCCGCGGTGGTGGTGGCCGCCATCGCACGCGTGAGCGGTGTCGCCGACTGGTATCCGTACCCGGTGCCGTCGGTCCCATCTTTGGCGCCGCTCGCATTCGCGCCCGCCGTCCTCGTCGCCATGGCGGCGGCTGTTGTCCCGCCGGAGGCGACGGGCGAGGGAGATCTCGGCGGCGGGCGGTGAGATCGGCGTGACGGCGCAGCCGGAGGACCTGGTCGGCTCGGCGATGGCGAGTGCCCATGCGTCGGTCGTCATCGACGGGCTCACCTACACCTATCCGGCGTGGTCCGACATACCCGAACCGGCGTTGCGCGACGTGGACCTGGAGATCGGGCCCGGCCTGACGGTCGTCGACGGCGACTCCGGCTCGGGAAAGTCGACGTTGCTGCGCGTCTGCAACGGATTGGTCCCACACTTCCATGGGGGAACGATGCGCGGCCGGGTCGCCGTGTGCGGCCTCGACGTCGCCTCGACGCCGACGCGCCGCCTTGCCCGCAGCGTCGGTTTCGTCTTCCAAGAGCCCGAGGCCGGGTTCGTGCGCGGGACGGTCGCCCGGGAGGTCGCCTTCTTCCCCGAGAACCTCGGTCTTGCCCGTGAGGACGTGCGCCGGCAGGTGGCCGAAGCGCTGGAGAGCGCCGGTATCGCCGCGCTCGCGACGCGGCGCCTGCGCACGTTGTCGGGGGGAGAGCGCCAGCGGGTTGCCCTCGCCGCCGCGCTGGCGGCCGCGCCCCCGGTGGTGGTCATGGACGAGCCCATGTCCCAGCTCGACCGTGCCGGCGCCGCCGCGCTCACCGGCGTCGTTGTGGCCCTTGCCGCCCGTGGGACCACCGTGGTCGTCGCCGAGCACCGCTTGGCCGGTACCTTTCTGGGGGAGGCACGGCGACTGAAGCTCGTCGCCGGCCGCGTCACGGGCGACCCCGTCACCGGGTTCGCGCCACCTGCACCGCAGGGCGCCGTCGCGCATCCGCACCCCTCGCCGCTCACCACGCCTGGCGGACCGGCGCACGCCGGACCGGAAGCCTGGTCGCTCGGCGGGGTGACGGTCGGGGTTGGAGGCCGGGCGCTGATCGACGGTGTCGACCTCGCCGGTGCGCCAGGAGAGGTGGTCATCGTCACCGGGCCCAACGGCTCAGGGAAGACCACGCTGCTGCGGACGATCGCCGGCCTCGCCCCACCGCTCTCCGGGCAGGTGGAGCGCCGTCCCGGTCGCGCCGCGTACCTCCCCCAGGAGCCGGGCCTCTTGTTGCACCGCCAGAGCGTGCGCGGGGAGATCGAGCAGACGCTGCGGTGGTCCAAGGTGGACGAGCCGGCCGACGAGGTTCTCGACCTGTTGGGGCTACGCGCTCTCGCCGAAAGGGATCCTCGGGACCTATCCGGCGGCCAGCGCCAGCGCGCAGCGCTCGCCGTCGTCCTTGCCGGCCGGCCGGCACTGGCACTGCTCGATGAGCCGACCCGCGGCATGGACGCGGCCGCCCGGACGTCGCTCGCCCGCTCCCTGCGTCGCCTGGCCGACGGTGGGGCGGCGGTTGTGGCCGCCACCCACGACGCCACGCTCGCGCGCGAGCTGCAGGGCCGCGTCGTGCACATCGAAGACGGCGTGCTCGTCGAAGACGGTGGGCGGTGACGGGGCCGTGACGGGGTGGCGCGCCCACGCGGCGCTTGTAGCCGCGTCGGTCGTCGGTGCGGCCGTGTTCCTCTGGCCGTTCCTCGGTGGCGGCCAACCCGGCGCGGCGACCGCGGCATCCTTCGGGATCGGGACGGCAGCCGCTCTGGCGTCGGTGGAGCTGGCGGCCGGCCGCCTCGACACGCGCCAGCTGGCCCTGCTCGCCGCTCTCGCGGCCCTCGACTCCGCCGCCCGGGCGGTCGTGGTCACCGGCATCGGGGGGTTCAGCCCGATCTTTCTCCTCATCTTGTGTGGTGGGTACATCTTCGGGGCCGAGTACGGCTTCTTGTTGGGGGCGACGACGATCCTCGTGTCGGCTCTCGTCACCGGAGGTCTGGGCCCGTGGCTGCCCTACCAGCTGTTCGCCGCCGGATGGGTGGGCGCCCTCGCCGGCCTTGCCGGCAGGGGCCGCCGCGGCCGGCCGACGCGCCGGGACGTCGTGGTGTTGGCCGCGGCCGGCGCCGTGCTCGGTTACGGCTTCGGCGCCGTGATGGACATCTGGAACTGGACCTTCTACCAGGCGTCGCCCGGCCTGGGCTTCCATCCCGGGATGCCCGTCGGCGTCGCCCTCGCCCACTTCGCCCGCTTCTACGCCGTGACGTCGTTCGTCTACGACAGCTTCCGCGCCGTGGGCAACGCCGTCATGGTCGCCGTGCTCGGGGCGCCCGTGCTCGTCGCTCTGGCCCGCCTGCGCGCACGGCTCCATGCAGACGTCGAGCGCGTTCCGCAGAGCGCGCCTTTCAGCAACAACGTGGCCTAACCCCCGGCACAACCCACTGCCCCGCATCGACCGCTGCCGCTGTGGGGAGGGGCGGTTGCGGCGGTAGACTCCACGAGGCGACCGCCACGAAGAGGCGCGACGCGCGCCAGGCGGCGAGAGGCGGAGGAGTCGAGATGACCCAGCGTTCCGTGGAGATCGAGACCGCCGACGGCACATGCCCGGCGGCCCTGAGCATCCCCGACGGAGCCGGGCCGTGGCCGGCGATCGTCATGTTCCCCGACGCCGGGGGGATGCGCGACACCATGCGGGAGATGGGTGGGCGGCTGTCGGCGCTGGGCTATGTCGTCCTCGTGCCCGACGTCTACTACCGCAACGGGCCCTACGACCCGATCGACATGCGCACCGCGTTCTCGACAAAGGAGTCGGCCGAGAAGGTGATGGCCATGATCGGCGGCTACACGGTCGACAAGGCGGCCCGCGACGCCGGCGCGTTTGCCGACTTCCTCGACACGCTGCCCGAGAAGCAGGCAGGCGGAATCGGTACCACCGGCTACTGCATGGGAGGACGACTCTCCTTCCTCGCCGCGGCGAACCTCGGTGGGCGTGTCGCCGCGGCGGCGTCGTTCCACGGGGGGAACCTGGCGAACGCCGCCGACCCCGACAGCC
>JAJZBS010000123.1 GCA_021851885.1 Actinomycetes bacterium | reverse complement strand
CGCGGCAACGACGCCCCAGTCCGCGGCAACGACGCCCCAGCCCGCGGCAACGACGCCCCAGCCCGCGGCGCCGGCCCCCCCACTCCGGCCGGCCGTCGCCGAACTCGCCTCGATCGAGAACGACGCGGCGGTCGTCCGCTTCCGACGTGGCTCCGCTGGGGAAGCCGCCGCCGTCGAAATGGCGGCGAAGCTCCGGCGGGCCCGCCAGCGCCTCTCCGGCCTCGGCTCCGAACCGTGGGGGGCCCGCCCGCAAGTCTGCCTCGTCGACCCGTTCCCCGACCCGGATCACCCGGGAGAGGTTGTCGCCTCCGGCACAGTCGTCGACGCCGCGGCGAGCGAGATCTGGATGGTCACGACGGCGGAGTCCCCCCCGGAGCCACCAGAACGGCCTCTCGCCCTGATCTTCGGCGCAGCCCTCCCGGCGGCCGAGGACCTCGGCGTCGTCCTCGAGGGCTACGGCCTGTTCCTCGCCAAGACCCCCGACCAGGACGGCGAGCTGCGCGACCTCGACCTTCCCTCCCTCGCCTCCGCCGACGGCGAGCTGCGCCCCGCCATGGCGCGCAGCTTCGTCGCGTTCCTCATCGAGCGCGAGGGGGAACCCACCCTGCGGCGCCTGCTCGCCGAGGCTCGCCCGCACCAGGTCGAGGCCGCCTTCCAGGACACCTACGGCGCCGCGACGGGTGCCCTGGAAGACATGTGGCGCAAGCGGCTGCACAAGGAGCCCCCGAGTGCCAAGACCGGGCAGCTGCTGCGGCTCTCCGTGCGCTACCTGCGACCCCACGTCAGGCGCGAGGCGGAGGGCTTCGTCTACATGCTGCTCGGTCTCGCCTTCAGCGTCGTGTTCCCGTTCGCCTTCCGCCAGCTCCTCGACCACGACATCCGGCCGGGTGGGTTCCCCCACGTGCTCGACCTGCTCGGCGTCCTGGCCATCGCCTTCGTCGTCTCCCTGCTCGCGAGCCTGCGCCAGGCCTACCTCTCCTCCTATGTGAGCGCGTCCGTCGTCCGCCAGCTCCGCATGGAGATGTTCGGCAAGCTCCAGGATCTCTCTGCAGGGTGGTTCGCGAGCAGGGAGCAGGGCGACGTGCTCTCCCGCCTATTCTCCGACGTCGGAGCGCTCGAACAGGGCATCTCCCGCACGCTGCGCACGGGGATCTACCAACTCCTCTCCCTCGTCGTCTCAGCGGTCGTGCTCCTCGTCCTCGACCCGCTCCTCGGCGTCATCGTCGTCGCCGGGGCTCCTTTGATCGCGCTCGTCTACAAGACGATGGGAAGCGGCGCGCGCCGGCGCAGCCTCGCAGTCCAGGAGGAGACCGGGGCGGTCCTGGCGCTGGCGGCCGAGAACTACGGGGCTCAGCAGATCGTCAAGGCCTTCGCCCTGGAGGCGCGCGAGAAGCTGCGCTTCGGCCGGGCCTCCGACCGACTCTTCCGCACGCAGCTGCGGCTCCAGCTCTTCAGCGGCTTGTTCGGCGTATCGGTCAATATGGTCGTCACGGTGTTGCGCCTCGTCGTACTCGGCCTCGGCGCATGGCTCATCCTGCGCGGCCACCTCACCGTCGGCGGGCTCGTGGCGTTCATGAGCGTCATGGGGCAGGTCCTCTCCCCCGTCGCCGAGCTGACCGGCATCGGGCGCCAGCTCCAGGCATCCTCCGGAGCGCTCGTGCGCGTCGACGAGGTCCTCGGCGCGGTCGCCGGGGTGCCCGACACGGGGACCGGTGAGCTCGCGCCCCTCGCACGCGAGATCCATCTCGATCACATCGCCTTCGGATATACTTCGGAGCGGCGCACCCTCGAGGGGATCGACGCCCACATCCCCGCGGGTGCGCGCGTCGCGTTCGTCGGGCCGACCGGCGCGGGGAAGTCCTCGATCCTCCAGCTCCTCATGCGTTTCTACGACCCGGATGAGGGTCGCGTCCTGTTCGACGAAACGGATGTGCGCACCTGTGCACTCGCCTCGCTCCGGAGCCAGCTCGGGGTGGTATTCCAAGAGACGTTCCTCTACGACACGACCGTCCGGGAGAACATCGCACTGGGACGCCCTGGGGCGACCGACGACGAGGTCGAAGCGGCGGCCCGGGCCGCAGAGCTGCACGACTTCGTCGTCTCGCTGCCGCGCGGCTACAACACGCTCGTCGGCGAGCGTGGCGGGCACCTCTCGGGCGGGCAACGCCAGCGCCTCGCTATCGCCCGCGCTCTGCTTCGCGCTCCGACGGTCCTGGTGCTGGACGAGGCGACCTCCGCCCTCGACCCCCGCACCGAGCGGTTGATCTCGGCGACCCTGGAGCGGCTCGGCGAGGGCCGCACCACCGTGGCGGTGACGCACCGGCTGACCTCGATCACCGCCTACGATCGCATCTTCGTGATCGTCGACGGGCACCTCGCCGAGCAGGGAACCCACACCGAGCTCCTTTCCCTCGGCGGGGTCTACGCGCAGCTCTGGGCTGAGCAGACCGGCGGGCACGTTCCGTCCGAGCCACCCTTCGACGCCGCCGCGGCCCTGGCCCGTGTCGCGCTCTTTGCGGATCTGGACCGGTCCGCGCTCAGGGATGCCGCGGGCAGGATGCGCCCGGTGGACCTCGCCGCAGGGGAGTCGCTCCCCGAGGGTGGAGGGCGCCTGCTCCTCGTCCGCCGGGGGCGCGGCCGCGTCCTCGCGCCGGGGATCGGCGGCGCCCTTGGCCGGACCGCCGAGCTCGGGCCCGGGCAGCTCTTCGGCCTGGCCGCCCTCCTCGGCCAAGAGACCGGCTCGGTCCTCGAAGCCGTCGAGCCCCTCTCCCTGCTCGTCCTCGAAGACGATGCCATCTCGGCCCTTGCCGCCCTGCACCCGCAAGTCGCCGATGCGCTGTCCGCGAGCGCGCGCGTCCTCGCCGGGCCTGAGCCAGGCCGACACCTCACGCGCCTCGTGCGGTTGACGATCGGGCCATATCCAGGAGCCGGCCCGGGAGGCCCGTCGCTCGGCGGTTCTCTGCCGGCCGGGAGCGCGTCGTCGGCCCTCGCTCCGCAGGCGGCCCCAAGCGCGGAGGACGTGTCGCGAGCAACGGGGAGCTACGGTGCCGTCGGCCGCTGAGCCCAGCCCTGTCCTGCGGGCAGTCCTCGACGCTGCCGTCCGGGCGACCGGCGCATCGTGCGGATGGCTCGCCGCTGTGAGCGCCGACAACGCGGAGCTCGTCGCCGTCGACGCCATCGGAGATGGAGCGGAGAGGGTGGCCGGCGGCGCGGTCCCCGTCGACAGCGGCACCGCCGGGTTCGTCGTCGCCTCGGGCCAGCCCGTCGCCGTCGCGGCGCGGGGCGACGAAGGGCTTCTTTGCGAGGGGCTCGCGGCACGACTCGACCCCCTCCCTGCGAGCATCGTCTCGGTACCGTGCGCAGGGACCGAGGGCGTCGTCGGGGCTCTCGAGCTCGTCGACAAAGCCGGCGGCACCCCGTTCAGCTTCGACGACGTCGAGCTCGCCACCCTTCTCGCCGGGATCGCGGCCGCGGCACTCGCCGGGACTCCCGGCGGCGCCGGTGCGCCGCGTGTGCCGGACCCGCGCCGGCTCGGCGCCGAGCTCACGAGGCTCGCCGGGGCCGATCCCGCCCGCTACGCGGCGATCGCGGCAGCGGTCGACGCCCTCCTTGCAGGTGCCTGAGTCCCCCGGGCAGGCCCAGCCTCCCCGGCCCGCGCACACCCGCGAGTCGATGGTGCTGCGCCTGCCCGGAGCGATGTCGCTCGAGGACCTCTCGCCCGAGTGGGCCTTCGGCGGCAGCTCGGGGGCCGGCGTCCGGGTCGCGGTGGTCGACAGTGGCGTCGAGGCGGGCCACCCCGCACTCGAGGGCTGCGTCGACGAGGGTGCCGGCGTCGCCGTCGAGATGGACGCCGGCGGGGAGCCGCGGATCGTGTCCGGGCCGCACGGGGACAGCTTCGGGCACGGGACCGCCTGCGCGGGGATCATCCACGCGATCGCCCCGCAGGCGCGTATCACGAGCGTCAAGGTCCTCGGGCCCGGGCTCGTCGGAAAGGCTGCCGCTTTCTCGCGCGGCCTCGGCTGGGCGATCGAGGCCGGATTCGATGTCGTCAACCTCTCCCTCGGCACCACGCGCCGCGACTGGGCGCTCGCCTTCTACGAGCTCTGCGACCAGGCCTACTTCCGCAACACCGTGGTGGTCACGGCCGCCAACAACGTCGAGCGGGTCAGCTACCCCTCGATGTTCGGCTCCGTCGTGAGCGTCGCGTGCAATCTCGCGACCGACCCCCTCCGCTACCACTGGAACCCCGATCCGCCGACCGAGCTCCTCGCCCGCGGGATCGACGTCGCCGTGCCGTGGAAAGGCGGGGGGTGGATCCGCTCGACCGGGAACTCCTATGCGGCCCCCCACATCGCCGCGATCGCAGCCCTGGTCAAGTCGAAGCACCCGGAGCTGCGCCCGTTCCAGCTGAAGACGGTGCTGTGGGCGACGGCCGCCAACGTCCGCGAGGCGGGCGAGCGGGCAGCGCCGGCGGGGAGGCTGAGCCGGATCATGCACCCGGCCACGGTCGCTTCGGCGCGGGCCACCTCCGCGCTCGGTGCGTTGCCGGGCGGGCAGCCCCTCGCGCGGAAGCCTCCCCGCTAGAAGGGCGCTCCCGCGTTCGATCAACACGGATAGCGCCCGGCGGCGGTCGTTGCGACCGAACGCGAAGAGGCCCGAAGCCCTCCATCACTCCAGCATGTCCGCCGGCCCGAAGCCGCGGAGGCCGCCGGTCTGGACCATCCGACCGAACGCCACCCCTGCCCCGCGCCCCCATGTCCCCTGACGGCGATGTCACGAGGGCGTGATGGTGGTGCGGGCAGTCCCCGACGTCCCTGTTTCCTTGGCCACGGGGCCCAACCAGAGTCTGGCGGCGGCCGTCGGTTCCGAGGATGCCATCGGTCGGCTGGGAACTGGGCCGTGATGCCGCAGGAGCTCCGAGCGCACCCCGTGGCCGAACCCCCGGCCAGGACCACTACTCCAAGCACGACTGCCGCTGGCATCGCACGAGCCCCTTTTTCCTGCACCCCCGCGAGGGGGCCTGAGCTGCACTTCTGGCATTCACCATCGGGAGGCTCACGAGATATGTACGGCAGACGACGGGCTTTATCAATACTGTTCGCAAGACTTTCAGATCCTTGACAGACAGCTAATCTGTTGCTAAGAATACAGATATGTCCGCCACCACGGCGGGTGCCGCGAAAGGAGGAGCGACATGTTGATGCGTACCGACCCCTTCCGTCAGTTGGACCGCCTCGCGAGCGAGGTCTTCGGCACGCCGGCTCGACCGGCCGCGATGCCGATCGACGCCTATCGCAAGGGCGAGACCTTCGTCGTCGAGTTCGACCTTCCAGGTGTGCAGTCCGACTCCATCGACTTGACGGTGGAGAAGAACGTCCTCACCGTCCACGCCGAGCGGGCGCGTACCTCGGAAATGGGTGTCGAGCTTCTCGTCGCCGAGCGGCCGCAGGGAACGTTCTCTCGACAGCTGTTCCTCGGCGAGACCCTCGACGCCGAGGCGATCAAAGCCAACTACGCCGATGGCGTATTGCGCTTGGAGATCCCCGTAGCCGAGCACGCGAAGCCTCGCAAAGTCGAGATCGGCACCACGCAGCGCGAGCACGCGGCGATCGGTGCTTGATCCGATGTTCGAGCCGGTCCCGGGTGGGGTCGGAGTGCTCGCCGAGCCCACCCGGACTCTCGATGCGTCCCCTTCGCGGCTCGTCTTCGACGACGCGCACGCGGCGATCTACACGATGGGTCAGGTCTGCGGGATGCTCAGCGTGCAGCCGGCCTTCTTGCGGCGTCTCGACGCCGAGCAGATCGTCAGCCCGGCGCGCTCAGACGGTCGTCACCGCCGCTACTCACGCCAGCAGATCCTCGACGTCGAGCACGTTCTCCGCCTGACCGGCGAGGGTCTGACGCTCGCCGGGGTTAGACGAGTTCTCCTGCTCGAAGCCCAAGTGCGCGAGCTCGAACGTCAAGTGGCGGCGCACACGACGTCGCACCGCAAAGGGTGAAGCAGGACTCCCCCAAGGAGCTCCCGTCCTCGGCGCCGACGAGCCGGTCGGATCCAGCGGGGCTCTCCAGGTACTTGCGCAGCAGCTCGGCCGCGCCCATCGTGTTGGTGACGGTCACCGCATCTTCTCCTTCTAGATCCCTTGCGGGTTCTTGAAGGTTGGTGCGGTGGTCGTCGCGTCTGGGGGATGGTCAGCACGAGCTGCTCATCACCTCGTACACCACTCTGATGGACTCAACTGCCGGGCCCTGATCAGAGCACGGCGTGCGCCTCGGCGACGCGGGCACAGATCGACTCCCACGGCGGCAACGGGTTGGCACCGAAGTACAGCTCGGGCATGGTGATTTCGGGCTCTACGCGAATTGAGGTTGAACCCACCGGGCTCCCTCGCCTCGTGGGAGTGATCGTAGAGGCCGAACCTCGCCGGTGTCGGGGTCGACGACCTCGTAGGAGCGGTGGCGGTTGGTCTCGCGGTCTCCGACCGCCTCGCCGGTGCCGACTACGCCGGCGGCGGCCGAGGTGCCCATGTTCTTCATCAGGGTGTCAGTTGCGCCGCGACCCCGCTCGCCGGGCAAGACCAAGACGTCGACGTCTTCGGAGAATCGCTCCACGATCCGGTAGCCCTTCGACAGACTCGTGCCGCCCTTGAAGACGAAATCGCCGCCGAATTCTGCAGCGAGCACGCGGAGCACCTCGCTCACCCAGTAGTCCTTTTCGATTGCGGTGGGGCTGATACCAAGGCGCTCGGCTGCAGCGTCGAGCGTCGGCCCGAACTCTGTCGAGTCTCGGAATCGGGCCATGCTCAGCCGGCGAGCACCATGTCGCGATGCACCGAGGCGCTGCGCGCCGGTCGCACCGCGTCTGCCATCTCGGGGTGGCCGATGGCGCCGAAGAGGCGGCGGAGCCGCTCGCGAGCCCGCGGCGGCTCGGTAGCCGAGGCGCGCGCCAGCCGGTCGAGGCGAACCTCGCCGGTCTCCGCGAGCCGGGCGATCCGCTCGACAGCGTCAGACGCCGGCACCTCGACGAGGCGGTCCCAGTCGCGCAGGATCTCGAAGAGCGCTACCTCGGTGGGGCGGAGGCGCTCGTCTCGACGCTTGGTCGCCGCAGCCCGGCTAACGAAGTGGACGGGGCCTGGATCGCGCGGGGCGCGCGCCGGCACGGCGATCGCCTCGCGGCGCGCCACCTGGGTCGACAGACCGAGCGCCAGCGCTGCGCTCCACCCGGCGGGCCCACTCCCAGGGCCGGCGACAACCTCGCCGGCTAAGCGCCCCAGCGGCGGGGGGGCCATCCCGAGCCGGGTGGGGGACCCTCGCCAATAAAGGCCACGGCGGACCCGGCGCAGCTCACCGGTCCGCACCATCCGGGAGAGCGATTGGGCGACCGCCTCGGGGGACCCGTCGAAGTCCTCCGGCCGCCAGAACCGGTCACGCGAACGGAGGACCCGTTCGCGGACCTCAGCGGCGATGGTGGGCGTGCTCATGAGCCATATCATACCGCCCTTGTCGTCAACACGCTACGCAACGTTGACAGGCTGGCTCTTCGGAAAGTACCCGCTGGCCTGCTCTCAAGATCCCCCGGCGAGCCCACTTGCCATGTGGTCGAGAGCGGCCGGACAACCGGCAAGGAGGGCACGCGGCCGGCTACAGGGACACACCCCGTCTCGACCCCGACTTTCAACGGCCAAAGAATTTCTGTGACCAGGCGCAAAGGGCCAAGGAGGCCTTCAGGAAGCGCTCAGGAAGCGCGCGGATCCATGGGAGAGGTGACGGCACCTCGCCACCCAATGGATGAAGGAGCTTCCCGTGGCCCCAACCGACTCCCCGCCTGACCGCCCCCGGAACGACGGGCCCGCACCGCCGCTGTTAGCGGCCACGCTGTTTGCACACGGGTCGGCAACGCTGCGTGAGCACGCGCCGGCAACGCTTGGTGACGACGAGAAGGAATCTCCCAGGTTGAAAGCGATTCTGTCAGCGCGGCGTGTCGACCACGACTGCGACGTCGCCTCTCCTTGTCTGCCCGGTTCGCCTCACGAGGCGCGCTCTCGAGGTCGCAAGGCATTCGGGAGTCGCCGCGTCGGTCCTGGTCAAGGAAGCTCGAACCATCCGATGCGCGAGGGGCGGATCGGCCACGGCAGATCTACGCGGGTCGCGAGCAGTCCGCTGCCGAAGACGACGTTGGCGAGCTGCTCATCACCTCGTACACCACTCTGGTGGACTCAACTGTGCGGAGCGTGTTGGGCGAGCGGCCTGCGGTTTCCATATCGTGGAAGACGCTGACGATGTCCGGCGTGCCGAGGGTCTGGGGCAACCTGTCGCCGATCGGCGGTGACCACCACCGGCGCCACTGAGCTCGGTCCCGGGCTGCCGTAGAGGCTGACCCGCCATTTTTTCCTGCGACGCCGACCACCGAG